>CAMWXB010000131.1 GCA_947178125.1 uncultured Lachnospiraceae bacterium | reverse complement strand
TTCTGCGGGAGATGTTTTTTTGGGGGATCGGATAAAAAAATGTCATTACCCGACAGCCCCTTTTTCTATCTCTTTATCCAACACGCTTGGAAGAATGCCTACGGCATTCTTCCGGGCATGACTTAGATTTTCTTGGGCGGCGTCCTTTGACGCCTTAGAAAATTTTCATGCCCTATTTTAAGAGGTAAGCTCTCTGTTCTGTAATCTCGGCCGGAACCTCCGCGCCGGAATTTTGTACTTTATGAATCAGATTATCCATATGATGAACTTTCTGGGACTGTTTAACGCCGTAGCGGTCCATCATATCTTTATATAGAGGATTGGCTTTCAGCTTATCACGCACTGCTTTTGCAAAAGGACAATGGGTGAACAGAATCGTACGCGCAACCTTGTTCAGGCGGGGAGAACCTGCACCTTCGTAAATAATCCATGATTCATAATCCCGGATGAACATTTCCTTAAAGCTGTTCTTCGCTTTCTGCATGCTGAGCTTGACTTTTTCCTTTGCATCGGCGGACAATTCCCTGTTCTTTTTATAAAACTGAATATAGTCGAAATATTCGCTCGTCAGGGACGGTTCCGATACATCGTTCCATCTTGCTCCCTGGATTCGCTTGCACATTTCCCAACGATATTCGCCGGTCAGCCGGACAAGGATGCTGTTCAAATCTTCCATCTGGAAAAGGGATACCATCATACGCGCCGGCGTGGTACGTTTCCGGCCTTCGATTTCCTGCCACATAACACCACGGATACCGACATTTGGCATCAGAATGACATCGGGGAGAATTTCCACGCTGATAGATTCTTTTGCAATACCGATGTCTGGATTGCTGTACATCGTCTCCCGGTAGTATGCGCTGTAATCGGTAGCACAGATCTGTTCGAAGCTTGCCCTTACCTTATCTGTGGATACAAGGGATTCGGACAGGTCTTTCAGCACGTTGCTCTCTGAAAAGACAGGACAGAAGATACTGATACGGCCGAACGTCATTTTGTTGACGGACTGGAACATATTGTCCAGTTCGAACTCTACCATTTTGGAGAGGTTCGTCAGCATGGGCGCTTCCTCTGCCGCTGTTATCTTACCGTTTACTTTCAATTCATGTACATATGCCGCATAGTCATTGTCAAATTCATTACGGCATGGAGCCTTGCGCCCTTCATAAACTTCCTTCATCCATTCATAGGCAGTATAAACACTACGGGAAGGGTCACTGGGCAGCGAATCCACAATAGAATAAAGATAGGCTGCGTTTTCCAGGCCGGCGAGCTTTTCATCCACATAACCGAAGTTGAAGAACATTTTGACGATTTTCGGTATATTGGAATCGGAAAGGCTCTTCATAAATGCCTGCGTATAAACTTTATAGAACAGTTTCGTGATAGTCGTACGCAGTTTTCTGGCGGTGTCATCGGAAGCGTTTTTATCGGACATTTTGTTGTATTTATCGATAGCGGCCTTGAATCCTGTTGTTGTCTCTTCATCGCATTCCGCGTAGGTCAGGATCGTATGCAGGGAATCTGTAAGGTCAGGGACATCAGATGCGGAAGCGTTCTGGCCGGCCGGTGAATCTTCGGCATTCTGCAGGGCTTCCAGTTTATTTTTATATTCCTGAACACGTTCCCGATACATTTCCTTGTCGATGGAGTCCTGATTTTCCAACTGAATCATCATGGTGCCGAGCGCTGCGGTAATCGCGGTGGAATCTTCGTCATGTGCGCCGATTCGGTACAGGAGACTGGCATAGAGGTCGAAGAAATCCAGTTTGTTTTCGTTCATCAAAAGACCGGCGATTTCCGACTTATATTCATAAAGTTCGCGGCATACATAGATGATATCATAAACGTCCTTGCTGGCTTTGTATAGCATACCGCGTATGAAATCCGCAATCTGTGATTTGGCGGTGATACTTTTCATAATGCGTTGTAACTGCCCGTAATAGCTGTTCAGCCAGTCAGGCACATCTTCTTCAAGTTCCAGTTCCGTTACATCTTCCAGTCCTGGAAGCACTCGGGTGGAAAGACCATGCTTGGCGGTAAAACGGCCATATTCGGAGTAACTTTTCATCAGATATTGGTAGAAATTCTCACAGTCGAATTTCGTCAGTTCGTACTGGTCCAGAATTTCTTTCATCTGCCGGAAAAGGGAACTTACAATGAGATTGGAAAGGTCCGATTTCGTGTGAAGAAGTTCAGATAGATGTCCGTTATTGCAGGCGTAGGAAGCGAGCGCCGTATCCTCTGCTGCCTGATAAGAAATAAAATAGGAATCATAAAAAAGTTCACAGGCGCCTATGACGTCTCCTTTGTATAAATAAAATTCTCCTCCCGGATAAGATGCCCTCACGGAACCTTTGGTAATAACGTGCAGAGCGGAAATTGCCTGCTCGCTTTGAATGAGAACGGTTCCTGATGGAAATTCTTTTACTGCCATAAATAACTCCCCTCCGTCTGTTGATACAGACATGCATTGGTAAAATTAACACTAAAAAATGATACTGACCAGATGGCCTGCGTGATACTGACCGGATAGTCTGCGTGACGCTGACCGAATGGTCTGCGTCTATTATAACACAAAAATGCGAAAAGGCGTATAGGATATAAGGGCCAAATTTGCAAATTTGATACAGGAATTTTTCCAGTCACAATTCAGGAGGCACCTGGGGCGCACAGGGCATAGTTCCTGCGGCGGCACGCTTTCGCTCTGCGAAAAGCAG
>CAMWXB010000130.1 GCA_947178125.1 uncultured Lachnospiraceae bacterium | reverse complement strand
GCCTCCAAAGGGACTATGCCCTGTCTGGCCGGCTGGCGGCTGCACCGTAAGTTATTCTAAATATTGAGAAAGGGATGAAAACTATGACACCGGAAAATGCAGAAATTCTTCATAAGATTAATGCCTATGCTGAGAAAACACTTGCCGATATCGACCCGCAGAAAACGCCGATTTCCTTTCAGCTTGAGACCTTAAAGCCGGTCATGGAGGAAATTGCGAAGGAAAAGGGAATGGCCCTTGAAGATGTCTTTATTCTTTATATGGATCTGGCAAGCGAAGTTGCCGTCAAGGCAGAAGAACAGTTCCAGACAGAACTGAAGGATAACAATATCTTTTAATGCTAAATTTTATATGTGATTCACATAAGAAACTCCCCTACCGCCAAAAGCAGTACGGGAGTTTTCTTTTTTATTATTTTTGTTATTTCTTATTTGATCACTCTCACGCGGAAAACACCCGGAATGGAGGACAGCGTCTGAATGATATCTTCGGATGCCGGCGTCTCAATATCCAGCATCGTATATGCCACTTCACCCTTCGACTTATTGGTCATATCGGAAATATTGATGCCGTTATCACCGAAGCACGCGGTAAATTTTGTGATCATATTCGCAATATTTTTATGGAAGATGGCAACACGTCCCGCCTGCGTACAGATACCCATATCACATTTCGGATAGTTGACGCTGTTGATGATATTGCCGTTTTCCAGATAATCCATCAGTTCTTCGACTGCCATTTTCGCGCAGTTATCTTCCGATTCCTCCGTTGATGCGCCAAGGTGCGGAATAACGATACAGCCTTCTTTACCGGCCGTCACAGGGTTCGGAAAATCGGATACATATTTGCGGACCTTGCCTGCCGTGATTCCGTCGAGAACGGCTTTTTCATCCACAAGAAGATCGCGTGCAAAATTCAGCAGAATCACACCGTCTTTCATCTTTTCAATAGCTTCTTTATTGATCATACCCTTCGTTGCATCCACTAACGGAACATGAATCGTAATGATATCACAGTTTTCATAGATTTCGTCCACATTCAACGCATGCTTTACGTCCCGGTTCAAGTTCCATGCAGCGTCTACGGAAACATAAGGATCGTATCCGTATACTTCCATGCCGAGATATTTCGCTACATTGGCAACTTTGACACCAATAGCGCCCAGACCGATGATACCCAGTTTTTTATCCCGTACTTCGGTTCCTGCAAAATTCTTTTTGGCCTTTTCAGCCGCTTTGGCGATATCTTCTTTATCCTGATTTTCAATGACCCATTCGATACCGCCGATGACATCTCTGGACGCAAGCAGCATACCTGCAATGACGAGTTCTTTTACACCGTTCGCATTGGCACCGGGTGTATTGAATACAACGATTCCTTTCTCCGCACACTTATCCAGGGGAATGTTGTTGACACCTGCACCTGCTCTCGCAACAGCCAGAAGATTATCCGGCAGTTCCATATCGTGCATCGCCGCGCTTCTGACCAGAATGCCGTCGGCTTCCGCAATGCTTTCCGTCTGCGCATAATCTTTGCTGAATTTTTCGGTTCCCACTTTCGAAATGGGATTTAAACATAAATATTTGAACATTTTCTTTCCTCTCTTCTTCTGAACAGGCTGCGCCTTATTGATTCTCTTTCTCAAATTCCTTCATAAATGCGACGAGTTTTTCCACGCCTTCCATCGGCATTGCGTTATAGATGCTCGCGCGCATACCGCCTACGCTGCGGTGGCCTTTCAGATTGACGAAACCGGCAGCTTCCGCCGCTTTGATAAATTTGGCATCCATTTCGTCATTTCCCGTCACGAAAGGCACATTCATGAGCGAACGGTCTTCTTTTCTGACGGTTCCTTTGAACAGGCTGCTCTCATCCAGAAAATCATACAGGATTTTTGCTTTTTTCTCATTCAACTCTTTCATCGCGTCAAGGCCGCCGTTCTTTAACAGCCATTTGAACACTTTGCCGCAGATATAAATGCCATAGCACGGCGGCGTATTATATAAGGAATCATTGTCCGCCTGTACCTTATAATTCATCATGGTTGGCGTTCCGGGCAGAACGTCCTCCCGCAGAAGGTCTTCTCTGATGATAACAACCTGTGTGCCCGCAGGTCCTACATTCTTCTGCACGCCCGCATAAATCATGCCGTATTTGGTCACATCCATCGGCTCTGACAGGAAACAGGAAGATACGTCCGAAACAAGAATCTTTCCTTTCGTATCCGGAAGCGTATGGTATTTGGTGCCATAAATGGTATTATTTTCGCAAATATAAACATAATCCATGTCTTCCGTTATCGGCAGGTCGGAGCAGTCAGGAATATAGGAAAAGGTCTTATCAGCAGAAGATGCCAGTTCCACCGCTTCTCCATACATCTTCGCTTCCGCAAAGGCTTTCTTCGCCCACTGTCCTGTCAATATGTAACCTGCCTTGCGGTTCTTCATCAGGTTCATCGGCACAGACGCAAAAATCAGACTCGCGCCGCCCTGTAAGAACAGAACTTTGTAATTATCCGGAATATGTAACAGCGTTCTCAAATCTGCCTCCGCTTCCTTGATGATCGTATCGTAGGCTTTGGAACGATGGCTCATTTCCATAACGGACATACCGGTTCCTTTATAGTCTAACATTTCCTCCGCTGCTTCTTTTAACACTTCTTCAGGTAAAACTGCCGGACCTGCTGAAAAATTGTATACTCTTGCCACGCTTTTCTCCTCCCGCTATCGTTAAAATTTATGAACTAAGTGCTATTTTACCTTTATCGGGCACTTTAGTCAATTACCATAATAAAAAAATCGCAATAGATTGCAATTTCGTCTCCAGCCGGGCAGCGCACCGGTTCCTGACGGAGGC
>CAMWXB010000129.1 GCA_947178125.1 uncultured Lachnospiraceae bacterium | reverse complement strand
AGTTTCTTGAACTTCTCATAGTCATTTACCAGAGGATAAGTTCTGAACGGGTTTGCATAAGGTACGATACGGATTGCATTTAAGTCTGTACCAGCAGCAACACGCTCTGCGGTAGATGTCTTGGTTGCCAGCGTAGCGCCCATTACGGATGCAAGTGCAGAACCATTCAGTTTAACTACCGGCGGAATTGTCGGGTCTTTCATAATCCAGAAGATCGCGTTAACAGGAGCGTCAATCTTATCCACACGGTTCGGAGACCAGAGTTTGGATTTGATAGCACGTCCGTTACCATTTCTGATATCTTCTGTTACAAGCTGAATCTTGCCTTCGCTGTCCAGTGTACAGGAGCAGTTCTGAGCGGATAACAGATATTCGTTGTCCGGGCAGCCTGTCGGATAGTCCGCAGTCTTATCAAAATAAGTAGGCTCCAGTGCAACGGATGCACAAGTGTCTGTATTGATGATGAAAGCATCGTCATGAAGAACTTTGATTTCATATTTTCCGCCATGTTTTGCATGTGTCAGAGTAGATTTACCGGAACCTGACAGACCATATACGGATGCAACGAATTTCTTGCCGTCCGGAAGTAAATATTCTTTCTGTCCGCCGTGGCAGGAAGCGTAACCGTTTCTGTTAGCCAGTGCCCATGCCATTGTCAGGGTACCCTTTTTGTGCTCACCGAAATATTTCATACCGAGAATCGCTGCACAGTTCTCGTTCGTATCGAAATAGCAAAGTGTAAGCGGATCGCTCAGGCAGCTGTAATCAACATCAGGAGCCTCGTGAGGAGCCCACTGGGGATCTGAGAAGATATAGATATCAGGCTCTTTGCCTTCGCCGATCGGCTGGGATTTCTTATACATCTTCACATATTCGTCGGACATATACTGGAAGTTGATCATCCAGTTGTAAAGCAGGTTCTCTTCTCCTTCCGGAATCAGAAGGTGTGCTTTTGCCATAAATTCAGGGTCAAGACCTACGAAACACTCTGCATGATACATTGTTTTCCAGCGTGTCTCATAGATAGCATCCATAACTACCTTGTCAAGCTTTGTTTCATCAACGCCAGGCTCGCCTTTGATACGGCGTGCTGCTGCGTAACGGCCTGTTACGGCACCATCGTTGAATAACAGAACTTTTGCGTCAGCGTCAAGACCAAAGGTTTCACCATCTTTGATCGGCATATCGGTAACGATTGTTCCCGGTGAATTCTTCGCCAGATTATAAGCCTCTTTTAATGTGTTGACCTTAACTACGTTATTGCCGTAGAAAGCCGCTTCGATAATGGAACGTGTCTTTGAAAAACCGACTTTGCCTTTACCGATTTCGTCAATCTTGTAATTCGCTTTTGTTGACATGACATATCCTCCTTGAAAATTATATTATTTATTTAACGGAAAAGCCGTCCGGCTCTCCGCTATTCGCATAACATGTACCAATCAATCCGGCACATCGGATATATTATCTCAAAATCGCCTTTAAAAGTCAATATTAAGAAACGGTTTTTTCTTTTTTGAAAAATTTTGAAAAGTTCTGAAAAGTTTCTTAATTTTTACTTGCAATCTTTTCCTATTTCTGCTATTATACAAATGTTGTTTACGCAGAAAAAGAATTTGATTATATATTGTCAGGAGGTGCAAAGATGGCTAAATGTGATATTTGTGGTAAGGGCGCTCATTTCGGAAACAACGTAAGCCATTCTCATAGAAGATCTAACAGAATTTGGAATTCTAATGTACAGAATGTTAAATGTAAAGTGAATGGAGCATCCAAGAGATTACATGTGTGTACCCAGTGCTTAAAGTCCGGTAAAGTTGAAAGAGCATAATTTCGGATTATCGGCGAATGCGACAAATCAGAATGAAAAAGAAAAGGCCAGTGCATTATCAGCAGCTGGTCTTTTTGTTCATCATATTCACTCTCTGACAGAAAAATATCGGGAAATCTCCTATGCCCACTTCCCGATATTGAAATCATGTCTCAGATTCTCGTATTCAATATTGATCTTCTGAATCATTTCCTTATCCCCTGCCACATTATCCGGATGGAATATCTTGATCAAGTCTTTATACCGTTTCTTTAATGCGAGCGGATTTTTTACGCCTCTGAACAAATCGGAAACTTCTCCTGCACTGCCGTAAACAGGCCGCTGCATGACTTCCTTCTGCGCCTCCAGCCTGGCCCATTCCTTCTCAAGACGACGCCTGTCCATATCGAGTTCCGCAAAACCGCCCTTTAAAATTTCCATCTTTTTTTCAAAGAAAAGATTATCATCCTTTAAACGCTGCCGCTCAGCCGCCATCTTGCGGTTCAGAGCTTTCATCTCTTCCTGGAACTGTTCTTTCTCTTCCCTGAACTGTTCCTGCATCTGCTCCAGTTCCTTTGCAGCAGAGATAATCCTGACATTTTCTTTAAAGAGCCATGCTTTCAACTGATTCAGTTCTTCTGCTGAAGCGGCGCCTTCCAATGCCTCTTCCAGTGTTTCCGCCTTCGTATCTTCAATAATATCTTTACTATCTTCTATTATTATAGTATCTCCCAGCATATCTTCATTGGCATATGCTGTTTCCAGTATCTCTTCATCCATAAAATATCTGTTCCCTCCTGCATCAATCGCAACAGAAAAAATTATAACCGATCAACATCAGCAATATGATCAGAATCAGTCCGATGAACCGATTCGTCATAAAAAGCATAAACAGCATCCCACTCGCAACGCAAAGTGCTACAAGGCCAATCATCTTTTTCATAAATTCTCCCTGCTTATGCCTTTTATTTATTATATGCAGTTATTTTCTATTTGTTCTCTTCCGGAAATGCAATATCCACCGCAGCATCGTCCTCTATCATTTCCTCTTTCGGTGCCGTAAATTTATCCACAATATCAGGAATCATATCGATTACTTTTGTGACCATATCCTGATTCTTGATATTCACAAGTTTTGTGGAACCATTTTTGATGACAAGCACCGCACTGGGGCTCATTTTCGCAGAAAAACCGCCTGCGCCGCCATTTTTCTTATCCCCTGCACTGGCTCCTGCACCAACGCCAAACGTCACATCCACGAGCGGAAGGATAATGGTATCCCCAATCTGTGTTGCCTCGCCGACCACAGTCTTCGTAGACAGTACCGCATTCATCCCTTTCATCAAAGATTCGATTACGCCGGTAAAATTATTATCTGCCATTTATAAATCCTCCTTCTTGAACAACTTGAGCAATTTTCTGATATCTTTATTAAAATAAATACGGAGCGCTGCCTTGATGAAGTTGAACAGCCTGATTTTTCCTTTGATAAAAACAGTGCCTTCCATCCGCTTTCTCTCAAAGTCCGGGATTACATTCACGCAGCCTCCGATGAGCGGATACAGCATTCCATAATAAGAAAGAATCCACACCTGTCTCTTATCAACATCTCCGCGCCCACGAG
>CAMWXB010000128.1 GCA_947178125.1 uncultured Lachnospiraceae bacterium | reverse complement strand
AGGGACTATATGACGCCCCGAACCTCCCCGGCCGCCCTCAAAAATTTTTTAAAACTTTCTTTAAAGTGCCGTTACTCCCCGCTCCGAATCCGGTCGATAAGACTTTCTTTGCGGACGCGGCCTGATATGAACAGCGTGATGCCGAGCTGTCCGAATACCAGAACGGCAGCCAGCAGAATCGTTTCCGCGAGCGGATAATGATACGCCGCCAAACTCATTATATGGCGGTCTTTCGCCCAGCCGAATAACAGATAACCGAAAATATTTCCAATCGTCACCGATGCGAGCAGCGTTCCTGCCGTATAGACCAGACCTTCGCCGGCGAGCATCTTTGTCAGCTGCTTATCCGACAGGCCGATGGCCTGTAAAATGCCGAGTTCTTTCTTTCTGACGGCAATGCTCGTGATCATGGTATTAATCAGGTTCATAAAGCTGATGACCGCAATCATAACGAGCACCAGGTACATCGGGTATTTGACGAGGATGACGGTCTGTCTGCCGATTTCCATTTCCTCATCCATAGAATACAATCTGAAAAATTCTTCTCCGTCCACAATCTGCTGCAGCGCCGATTTGATGCTGTCGTATTGTTCAGACGATGCGCTGATATACAGCGACGTCTTCGCATCAAACTGTATTCCCAGCTTATCCCAGACTTCTTTTGTCACACAGAGCTGGTCGTCTCCTTCATCCACGGAAGCCGCAATCCTTATCGTAAGAGGAATCTCCCGGTTTCCGTCGTAAACGGTAAGCGGGATTTCATCACCGATGGAAAGCCCATACTCCTCCATAAAATAATTGGATGTAAAGACCGCCCCGTTTTCGGCCGTCATCGCATCATAATCGATCTCACCCTGCTCCAGAATCTTCCGATAGGCTTCCGCCCCTTCTCTGTCGAACCAGCTAAGATTGACACGCTGGGAATCCGCAAACAATTCCACAGGATAATCGGAACTGGTCAATACGTTCTCATCATAAGCAATCTCTTTTACGCCGTTAAGCGCCATGATCTCCGCCAGAAATTCTTCCTTGAAAAAATCCCGCTGCTGCAGTGAATCCAGATTCCTTTCCGGGTATTCTTTGTCGTTCTTTTCATAGTCCAATGCCAGACAAAAATCCCCGGTTCTGATCGTCCTTCTTGCCAGATCTTCCGCACGCATACTGCTCAAAATCCCGGCAAGCGACATGAAGAGCACACAGCTGAGTCCCATCGTTACGATCGTCACGACGGTACGTTTTTTGTTCCGCAGCAGATTCGCGGCGCTCAGCCGGAACAGGCTGACGCTTTTACTGCCCTTTCGAAACTTCCCCTTCCCGCTGCTCTCCTGATACCGGAGCGCTTCAATCGGAGAAATCTTCGCCGCCATCCTCATCGGCTTTCGTAAAGACAGGTAGATTACGAACAGAACAGCCACGATTACGAGCAGCAGGACTGGCAGGGAGAACATATGCAGTTTTCCGATTCCAAGTTCCCGGAAGCTTTGCCCCATGACTATCCTGATCACGGCCGGCATTGCCAGATATGGAATCAGATAGCCGAGCAAGAGCCCGACGGGCACCGCAAAGGCGGCAATCCGCATTCCTTCTGTCAGAAGCACTCTTTTGACCTGTCTGTCCGAGGCCCCAAGCGCTTTCAGTCGTCCGATTTCCTGTATATCCGTAATGACGCTGACATAATAGATACTGTAAATAACAAGCCCCGCAAAGAAAATGATCAGCAGCGCTATCCCGCCCGCAATCTGCATCATCTCGGTTCCAGGATTGGTCATCGTATACAGATATGGCGTATTGAAGTTGACCCTTTCCACATCGTAACCAATATCCTCCGCAACTTGATTGATTTTCTCCTGGATTTCATCGTAACCGAGTTCCTCTTCCCCGAACACACGGATATTTGCCGCATACTCCCGTTCCTCCGGTTCCAGATATTCCGCCGCCAGTTCCTCGGAAATGGTCGCGCTGTACGCGATGCGGGAATCGCTGACATCCATTTTGGACAGATCGACCTGCGTTACGAGGCCGCAGATTGTAAACTCCCTCGTTTCAACCGTTCCCTCTCCATGCGGCCGGAATGAAATCTCTATCTTGTTTCCGATAACGGGCTCCACACCCATTCTTTCAAAAAAAGCCGGCGGGCCGCAGATTTCATCCACTGCCGCCGCCTCATGGCCTTCCGTCAGGTTGCCCAGCCGATGGTAGATACCCTCCTTTAACTGTGAACTGCAATTCAGGGAGCCATTCATTTTCCCATATTCGATGGTTGCAAAAATTTCCGTGATTTCCAGCGCTTCCACGTCCATATGGTTCTTCAATTTATTTACCTGTTCCGCACCCAGTCCTGAAAAAGAAGCATGGACATTCCCCTCATCGGCTGCCTCCTGCTTTGTCATATCGAACAGCCCAACCGCACTGGTCCCGACGCCCATCAGGAGAACCGTCGTCAGCATCATTGCGACCGCCGTCAGGATTGTACGGCTCTTATTGTATTTTATTCTGCTTACGGCAAGTGTTTTGATCGTACTCATCTTAATTCCCTCCATCTTTCTCCACCTTACCGTCCGCAATGGCAATTGTACGGTCTGCCATCTGCGCAATTTCTTCATTGTGGGTAATGACAACTAACGTCTGTCCGTATTTTCTGGCAGACAGCTTTAACAGCGACATGACCTCGTCCCCTGTCTTGGAATCCAGATTTCCGGTTGGTTCATCCGCCAGAATAATCGACGGCTTGGCCGCAATTGCCCTCGCGATCGCCGTTCTCTGCTGCTGGCCTCCCGACAGGGTATTGGGCAGATTCCTGACTTTCTCCTCCATACCGAGCGTTTTCAGAATATCCTCTACAAAAGCTTCATCCACCTTCCGGTCATCCAGTCCGATCGGAAGCACGACATTTTCCCATACATTTAAGGACGGAACGAGGTTAAACGCCTGAAAAATAAAACCAATCTTCTGTCTGCGCAGCGCCGCCAGCTGTTCCCCTGTATGACCCGCGATATTTTTCCCGTCTATCCACACTTCTCCGGAAGTCGGATTGTCCAGACCACCCAGAAGATGCAGCAGCGTGGATTTTCCGCTGCCCGATTTCCCAATGATCGTCACAAACTCACCCTGCTGTATCTGCAGGTCGATGTGGTCTACCGCCTTCACCACATTTTCATGCGACTTATAATATTTGCACAGTTCTTTTGTTTCCAATATTGTTTTCACGATACGGCTCCTCCCCTTTTTTACTTTCCGGCTAAAGGCATCCTGCGCCTTTCTTCTGCCGATATCCCTATTGTAGAACCGTTTTCTTACAAGAACCTTACAAAATAATTTTTTACAGCAATTTCCTATCTCATAAAAAACTTCCTGCCTGCCCGAACAACAGGCCCTTGGCCTGGGGAAGCGGAAGCTGTATCACGAAAATGCTTCCGCCTTCCCTGCCTTGCCAGTATCTTATACACATCTGACGCTGCCGACGAAGAGGATAGTGTAGATCTCGG
>CAMWXB010000127.1 GCA_947178125.1 uncultured Lachnospiraceae bacterium | reverse complement strand
CCTGCGACCTCCTGGTCCCAAACCAGGCGCTCTAGCCAAGCTGAGCCACACCCCGGTAAGCGGCATATTCATGACTTTTCAGTCACAACGCAAGGTATATTATATAATATGAACATTTGTCTGTCAACCACTTTTCTGATTTTTTCGATTTCCTTTTCGCAAATTTTTTTAATATCCCGAAAAGCAACCTGTTTTCCCTAAAATGAAACCTTTTCACAAATAATTTATCGTATAATGCGCTTCTCCTTCCCTGTCTATTTCCATCAATATGTACGAGGGCCGTCTTCCCTCCTGCCGTGGATAACTCATACTGCCGGGATTGAGCAATGTCACATTCCGGCCGATATCGATGACCGGCTTATGCGTATGCCCGCACATAACGATATCCGCTTCCCTGTCTCTTGCTTCCTGTTTGATGATTTCATAGTTCATGGAAACGCAGTAATTGTGTCCATGCGTCAGCCATACTTTGTAACTTCCTATCATAAATTCCTGCTCTTTCGGCATCAGAGACAGAAAATCATTGTTCCCCCGCACCATCTGCACCGGACACCCCGCCGCTTCTTCAATCATAGATTCGCTGCCCTCCACGTCGCCGCAATGCACTACCATATCTACCGGCCTGACCCTGTCCATTACAGTCAGAAAATTTTCATTCCGACGATGGGTATCGCTTACAATAAGTATTTTCATCTGTCCTTCCTTTTCTCAAGTTCTTCCCTCATAGCTTCCAGCGCCCTGCCCCGATGACTGATCGCATTTTTCTCTTCTTCACTCAATTCTGCAGACGTGCATCCGTATTCCGGCAGATAAAAAATGGGATCGTATCCAAAACCGTTTTCGCCTTTTGGTTCATAGCCGACCCTTCCTTCTATGATTCCCAGCGTCGTAAAAACTTCTCCGTCCGGCATCGCAGCCGCAATCGCGCAGACAAATCGGGCCGTCCGCTTTTCCTCGGGCACGCCTTCCATGCGCTTCAATAAGTCCGCATTCTTAATGTCGTAGGATGTATCTTCGCCCAGATACCGTGCCGAATAGATACCCGGCTCTTTGTTCAGATAATCGATTTCCAGACCGGAATCATCAGCAAGCACGATGTGATTGGTCTTCGCTGCCACTGCATTTGCCTTGATAATGGCATTTTCTTCAAAGTTCTTTCCGTCTTCCACGATATCAGCTTCAATGCCCGCCTCTTTCATAGATAGAAGTTCGACATCCATTCCTTCCAGAATCTGGCGGATTTCCCGCATTTTCCCTTCATTTCCGGTCGCAAAAATAATTGTTCGTTTCATCTCAATAACGATACCTTTCTCCTAATCTTCATAAGCCTTCATGATCGCCTGATAAATTCCTTCCGCGATTTTCTGGATATAATCTTCTCTGCCCAGCAGAATTTCTTCCTGTCCGTTGCTGAGATAGCCGACCCGTATTGCCGCCGCAGGCACAGTGGCCTCATTGATCACGATATCTTCCTCCGATGAATCGAGCAGCCCGTTAGCCTTCCCGCTGATCGCAGTAACGACTTCCCGCTCCAGCAGATCTGCCAGTTCCACGCTGCCAAAGCCGGGGATAAAGAATTGACTGTTATATACCGCTTCCGTTCCATAAATTTTGGAATCCGCGTTCTCATTTACCTCAATCCGAATCAGCATATCGGCTTTCGCTGCATTCGCCAGTTCGACCCGCTCTGTGTCGGAAAGCTCGCTGTCATCCATTCGGGTATAGTAAACTTTGATATCCTCCTCATCCAGCTTTTTCTTCAAGGCACGGGCGATTTCCAGGGTAATGTCTTTTCCGGCCAGTTCGTCCGAGACCGCCCCTGTTACCGTGCCGCCATAAGCCGGGTCGATAACGACAATTTTATCATAGGCCTCCTTCGGCGTCATAAACTCAATATACAGCTTATTATCTTCAAAAATACTATGATATTCATATACATCGGTCAGTCTGAACTTCAACCAGAAAGTATCTGCACCGTTCTCAAAACATCCGTCGATGACCGGGCTCCGGTTGCCATATACCCCCTGTGTCCGGTAAAAGTCTTCATAGACTGTACCTTCTTCCCCCTGTCTGATGCTGACCCAAAGTTCTTTGTCCATATAATGATTTTCTATTGTCACATTCTCTGCTTTCACGTTCGTATGCAGAGGAATGCAGAAATAATTCGTTTCCTGTCCATTCTGCTGAAACAGGATGCTGTTCTGCCCTTCTGACGCTGCTTCCGGAGAAGCTTCCTGTTCTTCCGCTATAGAACTCTGTACGTTCTGGTCGGTTTCATTTTGTGTATTCTGCGTCACCTCGTCCTGTGCCACATCCGCAACCACGATCATTTTATGGGAAGAATAATAAAAGATGACCGCCAGTGCACAGCACGCGAACAAAACCGTATAGACCGCTGTTCTTTTCATAAGTTGATTCTGCTGCACTTTAATACCATGCCTTTCTCTCAGTCTGTGATAATTTATTCATGCCGGCGTTTCGGCGGCTTCGGCCCCATAAACTGATAATAGTACGTCTTCATCATACCGTTATAGATTTTCCGGTTCTTATCCGCTTTTCTTCCTATATACTGCTCCGCCTGCTCATATGCGGAAATCACATACATGGACCAGCTGTCCAGCGCCTGATACCGCTCACCCAGCACCCGGTACAGGTCGGGCAGCGTCTTTTTATCCTCAAGCCGTTCTCCATAAGGAGGATTGGTGATCAGGAAACCATATTTTTTCGGATGACGAAGCTGCGCCACATCCCTGCGCTGAAAGTGAATCATTTCTTCCACGCCGGCAAGTCTCGCATTTTCTCTGGATATCGCCACCATTTTGTCATCTATATCATATCCCTGAATATCCGTACTTATGCTCCTGTTTATGCCGGCATCCGCTTCATCCACCGCACGATACCAGCTTTTACGCTGTATCAGATGGCTCCATTCTTCCGCCAGAAAGCTTCGATTCGCTCCCGGTGCCATATTGGCCGCTATCATAGCCGCTTCGATCGGAAAAGTGCCGCTTCCGCAAAACGGATCCACCAGTATCCGGTCTCCCCGCCAGGGCGTCAGCATGAGCAGCGCCGCCGCCAGATTTTCCGCGATGGGAGCCTTCGCCGTCAGCTTCCGGTAGCCTCTTTTATGCAGAGATTCCCCTGTCGTATCCAGTCCAACAACGACCTCGTCCTTCATCAAAAAAACACGGACAGGAAAAGAAGCGCCGTTCTCCGGAAACCACTCCTTATGATAGACCGCCTTCAGCCGTTCCACCATGGCCTTTTTCATGATGGACTGGATATCGGACGGACTGAAAAGTTTGCTTTTGATGCTGGCCGCCTTCGCTACCCAGAACTTTCCATCCGCCGGGACGTATTCTTCCCAGGGAATGCTGCGCGTTCCCTGAAAAAGTTCCTCAAACGTCTCCGCATGAAAACTGCCGACTTTGATCAGCACCCTTTCCGCCGTACGCAAAAAAACATTCGCGCGACAGAGCGCATCTTCGTCGCCCACAAAAGTCACACGACCGTCTTCCACCAGGGATACCTCATATCCCAAATCTGTAATTTCTCTTTTTAATACTGCCTCCAGCCCAAAATGGCATGGCGCGATAAAATTCATTTTTCCCATAACGTTATTGTAAAGTTTTGCGCTTTTTCTGTCAATCATTCCGGTCAAAATTTGATTTACAATTCCGAACGGACATTATAAACTAAAAGAAAGGTTATGAGGCGGCATCCGGGCCGGCAGGACATCGTTCCT
>CAMWXB010000126.1 GCA_947178125.1 uncultured Lachnospiraceae bacterium | reverse complement strand
ATATAAGGGTTTGTAAATAGAAAATTGAAGGGGTGTTTCTATCTACAATTATTATTATATACACTTTCTGGAAAAATGCAATCAAAAATAGTACCAAAGTACCAGGGTGTATTTTGGTACTTTTCCATAAAAAAATAGTACTAAAGACCTATTTTAGCTTTGAATACTTTCTTTGAAAACTTGCAATACTATTCCTGTAATATAAATCAATCAGGAGGTATGCAAAATGTCTAAGAATGATTATAACCAGAACGCGCAGAACAGTGAGAAACAGCAGGATAAGGCTAACAACAGCCAGAACTCTTCTCAGAATAACCAGAAGAACAATTCTAAGAACAGCTCCAGCAGCAATGCGCAGAACAGCCAGAAAAACAACTACTAATCATAAAAGCGGCACAGCGATGAAGGCTGTGCCGTTTTTGTATGGTGCGTCTCGCAGCTAAAATCAGCTTAAATTTTTCCGGAAGCTCTTTTGACATCTTCTCTGGTACATTCCTCACCAGAATATCGGGCTTTTTCATAGATAATGGCCAGCTGCTCCTCGCGAAGCAGGCTTCCGCATTCTCTGGCAGTATATGTTCTGAGCAGCCGGGTATTTTCCTTATTTATAAGGCTTCCGCGTTTGGCCCAGACGCGTTGTTTGTAGATGCGGCGGACTCTTTCTGTGGGAGTTAAGAATGCGAAAAAGCCTCTTTGTGTCCTTGTTTCCTTTTTGAACTCATATTTTTCGCGAATATCCCGCGTATTATCTGTTGATGAACTTTGAATAAAAATCTTTTTCCGGCGGAAACGTTCGCATACCATTTTGATGAAACGGAACAGGAACAGACCTAAGAGCAGGAGAAGCAGCACAGGTACAAGGAACCCAATAACGATCTCCAGAATCTGCCAGAAAAGACCGGCTTCTCCCGGTTCCAGAGCCATGCTTGCGGGATTGGCAGGTGAGAGGTCGCCCATCCGTGTTAGCGGTCTTTCCGACTCCTGTTGGAAGAATGAGGCGATGAGAGCAAAGAATCCTTTTTCTCTGAGCCAGATAATCCCCTGTCTGAATGCCCTGAAGAGCTGTGCAAGCCAGTTCCAATTGGAAGCGAGCAAGACTGCGGCCATCCCTGACAGCGTAAAAGCGGCGGACAGTTTCGCCCCTGATAAAAAAATTTCCCGGCGGGGAATATAGCCGGTGCTGCCTGTATTGACTGTCAAAAAATAGAGATAATTCAATAAATAGCTTCTGATATAATAACATATGAAATATAATGCAACTATGCCCACAAAGAAGACATCGGACTCGGAATGTTTTTCATAGTGCAGGAGAAAGAGGGAGAGGGCGATGATGCCGACCGCTACCGTCGGCGAAATGATTCCGTCCAGTCGTTCTTCTGTCCGAATCCGCAGGGAAAAGGAATAGATTGTCAGGCCGATTCCGTAAAGATATACGAGGGATTTGACCGCAAGACCCGAAACCGGCGCGGAAAACAGGAGAACAAGGCATAGAAGATGACTGCCCGCCATGATCAGAAAATGATTCGTATATCTTCTTATCAAAAAGAACAGAACGGGGAGAAGAGCGTAGACGCTCCATAGAGCAAACGGAGGCTCTCTTTTACCAAGAATAGCGACTGTTATCACAATAGAAAAGAGCGTCCAGTGATTCATTTGAGTTGCCAGAATATCCGCTCCAGCGATGATTTTTTCCTGTTTCAATGTTTTCTGCTTCATAAGAATGACGTGCCTTTCCTGTTCGGTTGCTTTGGGCATGTGAATTGTCTGCGCATCGCCCTATGAGCTTGCTGCCGGGATGCGCAGGACTCTGATATGACCTTTCCATTCAGCCGGAAGTTCCGGCTTCTCGCTTTCCGTCTCCGGTATCGGATAGAACCAGATGCATTCCCGGCCTTTTTGCCGATAATGACTGATGAGTTCCACGAAACCGTCATAGGCATTGGGGGATACAAAGAGTGTCATTGTGCCGGCATCTCCGTTAAAAAGCGTCTGCTCAAAACACTCGGTGAAATCGGCGGTTTCCCTGTTCGTGTCGATTCTCGCAAGAGCCCGGTAAATCTGCTGCATCTGTCCGGCGCCTGCGCCGGCTTCGATCCGCACCGGTTCCCCGTGGAGAATATCTCTGCCGTTGCCCCAGCAGGAAACCCGGATACCCTGATTTAGAAAAAAAGAAGCGAGTCCGGCAACAATCCGGATGGAAGCTTCAACCGCTTCCGTTTTTTTCAGAATGCCGGTATCTTCGAGATTGAAAAAGATACGGATAGTCTGCAGCGAAGTATAATTTTTCTGGTTGACCTTTAAATCTCCGGTACGGGCAGTCGCTTTCCAGTTGATGCTGCGCATATCGTCATAGGGCTGATATTCGCGGATACCCCGGTATTCAAAGGGGTCTTCCAGAAAATGCCGTTTTGTCAGCAGTTCTCCGTTCAATTGCTGTAGGGAGCGCTTAAACTCTGCGGAAGTAAAAGGGGCGGGATAGACGTAGAAATACTGGTCGGTCTGCCTGCTTTCCACCATTTCTGCGGAAAGAAATAAGTCTGCTGCCACCAGATCGATGTTATAAATCCGGTAATAACCTCTCCCTGCAGCGATAAATTCCAGTTTTCTTGTAATACGCTCGCGGCCTTTTACCTGAAAAATATCGTTTCGGTAGTACAAATCCGTGACTTTAGAGCTTTCAGTATCCGTGAAGCGCAGATTCCGGTCGGTCTGAAATTTGACTTTTAACATGGGAAGCGGAAGCCATTTGCCGTTCTCGATGATTTCGAGCAGTTCTCCTTTTTCTCCTTCGAACAGGCTCTTTTCCGTAAATGCCAGCCGGATGCCCAGATTTTTGTCCCATAGTTTTCCGTACAGTTTACGCTGAAGCCATAGCAGTGAAAAGGCGAGCAGCCCGATTCCGATTATTTGTATCATGCCTGAAAATCCTCTGTGGGTACCTGCGTGTTCTGTAAAATGCTGCGAATGAGTGCGGCACTTTCCCGCCCGCTGTCTCTGCCGGAATCCATCATGACCCGGTGGGAAAGTACCGGTATCGCAACGGCCTTCACATCGTCGGGGATGGCAAAATGCCTGCCCTGAAGCCATGCGTAAGCTTTTGTGCAGCGAAGGAGCGCCAGCGTGCCTCTCGGACTAACGCCCATAGTCACCGCCTCACTGTCACGGGTAGCGGAAACGATGTCTACCATATATTCCTGTACCGCCTGATGGACAAAGACCTTGATGACTTCCTGCTTCGCCTGCTGCAATTCCTGAAGTGTCAGGATGCCGGAAAGTTCCGTGAGCGGTTCTTCTTCCATATAACGCGTGAGAATAGCCAGTTCTTCTTCTTTTGTAGGAAGACCCATGGACAGTTTCATCATGAAACGGTCTAACTGCGCTTCCGGGAGCGGGAATGTCCCAGCCGTTTCTACCGGATTCTGGGTGGCAATGACAAAAAACGGCTCGCCCGGCAGGTAAGTTTCGCCGTCAATCGTCACCTGTCTTTCTTCCATGCACTCCAATAAGCCCGCCTGTGTACGCGGTGTAGCGCGGTTGATTTCATCCGCCAGAAGAATATTGGTGAATACCGGCCCTTTGCGCAGGACAAAGGCGTTGCTTGTTCTGTCAAAAATGTTCAGCCCTGTAATGTCGGTGGGCAGAAGGTCTGGTGTGAACTGGATTCTTGAAAAATCCGCATACAGGGATTTGGCAAGGGTTTTTGCCAGCTTGGTCTTGCCCGTGCCCGGCACGTCTTCCAACAGGACATGCCCGTCGGCAAGCAGCGCCGTCAGGAGCAGACGCACCGTTTCTTCTTTTCCGATAATGACTTTATGAATGTTTTCCAGTATTTTTTCCGCAAACTGATTCCCCTGTATTTCCACCGATGAAGCCTCCTTTGTGTGTTCACTTTCTATCTTCGCGTTATGAAACGGCATCCGGGCCGGCAGGACATCGTTCCTTTGGAGGCACGCTTGCGCTCCGCGA
>CAMWXB010000125.1 GCA_947178125.1 uncultured Lachnospiraceae bacterium | reverse complement strand
TGAAAGGAGTCTGGAAAATGAATAAGATGAAAGTTGCGGTTCTGTTTGGAGGATGTTCGGAAGAACACGATATATCGATAAAATCTGCAATGGAGCTTGCCGCAGGCATAGATACAGATAAATACGAACCTTTTTATATCGGAATTACAAAATCCGGCGCCTGGAAAATGTGTGAAAAGCCATGTATGGAATGGGAAAAATATGCAGAATGCCAGGTTGTATTTTCCCCGGATAGAAATACCCATGGACTGCTCCTGAAAAAGAACGGAGGATATGAAATCCTGTCTGTAGATGTCGTGTTTCCGATGATTCATGGTAAATTCGGAGAAGATGGATCCATACAGGGTTTACTTGAATTATCAGGTGTTCCCTATGTTGGATGTGATATTCAAAGTTCTGTGATTTGTATGGATAAGGCGCTTGCTTATATCGTTGTAAAAAATGCAGGCATAGAGGTTCCCGATTTCCGGATCATTCAGGATGATGACAGCCCGGAAACGGAGGATCTGGTGTACCCTGTTTTTGTAAAACCTGCCCGTTCAGGTTCTTCTTTTGGCGTAAATAAAGTATGTAAGGCAGAAGAACTGTCTATGGCAATAAACGAAGCCAGAATATACGACAGCAAAATATTGGTCGAGCAGGCGGTCAGCGGAAGTGAGGTGGGCTGTGCCATATTGGGAGATGGAACTGATCTGATTGCCGGGGAGGTCGATCAGATCAGTCTGAAGCATGGCTTTTTTAAGATTCATCAAGAAGCACAGCCGGAAAAGGGGTCTGAAAATGCAACGATCAGAGTCCCGGCGGACCTTCCGGCAGAGGTAAGAAAACGGATTCAGGAGACGGCTAAAAAAATTTATATGGCGCTTGGGTGCAGGGGATTGGCCCGTGTCGATTTGTTTTTACGGGAGGATGGTCACATTGTCCTCAATGAAGTCAATACGATGCCGGGTTTCACTTCGTATAGCCGCTATCCGCGCATGATGAGGGCAGCAGGTTTTACACTTCCCGAATTATTTGACCGTTTGATTGAGCTGACGCTTAGGAGGTAAGCACGATGGATAAAAATTTTGTTTTCTTAGACGAAATGCTGCCCGGGATTCGGTGGGACGCAAAATATGCCACATGGGATAATTTTACAGGAAAGCCGGTGGATGGATATAAGGTGAACCGCATTGTGGGGACGAAGGAATTGGGAGAAGCCTTATATAAGGCAAAAGAACTGGCAGAGAAAATGGGATATGGTCTGCTTTTATGGGACGGCTATCGTCCTCAGTGCGCGGTGGATTGTTTCCTGCATTGGGCTTCGCTGCCTGAAGACAATCTTACCAAAAAGAGATATTATCCAAATATAAAAAGGAGTGAGATGGTCTCCAGGGGATATGTGGCGGCACAGTCCAGTCACAGTCGTGGAAGTGCGATTGACCTTACGATTTTTTGCCTGGATACCGATATGCTTGTTCCCATGGGCGGAAATTTTGATTTTATGGATGAAAGGTCACATCATGGGGCAGACGGCTTGACTGAAACGGAATCAAAAAACCGGGAATGTCTGCGTCATATCATGGAGAGCAGCGGATTTGAGTCCTATTGCTGTGAATGGTGGCATTATGTTTTGGCAGATGAGCCATATCCAAATACATATTTTGATTTTTACATTGCATGATTCTTGTATTTATTCCGGTTTGGCCTTACAATGGAAGAAGGTCAAAAAAGGATGGAAAGAGACTGCTATGAGAATCGTTATTTTAATGGAAGATACCTGCGGAAATCCGATATGCGGATACGAGCACGGATTGAGCGTCTATATCGAAACGGGCAGGCATAACATTCTGATGGATACGGGAGCCAGTGATAAAACCCTTGCAAATGCGCAGAGACTCGGCATAGATTTATCACAGGTGGATACCGTTGTATTGAGCCACGGACACTATGACCATGCCGGCGGATTGCCGGCATTCGGAAAACTGAACCGGAAAGCCGCCATTTATGTACAGAAGGCGGCTTTTGGCGATTATTTTCATGGGGAACGTTATATCGGCGTCAGGAAGGAAATTGCCGCCATGCCCGGCATCGAAATGCTGGAAGGCGACAGGAAGATAGATGAAGAACTTTCTCTTTTTACGGGAATTACGGGCAGAAGATACTGGCCGCAGAGCAACCTTAGTCTGTCGGAAATGACAGAAGGGCAGAAAATACAGGATGAATTCCGGCACGAACAGTGTCTTGTCATACGGGGGGAAAAGAACCTGCTGCTTTCCGGCTGTGCCCATAACGGCATTTTGAATATTCTGGACAGTTATCAGGATCGATATGACGGACTGCCGGATATCGTTATCAGCGGATTCCATATGATGAAAAAAACGGACTATACGGCGCAGGAGGCGGAGATTATCCGGCAGACCGCTCAAGAGCTTGCGGGGAAGGATATCCTTTTCTATACCGGACACTGTACCGGTCCAAAAGCGCTCGACATCATGCAGCCTATTCTGAAAGAAAAGCTGATAGCGATTCACTGCGGTATGGAAATTCGTGTATAAAGGAAAAATAGTTTCGTATAAATTTATTTCTGTGGTCTAAATGCCGCAGGCAGAAAGGGATGGTTTTTGTAATGGAAAAAGTAATCGAAAATTTTCTGGCGTATGTCAAAGTGGATACGGAGTCATCGGAGGAAAGCGCTTCCACGCCGTCCACCGCGAAGCAGCATGATCTGGCGGGGCTTCTTGTGGAGCAGCTGCAGAAGATGGGGGCGGAAGAAATCACCTATGATAAAGAATGCTGTTATGTCTATGCGACCGTTCCGGCCGCTCATGGCTGTGAAGATGCACCGGTCATCGGCTTTATCGCGCATATGGATACCTCGCCTGCGGTAACGGGCGCGGGCGTAAAGCCGCGTATCATAGAGGATTACGACGGAAAAGATATCGTATTGCATCAGGAGAAAAACATTGTGATGCGGACGGCTGATTTCCCCGAACTGCCGTCTTATATGGGGAAAAGGCTGATCGTGACGGATGGGACAACTCTCCTTGGCGCCGATGACAAGGCGGGGGTTGCGGAAATCATGGCGATGGCGGAATATCTGCTGACCCATCCGGAGATACCGCATGGAAAAATAAGGATTGGTTTTACGCCGGATGAGGAAGTCGGAGCGGGTGCCGATCATTTTGATGTGAAGCTTTTTGGTGCGGACTACGCGTATACAGTAGACGGCGGCAGACTCGGCGAATTGGAGTATGAAAACTTCAATGCGGCGGGCGCAAAGGTTACGATTCATGGAAGAAGCGTGCATCCGGGGGATGCGAAAGACAAAATGCGCAATGCGCTTTTGATGGCGCAGGAATTTCAGGCAATGCTCCCTGCCGCTGAAAATCCCATGTATACAAGCGGCTATGAAGGTTTTTACCATTTGGATGCTTTAAACGGTACGGTAGAGGAAGCATCAGCCGATTATATTATCCGTGACCATGACAAGATGAAATTCGAGAAGAAAAAAGAAACTTTCTTACGGATTGGGAAGTTTTTAAATGAGAAATATGGGGAAGGAACCTTTGAAATCGATTTAAAAGATTCTTACTATAACATGAAGGAAGTTATCGAACAGCATATGCACCTGGTGGACAGTGCCAAAGAAGCGATGACAGAGCTCGGCGTTGAGCCGGTTGTCATACCCATCCGGGGCGGCACGGACGGCGCGCGGTTATCCTTTATGGGTCTGCCCTGTCCCAATCTCTGTACAGGCGGCCAGAATTTCCACGGAAGATTTGAGTATGCCTGCGCGGATGAGATGGAAACGATCGTCAGTCTGCTTGTAAAGATTGCGGAGAAATACGCGGACAGGAGAGCGTAGCATTTCGGACGGGGTGTCAGAAGATTATCAGTAATCCAGCCGGGCGGCGGCGCAGTGTATCGTTCCTGCGGAGGCCCTGGAAAAACGCCGGTATTTGGTGAAAAAGCGGCTTTGCTGCTTTTGAACCTAGTACCGCTGCGCTTTTTCGTGAAGCGGGAGCGTGCCTCCAAAGGAACGATACGCTGCGCCGCCGCCCGGCTGGATTGCTGACGTTCTCTTGACAGGGCCGTTTTTTTA
>CAMWXB010000124.1 GCA_947178125.1 uncultured Lachnospiraceae bacterium | reverse complement strand
CTCCGCTACATCTCGGTTCGGGCTGCGCCCTATACTTTTCACCAAGAACATCCATCTCCGTGCAAGCACGAGCTGGCTGTTTTTGGTGAAAAGTGCATGGCTTTAGTTTTCGCAAAAATGTACAAAATATGTATTGACAGAAATTAGTAGTTATTCTACAATAATAGCTGTGTGTTTCCATTAAAACGTCCGTGTCCGGATTAATGAGACACTCTCCATAAAAATCGATCATAACAGGAGGTGTGCATCTTGGCTAACATCAAATCAGCAAAGAAGAGAATTTTAGTAAACAAAACAAAAGCGGATAAGAACAAAGCGATCAAATCCGGCGTTAAGACTGCTGTTAAAAAAGTTAATGCTGCTGTTGCCGCTAATGACAAAGAAGCTGCAAAATCTGCATTACTGGCTGCTACGGCTACGATTGATAAGGCCACTTCAAAGGGCGTATTCCACAAGAATACTGCTTCCAGAAAAGTATCCCGCTTAGCACAGGCTGTTAATAAGATGGCTTAGTGCCCTTGTATTAACGCTTTATAAAAGAAGACAAATAAATCATCATATAAAAAACAACCCATACCGTCATGTGGGTTGTTTTTTATTTGCAAAAGCACGGCCATTTAATACATCTGTACAGATATCAGCGGCTATGACCGCCGCCCCCGTGGCTTCCGCCTCCTCCGCTGCTATGACCTCCCCCGCCGCTGTGGCCGCCTCCGCTGCTGCTCGTTTCAATATGACGTTTAACGACGGATTTTCTAAGAAAAATATCCTGCTTATTCACGAAATGCTCCCTGCCGCCGTTCACATAGGTGGTCGCCGTTGTCGTCCGGCTGCCGCTCCGGGATTTCCAATTCATGGGGATAAAGATAACAGCCGCTATTATTCCTGCCAGAATCGGAAGCCATTCGGGAAGATACACATTCAAAGACTTTTTACCCGTCATACCGCGGTAAAAATCGTTTACATAAGTTTTATAAGCGCGGTATACATCCTTCTCAACATAGAGGTATACTTCATCCAGAATCCAATCGACATCATCATAGGAAAGGGTATCCGCCGCATTACCGGCAGGCCAGAGCCATGTATGGATATGACCGTCGGCTTCTCTAAACCAGTTATCAACCAAAAGTACACCGTCCCCATTGGACTTGTCATAACCAAACTGATTTTCTTCATAAAATTCTTCCGCAAAAATCCTGACGAATTGGTTGTACGGCACATCCGGCTCGATTTCTCTCGCATACTCTTCCAATGATTCGTACAGCGTGACCAGAACGATATCACAGCCCGTCTGTTTCTCCCTCTTCGCGATCAGGCTTTCCAGCTTTTTTTCTTCCCTGTCCGTGAGGACATCCGCATAGTCGAATACCCTCTGCGTCGTCGTACATTCCGTATTCGTCCGCTCATGGCTTCCCGTTATGGCCGCCAGTCCCTGTGCGCCTTTTATCGCGGCAAGTACAATCGCCAAAACGGCGATTACGATAAATACCCATCTGAAATATTTGAAGTATTCTTTCATTTCTATAACCGTGCCTTTCTTACAGCCTATAATCTCCTGCCATACAGTTTAGAGAGCGCCCAGAATCGCCATGATCAGGTAAAAGATCGTGCTTACGGAAACCATCGTCGTGAGACCATACAGGAGCACTTTCCCTCTGGATACCGGCGTTTTTCCAATCACCTTGCCGGTCTGTCCATTCACCTGAAACCGCCATGTTTTCCCCTGATACTGATACAGATACATCCATACCGGCATGAGCGCATAGCGGACGCCGTCCCGGTTGAGATTCAGATTTTTACGCCCCGGCCGGATGCTGTTATATCCCGCAAGAGACTGCTGCATCAATGATTCCGACGCATCCCGCACCTTGACCTGCGCGCGCCCTTCCAGTTCCGGTGCGCTCTGGTTGTAGACCTCTCCGTCAAAACCGGACATATATTTCGGATTAAAATCTTCCAATTCCTGGTAAGCATAAGGCTCCATCAAATCCATCTCACCGTCATCCATGACAAACGAAGCATCTACAGGAACTTTATCGAAATCCGCTTCCATCTGCCGGATAATATGGTAATAGGATGTTTCTGTATATTCCGTATCCCCCTGACGCCAGCTCCTTACCCTTGTGCCCTCTCCTTCAAAATCATAGTGCGCCTGATAATCGTACAGCCAAAATGGAACATAGATTCCTTCCAGCTTTTCCAGGCTTTTCTGGGAAAGGAAGCTGGACGGAAGGAATGTCTTTTTGTGAAATTCCTGATTCAACCGCTCTACCGCCATATCCTTATTGATCTTAAAAGGCAGGATCAAATGCGGCTCAAAGACTCCCTCGATCCGCTCATTATGAACAAGATAGCTGCCGCAGTGCTCACATCTGCCCGCCGAAGCATACTGTCCCGGTGTGATCGGCGCACCGCAGTTCGCGCATTGTGTCAGCGAGCCTTCCCGCACAATATTTTCACTATCCAGACTTTCACAGTGCGGACAGTACATTCTTTTTCTGGATGGCTCATAGACCGTATTGCCGCCGCAATTTCTACATTTAAAGATCATATGTATGACCGTTCCCTTTCAATTTTTTTAAAATCCCATTGCCCTGTGCCCTGAATTTCTATATACTAATAGTATCACAAAACATCGCATACGCAAAGACAGAACAGGAGTGAAATATCATGGGTGGATTTTTTGGTGTCGCATCGAAGGAAGACTGCACATTCGATTTATTTTTTGGTACGGACTATCATTCCCATCTTGGGACAAGACGTGCCGGCATGGCCGTTTACAGCAGAGAAAAGGGCTTCGACAGAGCCATTCACAATATTGAAAATGCGCCTTTCCGAACCAAATTTGATAAGGATTTCAACAAAATGAACGGTACGCTGGGCATCGGCAGCATTTCCGATTACGAACCGCAGCCACTGATCATCCGTTCCCATCACGGTACATATGCCATCACCACTGTCGGTAAAATCAATAATAAAGATGAAATCGTCACACAGCTTTTCCAGAGCGGCCACGCGCATTTTCTGGAAATGAGCGGTGGGGACATCAATTCGACCGAACTCGTGGCAGCCATCATCAATCAAAAAGAAAATTTGATCGAAGGAATCCAATATGCGCAGGAGTTAATCGAAGGCTCCATGACAATGCTGCTCATGACGCCGAAAGGCATTTACGCCGCCAGAGACCGTCTGGGACGTACCCCCCTTGTCATTGGAAAAAAGGACTCTGGCTGCTGTGTTTCTTTTGAAAGCTTCGCCTACCTGAATCTCGGCTATCAGGATGAAAAAGAACTCGGCCCCGGTGAAATCGCTATCGTCACGCCCGAAGGCACAAGGACGCTTGCCGCGCCGGGTAACGAAATGAAAATCTGTACATTCCTCTGGGTCTACTATGGCTATCCGTCTTCCTCTTACGAAGGCATCAGTGTGGAACAAATGCGTTATAACTGCGGCACCAAGCTGGCGCAGCGGGACGATGCCAGACCGGATATCGTAGCTGGCGTACCGGATTCCGGCACCGCTCATGCCATTGGCTATGCGAATGAATCGGGAATCCCTTTTTCCAGACCATTCATTAAGTATACGCCTACCTGGCCGCGTTCTTTCATGCCGACGATTCAGAGCAAGCGGAACCTCATCGCCAAAATGAAGCTGATTCCGGTGCACGACCTCATCAAAGACCGCAGCCTGCTTCTCATCGACGATTCCATCGTGCGTGGAACACAGCTGGGCGAGACAACGGAATTCCTGTACCAGAGCGGTGCAAAAGAGGTGCATATCCGTCCGGCCTGCCCTCCCCTGTTATTCGGCTGTAAATATTTGAATTTCTCGCGTTCGACTTCCGAGATGGAACTGATTGCCCGTAAGGTCATTCAGGAAATGGAAGGAGACAATAAATATCCAAACCTGACCGTTTATGCAGACCCGGAATCGACGGAGTACCATGATATGCTGGAAAAAATAAGAGAGAAGCTTAATTTCACTTCTCTCCGTTATAACCGTCTGGATGATATGATCGATTCGGTCGGTATCGACCCTTCCAAATTGTGCACTTATTGTTGGAATGGACAGGGCGAGAAGAAAATCTAACACTCATACGCCAAAAGCCTGCTACTCAGGCTTGGACGCTTCGTGAAGATTTTCTACGATTTGCCTTGGCAAATCTTTCTCACCCAGAAGGGGCTGTCGGGAAATAGCACTTTTTAGCCCCGTTTCCCCAAAAAGATATCTCCT
>CAMWXB010000123.1 GCA_947178125.1 uncultured Lachnospiraceae bacterium | reverse complement strand
TTCCCTTATTTTTGCCCTTATGAGAGTTCAGTAACAAAAACAATCCGTTGGATTGTTTGGGAAAAGGATATAACACAAGAGAAAGCGTAAGGGCAAACTCACATGCTATAAATTTAGCATTTTCAAGGACTTGCGAACTTTTTGAAGATAAAATATAACAGTTAATAAATGCCATAAATTAGGTCTTATCAGAATTCCAGTTTGTTGAACTGTAGTTACATGAAAAACTTTTGATGAAAAAAAAGAAAAACACCGAAAGCAGAGAGTGAACTGGCAAAGAAATATAAAAAAGATCATGAATATCGAACACAAATAAATTTGTGATGAAGAAGACTTGCTCCGCAAGTCGTAGAAGTTCTTGGCGAAACAGCCAAGCTTGGGAACCAGGCTTTAGCTGTATGAGCCTTAGAACTTCTCTTCACACTATAATCTATATGTCAAACAATATTCCAGGAGGAGAAAAGCTATGTCTGATCTGACATCCATGATAAATATCGGTAAGGAAATGGCGAAAAAGCTGACAGCTGTCGGGATTGATTCCCCCGAAAAACTGATTGAGCAGGGTTCAAAACAGGCTTTTTTAAAACTCAAAGAAGAATACCCGCAGGTCTGTCTGGTACACTTGTATGCGCTGGAAGGCGCAATCCATAATATGGAATTTAACAGCCTTTCAGAAGAAAAGAAAAAAGAATTGAAGGAGTTCAGTGATTTTTTAAAGAAATAATGTTATGTAAACTGAAATAGAAGATATAATAATAACTTATATGAAATATAATAAATATTGATTTTACTTATGATTAAAAATGCCATATAATCATAAAGTAAGAAACAGCAGGAGCAGGTTTTTTACGAACCTGCTTTTCTGCTGAGAAAGTAACATGGATATAAAGATGAAAATATGAAGAGTCTGGAGGAATCGTTATGGTAAAGGCAATCGTAGGCGCTAACTGGGGCGACGAAGGAAAAGGAAAAATCACGGATATGCTGGCGAAAGAAGCCGACATCGTTATCCGTTTTCAGGGAGGCGCCAATGCAGGACACACAATCGTAAATAACTATGGAAAGTTCGCACTGCACACACTTCCGTCGGGCGTATTTTATGACCATGTGACGAGCATTATTGGCAATGGTGTCGCGCTGAATATTCCGATTTTGTTCGGAGAAATCAAATCCATTACAGACCAGAATGTACCGATGCCAAAGATACTGGTATCCGACCGTTGTCAGATCGTGATGCCATATCACATTCTTTTTGACCAGTACGAGGAAGAAAGGCTGGGCGGTAAATCTTTCGGTTCCACCAAATCGGGAATTGCACCCTTTTATTCCGATAAATATGCAAAAATCGGTTTCCAGGTCAGCGAACTTTTTGACGAAGAACTGTTACGGGAAAAAGTGGAGAGAGTCAGTGAGACGAAAAACGTCATTCTGGAACATTTATACCATAAACCGCTGATTCAGCCGGCGGAACTTTTAGAGACGATGCATCAGTACAGGGATATGATCGCGCCTTATGTCTGCGATGTATCCGCCTATCTGGATAAAGCGTTAAAAGAAAACAAAACGATTCTGTTGGAAGGCCAGCTGGGCACCTTAAAAGACCCTGACCACGGCATTTATCCGATGGTCACGTCATCATCGACTTTGGCGGCATACGGCGCCATCGGTGCGGGGCTTCCGCCTTATGAGATTAAGCAGATTGTGACGGTATGCAAAGCCTATTCCTCAGCGGTGGGCGCGGGCGCCTTCGTATCTGAGATTTTCGGAGAGGAAGCGGACGAACTGCGGCGGCGCGGCGGCGACGGAGGGGAGTATGGGGCGACGACAGGGCGTCCGCGCCGTATGGGATGGTTCGACTGTGTCGCATCCAAATATGGCTGCCGGTTGCAGGGCACAACGGACGTGGCATTTACCGTTCTGGATGTGCTCGGTTATCTGGATGAGATTCCCGTTTGTACCGGCTATGAGATAGACGGCGAAGTGACGACGGATTTCCCGGTCACGGCGAAACTTGAAAAAGCAAAGCCTGTTCTGAAAAAAATGCCGGGCTGGAAGTGTGAGATACGGGGCATTAAAACGTACGGGGAACTGCCTGAGAACTGCCGGAACTATATAGAGTTCATAGAAGAGCAGATCGGATACCCGATTACGATGGTCTCCAACGGCCCGGGACGCGATGATATCATTTACCGTGAAAGTCCTTTGCGGAAAAAAGCTTGAAAGTATGTAAAGTAATAGGTTGAAAAATCAAAGATTTTTCAACCGCAAGTTTGTGCTTGCGCCCAAACTCGCAGGTTGAGAGAAAGGCATGGTTATTAGAATGATGTAAAAAGCACAGGGGAGATTCGCCTGTGCTTTTTGGCTGTCCGTCTTTTTCTCCATTTTAGCAAGTTTTTTGCCAAATTGGCAGGATTTTATGGAAAGTATTTGCACAGATAACGGAAAAGAGATATGATAAGTTATTGAAAAAGCTTATGCCCGGATTGGCGGGTCGAGCTGACATGGAGGATTATTATGCTGGAATTAAAAAATATTTCTTTTGAAGTTTCCGGAGAAGATGATCAGAAAGAAATTGTCCGCGATATCAGCCTGACGGTGGAAAATCATAAATTTGTAGTGATTACGGGACCGAATGGCAGTGGCAAATCGACACTGGCCAAACTGATTGCGGGAATCGAGCGGCCGACAGCCGGTCAGATTCTTTTGGACGGAATCGATATCACCGGAAAAAGTATTACAGAGCGCGCCGTGCTGGGAATCGGATATGCTTTTCAACAGCCGGTGCGGTTCAAGGGACTTGAAGTCATAGATCTGCTTCGGATTGCGTCGGGCAGACAGCTGTCTGTTGCAGATGCCTGCGAATACCTTTCAGAGGTCGGGCTCTGTGCCCGGGATTATATCAAGCGGGAAGTCAACGCGAGCCTTTCCGGCGGGGAATTGAAACGGATTGAGATTGCGACAGTCCTTGCCAGAGGGAGCAGGCTTTCCGTTTTTGATGAGCCGGAGGCAGGCATTGATTTATGGAGTTTCCAGAATCTGATTCAGGTATTTGAGCGGATGCAGAAAAGAAATCAGGAGGGCTCCATTGTTGTCATTTCCCATCAGGAGCGCATTTTGAATATTGCCGATGAGATTGTCGTTGTTGCTGACGGCCGGATTGCCGAAAAGGGAACAAAAGAAGAGATTTTGCCGGGGCTTCTCGGGACTTCTGCGGCGGTGAATCAGTGCACAGGGAATGAAAAACATTCCCGGAAAGAATCTTTTCTAAGACAGTAGAAAACACTGTCTAAGAAAAGCTAATCTTTCCCGGAAGAAGATTTTCCAGGGCAGCGAAGAACGCTGTCTAAGAAAATATAATCTTTCCCGAAAAATTGCTGGCGCAATTTTTTCAGACAGGGAATAGAGAAATGGAGGAACGATTATGATCGATACAATACAGAAACGGCTTCTGGCGGAGGTGGCGGATTTGCACCAGGTACCGGAAGGCGCTTATAATATCCGGGCGAACGGGCAGATGGAAGCGAGGAATACAACGGCCAATATCGATATCGTATCCAAACAGGATGTGAGTGGTATCGATATTCATATCAAGCCGGGGACAAAGAACGAAAGCGTTCATATTCCCGTTGTTTTAAGCCAGAGCGGCCTGAAGGAAATGGTCTATAATGATTTTTATATTGGAGAGGGAGCAGATGTGACAATCGTTGCGGGCTGCGGCATTGATAACTGCGGCGGGCAGGATTCTGAGCATGACGGTGTCCATCGTTTTTATCTTGGAAAAGATGCAAGAGTCAAGTATGTGGAGAAGCACTATGGTTCCGGAAGCGGGAGCGGAAAGCGTATTTTAAATCCCGGAACGGAAGTTTATATGGAAGAAAACAGCTTTATGGAAATGGAAATGGTGCAGATCAAAGGCGTGGATTCTACCGCGCGGACGACGACTGCCAAACTGGAGGCGGGAGCTAAGCTGGTCGTTCGGGAAAGGCTGATGACGCATGAGGACCAGCAGGCGGTCAGCAGTTATGAAGTGTATCTGAACGGAGAAGGAGCCAGTGCGGATATCGTTTCCCGTTCGGTCGCGAGAGATACTTCTTATCAGAAATTTGATTCCCGTATCATCGGGAACGTATCATGCAGCGGACATACGGAATGCGATGCGATTATTATGGACGATGCAAGGATACTGGCGATACCGCAGTTAGAAGCAAATGATGTGGATGCGGCGCTGATTCATGAGGCGGCAATCGGCAAGATTGCCGGAGAGCAGATTGTAAAATTAATGACGCTCGGCCTGACGGAAGCAGAGGCGGAAGAACAGATCATCAACGGGTTTCTGAAATAGAGAAAATGTGGGAGAAAGACCTGCTGCGCAAATCTGGATGAAGGGGCTGTCGGGAAATAGATAGTCCATAATAGGGGGCGATGTGATTCGT
>CAMWXB010000122.1 GCA_947178125.1 uncultured Lachnospiraceae bacterium | reverse complement strand
CCCTCGACCTACTGATTACGAATCAGTTGCGCTACCGACTGCGCTATTCCAGCTTATGCCTAAACACAAAGACTATTATAACGGGTAATTCCCTTTTTGGCAAGAAGGAATTTTCTTTTTTTATATAAAAATTTCCCGCCAAACTTTTCTTCCGCACAAAAACTCAGGATTTTTCCTTAACATGTACATCCAGCTGATTATATGGAATCGAAATATCCGCATCATCCAACGCATATTTGATATTTTCCGTCAGCCGCCATTTGGTCTCCCAGAAATCCGCCGATGCCACATGACAGCGTAGGCCAAGCAGGACCGCACTGTCCCCCAGGGAATCGACAAAAATTCTTTTATCCATATCCCGTAATACTTTATCCTCCTGCTCCAGCAATTTCATTAAAACTTCCCGCGCTTTTCGGATATCCGCCTCATAGGAAATACCTACGGGAATATCAATTCTGCGCGTCGGCATAGCGCTGGCGTTGACCATGCTGGAATTGGAAAGTTCTCCGTTCGGAATCACCACCAGCCGGTTGTCCGCCGTTGTAAGCTTCGTATAAAAAATCTGGATTTCGATGACGGTGCCTTCATTCCCGTTCCCTGCAACGATATAGTCTCCTACTTTGAACGGCTTTAACAGCAGGATCAGCACACCGCCCGCAAAGTTGGAAAGACTGCCCTGGATTGCAAGACCAATGGCCACACCGGCAGAACCGAGCAGAGCCACAACACTTGCCGCATCCAGTCCAAACCCGGAGGCAATGAAAAAAACAAGAATGACGTAAAGCGTGATCCGAACAAAAGAGCCGAGAAACTGTATGACGCCCACATCCGCATTACCACGCTGCATGGATTTTTTCAAAATCCGGCAGACAAGTTTAATGAGCTGCGCCCCGATGACAAATACGAGCAGCGCAAGCAGTACCCGTACACCGAACCGCAGCGCCTTTTCCGGCAGTTCCTGTATAAAAGACTGAATCAGCCCTACATCTACCGTTTCTCCTGTAATTGTTTCAATCTCTGTCATACCGTTTCTCCTGTCCCTTATGACTTTCCTTATTTCACTTTGTCTTTCTTTCCTTCACTTTGCTTTGCAAGTATTTTTTTCAGCCGTTCGGCCGCTTCGTTGGCTGCTTTCGCCTTTTCCCTGGCTTCCTTCGATGCCTTTTGAGCCGCTTCTTTTGCTGCCTCTGCTTCCTGCGCAGTAATTCTCGCAGCCTCTTCTGCTTCCTGTCTTTCCTTTTCTTCCTTCGCCTTGCGAATCGCTTCCGCCTTTGCTTTTTCTATCTCAGCCTTTTCTTCCGCCGTATAGGGCGTATAAGAGAAAATACTGATAGAAAGAGGCGCGCTGACCATTTCGATTGCATAGGGCTTACCATCCCATTCCTGTTCCAGCGTTCTCTTTTCCTTTGCATTAACACAGCCGCTTCCACCATATGTTCTGGAGTCCGTATTCAAAATTTCCTTATATTTTCCTTCATACGGAACCCCGACGGTAAATTCCTGCTTTGCATTGGCAAAATTCGCGATAACGACTAACGTATCCTCCACTTTTTCCGCTTTACGGAGATAAGAAAGCATACAGGCCTGCGGCGTAATGCAGTTAATCCACTCAAATCCTTCCCAGGAATCGTCCTTCTGGTACATGGCAGGAAGTGTCGTATACATTTTATTTAAGTCCGATACAAGCTTGTTCAGCTTCTTATGGTCGTCATTCTCTAACAGTTCCCATTCCACCGCACGTTCTTCGTTCCACTCATCATACTCGCCGATATCTTGTCCCATGAACAACAGTTTCTTGCCGGGATGGGTCATCAGATAAGCATAAGTCAGACGCAGGTTCGCGAACTGTTCCTTCCGCTCTCCCGGCATCTTTCCGAGCATCGTAGCCTTTCCATGAACAACTTCGTCATGGGAGAAAACAAGCACAAACTTCTCGCTGTACGCGTAAATCATGCTGAAAGTCAGGTTGTTATGGCAGCCCGAACGGAAGTAAGGGTCGTTCTTTATATAACTCAGGTAATCGTTCATAAAGCCCATATTCCACTTTAAGTCAAAGCCTAGACCGTCCTCTTTCACATCACCCGTAATCTTCGGCCATGCGGTCGATTCTTCCGCGATCAGCAGCACACTTTCGTCTCTTTTTTTCACAATAGAATTCAAATGCTTTAAAAATTCCACCGCTTCCAGATTTTCATTCCCGCCATACATATTGGCTACCCATTCGCCACTGTTCTTGCCATAATCCAGATAAAGCATGGAAGCCACCGCATCCATACGGATACCGTCCGCATGATACTGTTCCAGCCAGTACAGTGCATTGGCGATCAGATAATTCTTAACTTCCGGACGGCCATAGTTATAAATGAGCGTACCCCAGTGCGGATGGCTTCCCTGACGCGGGTCAGCGTGCTCATAAAGGCATGTCCCGTCAAAATTGGACAGTCCATGCGTATCTCTTGGAAAATGTGCTGGCACCCAGTCCAAAATGACGCCAATGCCGGCTTTGTGCATTTCATTCATAAAATACATAAAGTCTTCTGCCGTACCATACCGGGCCGTCGGCGCATAATAACCGATGACCTGATATCCCCAGGAGCCGTCGAAAGGATGCTCCATCACCGGCATCAACTCCACATGGGTATAGTTCATTTGCTTCACATAATCGATAATTTTCGGTGCCAGTTCCCGATAATTCAGATAAGGCCTATCATCTTCCGGTTTGGCAAAAGAACCGAGATATAACTCATATATACTGATTGGTGCATTTACATCATGTATCTTTTTACGATTCTTCATCCATTTGGCATCTTCCCATTCAAAACCGTCGAGCGACCTGACAACAGAAGCCGTATTGGGCCGCAGCTGCTGTCCGAACGCATAGGGGTCTGCCTTTAAATAGGTCATGCCGCCCTTTGCTTTCAGTTCAAACTTATAGCAGTCGCCTTCCTTTACGCCCGGAATAAAGATTTCAAAAATACCAGAATCCCATAATCTCCGCATTTGATGAACTCGTCCATCCCAGCCGTTAAAATCGCCAACCGTGCTGACACGCACCGCATTCGGTGCCCAGACCGCAAAATAAACGCCGTCAACACCGTCAAGTTTCATCGGATGCGCCCCAAGCTTTTCATAAATCGTATAATGAATGCCCGCATTGAATTTCTCCGCATCCTCTCTGGTAATCTGCGGTTTGAAATTATAGGCATCTTTTATCTTCTTCAAAGTGCCGTCTTCATATTCTACAATATATTCATATGAAAAGAGCGTTTTTCCGGAAATCATGGCTGCGAAATACCCGGCCTCATCAACGCATTCCATCTGATAACTCTTATCGCCCGTCTCCGGCTGAATACGCACCTTTCCGGCCCCTGGGAGAAATGCCTGAACCACAACATTGCTGCCGGATATATGGGCTCCCAATATCTCATGTGGATTATCCGATTCCGAATAAATGATTCCCTCAATTTCGGCCCAGTTCATTAATTTATAAAGTCTCTTATTCATTGCTCTGAATGCTCCTTTCTTATTTTCCGGTCTGCCTAATCCTCAAGAGAATGAATCAGGATACCGCTTCGCAGTTTCGGCTCGAACCATGTTGATTTCGGCGGCATCAGCTTACCGGCATCGGAAACCGCAAATAATTCATGAATATCGGTTGGATACATGGAAAAAGCCGTCCTGCAGTCTGTATGCACTCTTCTTTCCAGTTCTTCAAGCCCCCTGATTCCTCCGACAAAATCAATTCTGCCGTCGCTCTTCGGGTCAAGAATATCGAGCACGGGCTGTAACAGCAAATTCTGCAGAAGTGCCACATCCAAATCCCTGACCGGGTCCCCGGTCAACATTTCCGGTCTCACCGAAAGCTTATACCAGGTATCTTTCAGATACATCCCTATCTCACCCTTTTTCGCCGGATGATATGGCGCATCTCCGATTTTCTCTGTGTCAAATATTTCACGCACTTTAGCAAGAAATTCCTCTTCCGTATAACCGTTCAAAGATTTGACGACTCTGTTGTAATCCATGATAAAGAGCTGGTCATCGGGAAAAATAACGGACAGAAAATAATTGAAAGCCTCCTGCCCCGTATACCCCGGATTTTCTTTCCGTCGTTTCTGGGAAACTCTTACAGCGGAAGCACACCTGTGATGCCCATCCGCTATGTACACTGCATCCACTTTGGCAAATCCTGCTCTGATCGCCTCGATAGACTGCTCATCGTCAATCCGCCAGACCCTGTGCACAATGCCGTCGTCAGCCGTAAAATCGTATAACGGCTGCTTTGTCATTGCCTTTTCCACTTCTGTCTGTATATCCGCCCTTTTCCTGTAAGTCAGAAAAATCGGTCCGGTCTGTGCATCACAGATATCCACATGACGGATTCTGTCAGCTTCCTTCTCCGCCCTCGTATTCTCATGTTTCTTAATGATTTCCTTCTCATAATCGTCCACGGAAGCACAGGCGCCGATTCCAATCTGGGACCTGCCGTTCATGACAAGCTCATAGACATAATAAGCCGGGGCATCCTCTGTCACGAACTCTCCCCGCTCTATCATCTCCTGAAGCATCTCGCGCGCCTTCTCGTAAACCTCCGGCGCATACATATCATAATCTTCCGGGAACTGTGTTTCCGGTCTGTCAATACGCAGGAAAGAAAGCGTATCGCCCGCCACCTTCTCCCTTGCCTCCTGTCTGTCGTACACATCATACGGTAACGCCGCAATTTTCTCGACCAAATCTTCTCTTGGTCTTAAAGCCTTAAATGGAATAATATCAGCCATCCTCTTGTCCGTTCCCTTTTCTCGTTCTATCTCGTAATTCTTCTTTTTATTTTATCAAAAATGCCTGTACAGCACAAGCATTCAATGCTAAAATATATACTGCGTTGTTATTTTAACTTACGGTGCAGCCGCCAGCCGGCCAGACAGGGCATAGTCCCTTTGGAGGCC
>CAMWXB010000121.1 GCA_947178125.1 uncultured Lachnospiraceae bacterium | reverse complement strand
AAAGCGTACCTTCAAAGGAACCATACACCGTCCTGTCCGGCGGCTGAACTGTTACTGTTGTACAGAATGATGTATACAGGCTTATTGACAAAAGATGTGCCGGGATATAAAATAGCGTATGGAATTTGGGAGATTTCATAGTTATGAATGAAAGAGGGAGAGGAAAGTGGAATCATATTTAGTATTCAGGGATTTGGCGATTATTATCATTTCCGCGAAGTTGTGTGGAATTCTTGCGCGAAAATGCAAAGCGCCGCAGGTAGTAGGAGAAATCATTGCCGGGCTTTTGATCGGGCCGAGCGTGTTAGGATGGGTGAGTCAATCGGATTTTCTCGCACAGATGGCGGAGATTGGCGTTATCCTGCTGATGTTTTCTGCGGGTCTGGAAACGGATTTAAAAGACCTGGTGAAAACCGGTCCGATTGCCGCGTTGATAGCCTGTTCGGGCGTATTCATCCCGTTAGGCTGCGGCGCTCTTTTATATATGGCATTTTATGGAGCGTCACCGTGGGGTTCGGAGGGATTTTATAAGGCGGTATTCGTCGGTACGATTCTTACGGCTACGTCCGTAAGCATTACGGTGGAATCCCTAAAGGAAATGGGAAAAATAAAAGGGAAGGTCGGTACGACCATTCTGAGTGCGGCAATTATCGATGATGTAATCGGCATTATTGTTCTTACCTTTGTCATCGGATTCAAGAATCCGGAGTCAAAGCCGACGGCCGTACTTGCCAATACGGTATTGTTCTTCCTGTTTGCGATTGTGGTCGGTTTTATCAGCTATAAGGTTTTCAAAATGGTAGATACCAAATACCCGCATACAAGACGTATTCCAATTGCGGGACTGGCGTTCTGTCTTGCCATGGCATATATTGCCGAAAAATATTTCGGTATTGCAGATATTACGGGCGCCTATGTAGCGGGAATCATTTTGTGCTCTATTCGGGATTCCAAATACATTGCAGAAAAGATGGATACCAATTCCTATATCATGTTCGGCCCGATTTTCTTCGCGAGTATCGGTCTGAAAACAAATGTGGACAGTATGAGCATGGGAATCCTGATTTTTTCCATAGCGTTCGTGGCAACGGGATTGATTTCCAAGATTATCGGATGTGGGCTGGTAGCGCGTCTTTGTAAGTTCAACGGCCGGGATTCGTTGAAAATCGGTGTCGGTATGATGACAAGAGGCGAGGTAGCGTTGATCGTATCGCAAAAGGGACTTACGGCGGGCTTGTTGACACCAGTATACTTTACATCGGTAATTCTGTTGATTATTGTATCGTCGATTTTAACACCGATTATTTTGAAAATATTATATTCGAAAGATGAAGCAGAAGGGGCCGCGGCATAGCTTTCTATATGCTGCTGCAGTTTCTGATAAGGATAAAAGGCTTTCCGGTCACGTTTACCGGGGGCCTTTTTTTATGGAAAAAGGGCTAAAAAGACACGTCTGTATGTATATTTGGCCGGATTCTGACAAAATTGTCATAACTTTACCAGCTTTTTGTAAGAATGTTGTCAGAGGCGTCTGATATTATAGAATAAAGATTTTCTAAAGCGCTAAAAGACAGCGCCTAAGAAAATCTAAGTTATTCCTGGCAGAATGTCCTGCGGCCATTCTGCAAAATGACGGAAAGGTGGAAAGAAAGTCTATGAAAATATTGGAAGCGAAGAATCTGAAAAAATATTATGGCGAAGGGGATGTTCAGGTCAGGGCGCTTGACGGTGTGAATTTGTGTATTGAGGAAGGGGAGTTCTGTGCCATCGTCGGTACTTCCGGTTCGGGAAAGTCCACGCTGCTTCATATGCTGGGCGGTTTGGATTATGCCACGAGCGGAAGCGTGACCGTAGCGGGCAAGAAGATATTTGAGTTAAATGAAAACGCATTGACTATTTTCCGGCGGCGGCATATTGGATTTATTTTTCAAAGTTATAATCTGGTACCGATTCTGAGCATCTATGAAAATATCGTTCTTCCGCTGGAACTGGATGGAAGGCCGGTGGACGAGGCTTTTGTTCAGGATATCGTGCAGACGCTCGGCCTGCAGGATAAGCTGCATAATCTTCCGGGGCAGCTTTCCGGCGGCCAGCAGCAGCGTGTGGCAATCGCCCGTGCGCTTGTGACAAAACCGGCGATCATTTTGGCGGATGAACCGACCGGAAATCTGGACAGTAAGACGACGCAGGAAGTTCTGGGACTTTTAAAGCTGACCGGAGAGCAGTTTCATCAGACGATTGTCATGATCACGCATAATGAAGCGCTGGCGCAGCTCTGCGACAGGGTGATTCATATCGAGGACGGTAAGATTGTAGACGATCATCTGCGCGAAATGCAGACCATGCGCGGGGAACAGACTATGCACGAAATGCAGGTCGTGCACGAAGTGCAGACAGTGCAGAAGGGAGGCGCTTCCAATGAGAAACAATAACGGAGCAGCAATCCGCAGGTTGTCGGGACGCAGCCTGAAAAATAACCGTATGCGGAATCTTTTTGCCATGCTGGCGATCATTCTGACCGGAGTGCTTTTTACCGCAGTATTTTCCCTGGTAAGCGGCATAATGCAGGTGTCACAGGAAGATACCATGCGGGAAGTCGGTGGAAGGTTCCATGCGGGGCTGAAAGAGGCGACGCGAGAGCAATACGAAAAGGTCATTACGGATCCGCTCATCAAGGATTATAGTTATAATATTTTTATCGGAAGAGCGGATAACATTGTGAAACGTCAGGCGGAACTGCGTTATCTGCCGGAAGAAGCGTATCTTGAGGATATGTTCATCACATTGGAGGAAGGGCATTTGCCCGTCGAAAGAAACGAAATCGTGGTGGATACATTTATTCTGGACAATTTCGGCCTGCCTTATGCGCTCGGCGAGAAGGTGCCGATTGCCTTTACTTTTCAGGGAAAAGAGGTAGAGGAGGAGTTTACCGTATGCGGTTATTATCAGGGAGACCATATCGCCCATGCCAGCGAACTTTTTCTGTCGGAAAGCTATTGGAATGAGTTAAAAGGCAGTCTGACGGATGAAGATTTTATCAAGTGGGGAGAAGAACATCCGGAGGACAGTGGCGTTGGGCTGATGGCAGTAAATCTTTATTTCCACGATGATTCCAATCTGGAAGAAAAGGTGCGGACCGTCATAGAAAATGCCGGATATGAACCGGAAACCGAAATACGGTATGGCGTGAACTGGGCTTATATGAGCAGCCGATTGGAATCTGTTGACTTACTCAGTGTTATCGTTTTGACTGCTGTCATCATCATTATTTTGGTAACAGGTTATCTGATCATCTATAATGTTTTTCAGATATCCGTTGTAAGCGATATTCGTTTTTATGGATTACTAAAGACGATCGGTACGACGAAAAAGCAGATTCGCAGGCTGGTGAGAAGACAGGCAGCTATTTTGTCCGCGGCAGGAATTCCCATCGGTCTTATTCTGGGGTATGGCGTCGGGAAGCTGATTCTGCCGCTTGCCATGGAACTTGGCGATTACGGAAGCGCGAGCACCTCTTTGAAGTTTAATCCGTGGATATTTGTATTCAGCGCCGTGTTCTCTGCATTTACGGTATCGGTAAGCTGCCGTAAGCCGGGGAAGATTGCGGGAAGTGTATCGCCGATTGAAGCGGTAAAATTCTCGGGTACGGAGGAAAAAAAGGCGGCAGGGAAGAAAAAGTCCGGAAAAGATAAGATAAAAAAGCGGCATAACCGTTTTAGCGCCGTTTCCATGGCGATTGCCAATCTGGGGAGAAATAAGCGTTCTACGATGACCGTTATTGCTGCGGTTTCCTTCAGCATAATATTATTGGCAGTCATTACGACCGCCGTAAACAGTTTTCGTCTGGATGAATTTATGGAACAGCGGATTGCGGGGGATTATCTGCTCGGTCATATCAATATTACCGGCGGCAGTCCGAGAAGCGGTGATGTTGAGATAGAGCCGGAATATCTGGCGCTGGCGGATAGTCAGGACGGAATTGAAAGCAGGCGTGAAATGTGGGTCTGGTACGGAAGTCGTCTGTTGATGGATGAACAGGCGAGGGAACAGTTCCGAAAGCTGGATGCGGAAGGAAAACTGCGGAGAGAGTCTTTTTACAGTGAGTCTGTAGATAGGATGTTGAGCGGTGAAGAGCAAAATATGGCAGGATATTTTTACGGCTATAGCGAAGAGCTTCTTCGAAATTTGGAAGTGTTGGAAGGCACGTTGGATGTAGAGAAATTCCTTACCGGAGATTATATTCTGCTGACGCAGGTGCACAGTAAGGAATTTCTTCCGGCTGCTGAACACGCGTATCATCCGGGTGATAAAGTCACGGTGGAAAGCATTACCGAAGATACGATTTTCCATGAGGAAACGAATGAAAATGGCGAAATAACCGGTGTCGTGTATGAAAATCTGGCCTCGAAAGAGTATGAAGTAATGGCGATTGTTAACATTCCATACAGCATGAACCTGCATCGGTATACGGCGAATGGCTGTGATGCTGTCCTTCCTATATCCGAATTTGGCGTAACAAGTGAACTTTTTGCCGTATCCTATCAGGTTGCGGATGAATATCAGAAAGATTTTGAAACGGCTGTTAAACAATACAGTGAAGCGCATCAGGAAATGGGTTATGTTTCCAAGGATTCTCTGCGGGAAGAATTTGAAGGTATGATAACGGTCATTTCGACACTCGGCATTGCGTTATGCGCCATTATCGCCCTGATCGGGATGCTCAATTTTGTCAATGCCGTTGTGACGGAGATCATTTCCAGAAGAAGGGAGTTCGCTATGCTGCAGAGCATCGGCATGACGGGCGGCCAGCTTCGGAAAATGCTGGTCTGCGAAGGCATCAGTTATGTGATGATCTCCGGCATACTCAGTTTCCTGATAGGTAGTCCGTTGTCGTGGTTTGTCTTAAATGCAATGAATAAGATATTGCTGTTTTTTGAATATCGTTTCCAGATTCTGCCGTTTGTAATCATGATGCCGCTGCTTCTGCTCGTGGCAGCACTCGCGCCGCTTATGGCGTACAGGAGTCTGAAAAAGAAAAGTATCGTGGAAAGACTGCGGGAGACAGAGTAATGGGCTGGAAAAAGGGGCTGTCGGGAAATAGCTAGTCCAAAAGCAGGGGGCGATGTGATCCATACG
>CAMWXB010000120.1 GCA_947178125.1 uncultured Lachnospiraceae bacterium | reverse complement strand
GGTATGTATTTCTACATACTCTACTCCTTATAGTTATCTTATCTAAATGACATTGTCCTCTCTACAAGGTCTTTTCTGTTTTTCTTTATTCTCTTTTTATCTTCCCGAAAATCCTTCTTTCCTATTATCCGAAATACGCCACACCCGACTCAAAAATCTTCAAATCCTGCTCTCCATAGATATTCACGGCAACGCCGTCGCCCCTTCTCTCGGAATGAGCCATCTTACCGAAGCAGCGGCCGTCAGGAGAAGTGATGCCCTCGATGGAAGCATAGGAACCGTTGATGTTCCATTCTTCATCCATCGATACATTGCCGTCGATATCCGCATACTGAGTCGCCACCTGTCCGTTTGCGAACAGTTTCTCCAGCCATTCCTTCGACGCCACGAAGCGTCCCTCACCATGAGAAGCCGGATTTACATAAGTATTCCCCAATACCGCCTTCTGCAGCCAGGGAGACTTGTTGGAAACAACTTTCAAATAGGCCATCTTGGAAATATGGCGGTTTATCGTATTGAAAGTCAGGGTCGGTGAATCTTCTGTCTGCCCGATAATCTCGCCGTAAGGCACGAGCCCCAGCTTGATCAGCGCCTGGAAACCATTGCAGATGCCCAATGCCAGACCGTCCCTTTCCTGTAATAATTTCATGACTGCTTCTTTCATTTTCTCATTCTGGAAGGCCGTCGCAAAGAATTTCGCAGAACCATCCGGTTCATCTCCCGCCGAAAAACCGCCGGGGAACATGATAATCTGGGCCTGCCCAATCGCCTTTTCAAAGACTTCCACGCTCTCCCTGATATCTTCTGCTGTCATGTTTTTAAATACCTTCGTAATCACATCCGCACCGGCATTTTCAAATGCTTTCGCGCTGTCATATTCGCAGTTCGTTCCGGGAAATACCGGAATAAAGACAGTCGGCCTCGCCACTTTATGCTTACATACATAAATATCCTGCGCCCTGTAACATTCCGAAGCAAGCGGGCTCTTATCTTTTCCCGCCGTATAAGGGAATACCTTATCCAACCTGGACGTCCAGGACTGCAGCGCTTCTTCCATTGTTACCGTTATCGTTCCGTATGCAAAAACAGGTTCTTCCGTCACCGTACCGATGAGGATACAGTCCTGCTCTTCCCGCACGAGCGCTTCTGCATCCGCTGCAGGCATTTCCACGAGAATTTCTCCCAGCCCATTTGCAAAAAATGCTTCCGTACTTAAATCCTCTTCTATCATAACCCCCAGCTTGTTGCCGAATGCCATCTTGCTGACCGCTGCAGCCACACCTTTTGCATCCAGCGCATAAGATGCCACAATCTTCTTTTCTGCCATCAGCGCAAGAATCTTATCATATACCTGCATGACCTTTTCGTAAACAGGCAGGTCATATTCGTCTTTTGCAATTTTGAAGAGCACGAGTTTATCCCCGGCTTTTTTCAATTCCGGACTGATGATATCCTGTTTCTTTCCGATATCCACCGCAAAGGATACGAGCGTCGGCGGCACATCAATGTCGTTGAACGTGCCGGACATGGAGTCTTTTCCGCCGATCGAAGGCAGACCGTATGCAATCTGCGCTTCATAGGCACCGAGCAGGGCTGCAAAAGGCTGGCTCCAGCGGCCCGCTTCCTCCGTCATCCGTCGGAAATACTCCTGGAATGTGAAACGGATTTTCTTATAGTCGCCGCCGTTCGCCACGATTTTCGCCATTGACTCCGTTACCGCATATACCGCACCATGATACGGACTCCAGTTCGACAGATAAGGGTCAAAACCATAACTCATCATCGTTACGGTATCCGTTTTGCCTTCCAATACCGGCAGTTTTGCGACCATTGCCTGTGTTTCCGTCAACTGGTATTTTCCGCCATAAGGCATATAGACACTGCCTGCGCCGATAGAAGCGTCGAACATCTCCACAAGCCCCTTCTGGGAACATACATTCAGATCATGCAGCAGGGCAAGCCATGCCTTTTTCACATCGCCCTGCTTCAGCGCCTCTTCTACCGCAGGAACCGCCGTCTTTTTCAGATAATTTTCTTCCGGCTCCGGCATATCCACACGAACACTCGTCTCCTGATGTGCACCGTTCGTATCGAGAAAAGCTCTGGAAATATTGACAATCTCCCTGCCGCGCCATTTCAGGACGAGCCGCGGCTCCTTCGTCACGACAGCAACCGCCACCGCTTCCAGATTTTCTTCCGCCGCATATGCCAAAAAAGTATCCACATCTTCTGGCGATACGACAACTGCCATTCGTTCCTGGGATTCCGAAATGGCTAACTCCGTACCGTCAAGGCCCGCATATTTTTTAGGTACTTTATCCAAATCGACTACAAGGCCGTCGGCCAGTTCTCCGATTGCTACGGAAACACCGCCTGCGCCGAAATCGTTACATTTTTTAATTAATCTGCTCACTTCTTCCCGGCGGAACAGACGCTGAATCTTACGCTCCGTCGGCGCATTTCCCTTCTGCACTTCTGCGCCGCATGTCTCGATAGAGCTTTCCGTATGGACTTTGGAAGAGCCCGTCGCTCCGCCGCAGCCATCGCGGCCGGTCCTGCCGCCGAGCAGGATGATGATATCGTCCGGGTCGGAAGTCTCACGGATAACGTTTTTTCGCGGCGCCGCACCCATGACCGCGCCGATCTCCATCCTTTTTGCCACATAATCGGGATGATAGATTTCCTTGACGAATCCCGTTGCAAGACCAATCTGATTTCCATAAGAAGAATAACCGCTCGCCGCGCCCCGCACAAGCTTTTTCTGGGAAAGTTTGCCTTTTAACGTATCCGCAACAGGCACCGTCGGGTCTGCCGCCCCCGTCACACGCATTGCCTGATAAACATAGCCGCGGCCGGATAACGGGTCGCGGATGGCACCGCCAAGACAGGTCGCCGCACCGCCGAAAGGCTCGATTTCCGTCGGATGATTGTGCGTCTCGTTTTTGAAAAAGACAAGCCACTCTTCGGTGACCGGTCCGTCGCCGTAATCCATTTCCACAGGAACAACGACCGAACACGCATTGATCTCATCGGACTGTTCCATATCCTCCAACTTCCCGTCTTTTTTCAGCTTGCGCATTGCCATTGTGGCCAAGTCCATCAGGCAGACGAACTTATCCGTTCTGCCCGCAAAAATTTCTTCTCTTGTCCGCAGATAATTCCCGTAAGTTTCCCGAATCGGTTTCTGATAATATCCGTCCTGGAAAACAACATCCGTAAGTTCCGTGGAAAATGTCGTATGGCGGCAATGATCTGACCAGTAAGTATCCAGCACGCGGATTTCCGTCATCGTCGGGTTCCTGTGCTCTTCCCCGTCATAATACTTCCGGATATGCCAAAAATCTTTGAATGTCATTGCCAGTCCCAGCGAATCATATAATTTTCGGAATTCCGCTTCCGGCATGGAGCAGAAATCCGCAAGAACCGCCACATCAGCCGGTTCTTCATATTGAGCGATTAAAGTATCCGGCTTTATCATATCCGTCTCTCTGGAATCTACCGGGTTAATACAATATGCTTTAATCTTCTCAAATTCATCATCGGAAATTTGTCCTGTTATCAAATAAGTGACAGCCGTTCTGATTACAGGCTCTTCATCCTCTTTCAGGAACTTCACGCACTGTACTGCTGAATCTGCTCTCTGATCGAACTGCCCCGGCAGATATTCTACGCCAAATACCCGTCCATCCGTCGGAATTTCAATTTCTTCCTCATACAGCATATCGACAGGCGGCTCTGAAAATACGGTCCTGCATGCTTTTTCAAAAACCGCTTCCGATATATTTTCCACATCATATCGAATCAGTACCCGTACTTCCTTTACTCCTTCAATACCGAGATAACTTCCAAGCTCTTCTTTCAGTTCTTTCGCCTTTACCGCAAAAGGCTCTTTCTTTTCCACATAAATGCGCTTCACATTTCCCATGCTGAATTTAATCCCTCCGTATTCTTGATCTGCATCTTCTTAATCTATATCGATGAGCAGTCCCGCCATAATATAAAGAAGCTGCTCGTCAACCATCGCTTCGGTAATTCCCATTGTCTGGGAATTAATTTTCATACCTTCCAGCACATACATAATATTATTCGCCGCACCTCTCGGATTCTCACAGTAAAATTCTCCGGAAGCGATACCCGATTCAATAAGCTTTTCCAGGACCCTCACGCCTGCATCGAACTGTCTGCGCAGCATCTGATCTTTTTTCTCCCTGTTTTCAAAAGCGTATTCATAGACAGCCATCGTCAGGTTATTTCTTTTCCGCAGAAGTTCCTTCTTCTGTTCCTTTAAGAACAGCGTCAGAATATCGGCCGCCGAATCTTCTTCCGCAATGCTCTCTGTAAAAACATCATCAATTTCATCCGCATCCTGCTGAAGCACCGCGAGCAGAAGTTCCTCCGTACTGCTGAAATATAAATAGAGACCGCCCCGGCTGATGTCGCAGGCTTCTACGATATCCTTCATCGTCACATTTTTGTACCCTTTCTCGACAAATACCTTTTTGGCCGTCTCTAATATATACTGTTTCTTTTGTAGCGATTTTTCTCCCATACCCGTGTTTCTTACCTTTCCCTATAGTTCTTCTCACGCTAACCCCCATGATTCCGCTTTGCGGAATCTCAAAATCCAAACACAAATAAATTTGTGTTGAAGAATGCCCGTATTTTGGGCATTCTTCGGTGTGAAGAAGATTTGCGTTGCAAATCCATAGAAGTTCTTGGCGAAACAGCCTATGCTGTGAGCCTTAGAACTTCTCTTCACACTATTGGCCTGTCCCAAAATTCCAGATTTTCCTTCATCTTCTTTACAATGTTCAGGAAAATGCGGTTCTGCACCGCCTCCGTCCACATCCTGCCTTTTGTCATGCCGCCCATCACATATTTGGACAAAATCCCTTTTAAAATATCCATCCGCGTGATATCCGAATTGGAAATCGCCCGCAGTTCATCCTTCTGCGTGACAATTCTGTTCCTTGAATAAATATATCTGTAATTTCTGTCTAATAAATTTGTACGCTGAACTTCCTTGACAAAGCCAAGCAGCATACTATCATAGACCGGAAAAGCAATAGAATGTTCCCCAATTCCAGAGCCGCTGTAAGTTTCCGAAACACTGCTCCCCGACTTTTCTTCCAGCCAGGGCAGATAACGTATCAGTTTTTCCACATCCGCCTTATATTCCTGTACGACCTGCCTTCTATATTCTATATCTTCCTTATCTATCGCCATACGATTCACTGCAACCTTTCACATATATCATAAAATGAACACTATAAATATTTTATCATATCTTGATTAAAAGTACAGCACAAAATTCCCGGCTGGACACAATTCAGGAGGCACCCGGGGCGCACAGGGCATAGTTCCTGCGGCGGCACGCTTTCGCTCTGCGAAAAGCAG
>CAMWXB010000119.1 GCA_947178125.1 uncultured Lachnospiraceae bacterium | reverse complement strand
AAAACACACTGCACAACATTCCCAGAGGACTAATAAAAATGAAAAGAAAATATGCAGTGGCGGCGGGGATTATGTCGTTTATGGTGGCAGTAGGGATCATGACGCTTATGATGGCAGTGATGACAGGATGTAGCAGCGGGCAGGAAACGGAACAGGCAAATGCCGGACTATCTGCAGAAAACGAAGCCGATGCGGAAGCGGAATGGCAAAACTGGAGCGGGGAAGCAGAAGGTTATTTTGACGGGGAAGAGTTCGTAGCGGAGAAAGTGATTATTGAAGTTTATGAATAGAAGCAAAAGATATACTTTTTATTGCTGTCAAAGGGGGCACATTTATGAAAAAACTGTTGCTGATTACAGGTGATATCGCGGCCGGCAAGTCAACATTTTCTAAAATACTGGCTGAAAGATACCACGTTGCTGTATTCCAGAAGGATACGGTAAAGGAGATTTTAGGCGATTCCATCGGATTTCGTGACCGTGAAGAGAATAAAAGGCTTTCCAACGCGGCGGTAGAAATGATGTGTCACATTTTTTCGCAGATGGCAGCAGCAGGCGGCGCCGTTATTCTTGAAGCCAACTTTCACGAGGCGGAACTGGAAAAACTGCATGCCATTGCGCATGACAAAGAGTATGATGTTCTGACGATTGTGCTTCGGGGCGATGCGGAAGTCCTGTATAGCAGGTATCTTCACCGCATGAAGGAGGAGAACCGGCATCCGGTTCATTTAACAACGACGCTGGATGTTAAAGAGGATTTTATAAAGATTGCGGAATGGATTCGGAAGGAAAATGTCATGGGGGAAACGCTGGTCGTTGAAGCCACGGATTTTTCGTATCAGCAAGATCCGGCGGTGCTTGCGCGGGTTGATTCTTTTATGGATGGACAAATTGTAGAGGGAGTATGAATTTATGGGTAGAGATATTCTTTTAACTGCGGAAACTTTGAAAAGAGAATAAATGAAAGGATTGATCTGGATTCTTGCTGGGTTCCGTTAGAAAAATTAAAACATGGATTAAAGGTATATCCATTGGAGTTGATCCCATATATTTTGAGTGATTATAGCGAAACGGCACATTTTGTTTCAAAGCAGATATAATATACAAGAGCGCATAGAATCCCATCCATGCGTTCTGTTTAGTACCATAAAAGTGTAATTGTCAGAGACTGTTCATCTCTGGCAGTTGCACTTATTTTTTTGTAAAAAATGGATGATAATGGAAGTTCGCAACTTTTTTAAAATGATAATCAAAAGGCAGCCGTATATAATAACATCAACAGATACGGATAAGAAAGCAATTAAAAAGCCGAAGATACGGCAGAAAAGGAGGATATGCATGTTCGTATTATATAATGAGAAAACAAAGTTTCCGGTAAAGATATGGTTGGAAAATGAAAGTCAGCTTGAGGAAAATTGTCTGGAACAGGCATATCATCTCTCACAGCTTCCGTTTCTTCATAAATGGGTATGTCTGATGCCGGATACCCATGCCGGAAAAGGAATGCCGATCGGCGGCGTCATCGCGGCAAAGGATGTGATCATACCAAATGCGGTAGGCGTTGATATCGGATGCGGCATGGATTTTATACCGACCAATATCCGCGTAGAGGATATCCGGGAGATTCAGACCGGCAACGGTACGCTCATACAGGCAATTATTGGAAGCATCATGCGGGGCATTCCGCTGAATACGGAGCGGTACAGGGAGCCGCAGGAGTCGGAAGTTCTCGACCGGGCCAAACAGGAGATAGAGAAGTATGCGGAAAATACAGAACTGCTTCCGCTGATCGATGACGGCTATTTTCAGGTTGGAAGTCTGGGCGGCGGCAATCATTTCATCGAACTGCAGGAGGATGAGAACGGTTATCTCTGCGTGATGATTCATTCCGGCAGCCGCCATCTCGGCAAGGCAATCTGTGATTATTTTCACGAAAAGGCGAGAGAGTTGAACCGCCTCTGGTACAGCGAGGTAAAAGACGAACATCGTCTGGCCTTTTTACCCGTGCATACAAAAGAGGGGCAGCAGTACATACGGTGGATGAATCTCGCGATGGATTACGCTTTTGAGAACCGCGCCCGTATGCTGGAAAAGACCTGTGCCATCGTAAAAGAACTGATAGAGAAAAATACGGAATTTGTGGTAGAATTCGGCGAAGAAGTGAACTGCCATCATAACTATGCGGCATTGGAAAATCATTATGATGCCAATGTCTGGGTGCACCGCAAAGGTGCGGTCAGGGTGCGGGAAGGCGAGAAAGCCGTCATACCGGGCGCGATGGGTTCCTACAGCTATGTGGTGGAAGGAAAGGGAAACAAAGAATCCTTCTGTACTTCTTCCCACGGTGCCGGCAGAAGTTATTCCCGGAGCGGAGCGATGCAGGCGTTTACGGTGGAAAAGGTCATGGTGGATTTGAAAGAACAGGGCGTCGTGCTCGGAAAGCGCAGGAAAAACGATGTAGCCGAGGAGTGCCGGTTTGCCTATAAAGATATCGACCAGGTCATGGCACAGCAGATGGATTTGGTCACACCGATTCGGAAGTTGAAAACGGTCGGTGTTATTAAAGGTTAATTATATATCGGAAATAATTTATTATGCGCGGGTGTTGGGAGTTACTTCCTGCCCGGCGGTGCCGGCAGCGTGCTGTCAGGTATATCATAAATATTTCACTAAACTTAACTTGGGGTTAAGAAAACATTGTGTTGTCGAGGGTTCGACTCCCTCCCGTGTGAACGGTAGCTCAGTGGGTAGAGTGCACAACAAAATGGAAAAGACCTGTCAAGTCTGCGGTTCGAATCCGCGCAAAAAGAATGCTTATGTCCTGCTTTCGGCACATTCTGTATCCCTATGGGTACGGAATGAGGAGCAGACCGGACAGAACATCGTCCGCTCTGCGTGCAATTGGCTTGATGCCTGAAGGTTTGGGATACCGCAGGATGGAAAGAGGGAACAACAGGATGCGAGAGTTTCATCTGACGGGCAATGGGCCGCGTGCCTGCGTGTGCAGAAAAAATGGTGCATTCCTGCCCTTCCTTCCGACCGTCTGCTGAACGAAACTTCCGTAGAAAGTCGATGAAAGCAGCGATAGGAGCATTTGTAAAAAATGGTGAAGATTGATTTGGAGTTTGTCAGGAGTAAAACTTGTTTGGTCTGCACGATAGTTTGTGCTGACGTTTGCAGCGTCCGACGGGAACATCGCAGGCCGGGAAAGGAGTATGGTCATAAAAATGAAGTATATTATAAAGGATAATCAGGCAGGATTTGTATTGAAGAATGGTGTATTCCAGAAGATGGTCACGGCGGGGATTTGGTATTTTCCGAAGATGCTGGGATATCAGGTGGAAGTGGAAGAAATGACGGGAGAGCTCGACTATATGGATATTCCGTATCAGGTGCTCGCAAAGGACGCAGACTTCCGGGGTGCCACTGTACATAGAGAAATACCGGACGGTTTTGCGGGTTTTATCTATGTGAACGGTAAGCTGACGGCTTTTGCGAATCGGAAGGAATATACGTTCTGGAACGTGTTCGATAAGTATGAGATCAGGATTGTGCCGATGACGGAAACGGAGATGGGCGCGGAAGTGACAAAGCAAATGCTCGCGCTCATTCCGGGCAAGTTCTATACCAGCATACAGGTAGGAGAAGGGGAAACAGGGCTCGTATATTATGACAATATTTTGCAGAGGCAGCTTTGCAAGGGCGTATACCGTTTCTGGAATTATACGCATAATATTACTTACACGGTGCTCGATATGAGACAGAAGGAACTGGATATTGTAGGGCAGGAGATTCTTACAAAGGATAAGATCGGCATTCGGATGAATATCGCCTGTATGTACAAGATACGGGATGCGGTGGAATTTACCGCGGCCATATCGGACCTGAAGGGGCAGCTTTATTCCGCGGTACAGCTCGTCATCCGGGCGATTGTCGGTAATTACAGGCTGGATGAGATATTGGAGGCAAAGGAGCAGATTTCCGGTGAAATCTATACGGCGTTGAAGGCAAAAGAAGCGATGTTCTGCGTAAACTTCCTGACCGCCGGCATCAAGGACATTATCCTGCCCGGTGAGATCAGGGAAATCATGAATTCCGTACTCGTTGCGGAAAAGACCGCACAGGCAAACGTGATTTCCAGAAGAGAAGAGGTGGCATCCACCAGGTCATTGCTCAATACGGCGAAGTTGATGGATGAGAACCGGACCCTTTACAAGCTGAAGGAACTCGAGTATTTGGAGCGAATCTGCGAAAAGGTCGGCGATATATCCGTGAACGGCAGCGCAGGCATCATAGAACAGTTGGGAAAAATGATGGGAACGGGACAGGCGGTATGATCAATACTGCCTGTTCTTTTTCTGTCATTTCGGTAATAAGTTCTTATGCTTCAAATTATTCTTGACAGAATATAAAATAGTCCATATAATAGTTATTGACTTCAAGTCAATAACTACAAAAGGCAATGCGCAAGAGCAGCATCTGAAATGATGACCGCGTACGCAGCATAAATGTCTGGGAATGGAGGAACAAATGGCAAGACCTGTTAAAAAACCACCGGAACAATGGAAAAGTGAGATTTTGGATGCGGCCCAAAAGCTGTTTTTGACGAAAGGGTATGAGGAAACTGCGGTTTCCGATATCATGGAAGAAGTGGGCGGAGCCAAAGGGATGTTCTACCGCTTTTTTCAAAGCAAAGAAGAAGTCATGCAGGCTCTTGGCGACAGGATGTTTTTCCGGAACAATCCTTTTGAGGCCGTAAAAGAGCGCACTGACCTGAACGGCCTGCAGAAAATCCGGGAATTGCTCGTGCTCAATCAGTCGGATACGGAGCGGAATCAGCTCAATGTGCAGGCAGTTTCGATTCTCAAAGACCCTCGCATTCTGGCATCTGCGATAGAGGCAAATCGGCGTGTCTTAACGCCCTTGTGGTTTGAACTGTTGGAAGAAGGAAAAAAAGACGGCTCAATCAGAACGGAATATGCAAAGGAACTTTCCGAACTGCTTCCGCTCATTAATTTCTGGCTGATGCCTTCGGTCTATCCGGCGACAGCGGAAGAAATCCGCCATAAGTACTGTTTTATCATGGAGGCGCTTTCCCGCATGGGACTGCCGATTCTGGATGATGAGACAATGGCTTATGCGGAAGATTTACTTGAGAGACTTTCAGAGGACGAGGGGGATAAGGAATGAAACAGAAGTTATTTACCGGAAATTTCAGACTGCTCATTTTAGGGCAGGCGAGTTCGCTGTTCGGCAATTTCATTTTAAAACTGGCATTGTCCATGTATGTGCTGGAGGAAACCGGTTCGGCGGCGGTCTTTGCCGGGATTTTATCCGTCGCGGCAATTCCGACGATTCTTTTGTCGCCATTTGGCGGTGTACTGGCCGACAGAGCCGATAAAAAGAAGATCATGGTCGCATTGGATACCTTGACAGGACTGGCCGTCTTATGCGCCATTCTTTTTTTAACGGTATGGAATCCGTTGATCGTTATCGGTGCACTTCTCATAACACTGTCGGTTCTTGGCGCTTTTGAGACGCCTACTGTACAGGCGTGCATTCCGTTCATGCTGTCGGGGGATAACATTATCAGAGGAAATGCCGTTGTCAATCAGATTGCGTCCATATCGTATCTGGTCGCTCCGATGCTCGGCGGTCTGTTCTACGCGGCATTCGGGCTGCGGCCGGTCATGTATGCGAGCATCGTCTGTTTCTTTTTGACGGCATCTCTGGAATGCTTTATTATGGTGTGCTCCCCGTCAAGTAGACAATTAAAAAAACAAAAAGTTTTTGACCCGG
>CAMWXB010000118.1 GCA_947178125.1 uncultured Lachnospiraceae bacterium | reverse complement strand
GTTCACCTATAAGCCCCTGCTTCATAAGCAGGAACTGCCTCGCCTGTCGGTTCGTCAATTGTATCATGCCGCTTCTCTTCCTGTTCTGCTTTTTTCTACTATATCATAACAAAGCAAAGAAAACAACTATTTTCAGAACATTTGTTCTGCTTTCTGTTTTTCATGCAACCCAATCAATTCTTCCCATCTTCTATTTCCTTTCATATACCCAAAACTTTCTTCGTCCCGAAAAAGTTCAATGACTTTTTCCTGCATCCCGCCTTTAAATTCATCGGACGGTTCCCTGAAAGACATATGCCCATACAGCCGCGCGCTTCCGTAATCGCCAATCTGTCCGACGCTTGCAAGCATCCCTTCCGCGCATACGAGTGTCTCTTCGACATTCGCCTCTGCCTGTGCCAGTTCGAGCCTCACCGCATATTCCTGATATTTTCCCGCTTCGAACAGCCTGATAAGCTGTACCATTTTATCCGTCAGGTATTCCGCCCCCTCCATGTCCCTGTCCTGTAAAGCCATTGTAAACATACTCGAAAGAACCATAGACAATATCTGATAGCCGGAAAAAAGCAGTTCTTCATAGAGTTTACATGCTTCTTCATTCCGTCCCATTCTGGCATATAAAAAGGCCTGCTTCCGCTTTCTCTCCGGATTCTGGGAAGAAAAATACGCCAGATATTCCTCCGCCTTCTCATACTGCTCCTTCCTCATGAAAAAACCGTAAAGCGAATCCGCCGCCGTTGTTCTGACATATTCTTCCCTGCTGTGGAGCAGCCGTTCAAAAGAAGCGCATAGAAAATCATCATACACTTCTTCCTCTTTTACCTCTTTCACAATACGGCCCGCATTCAGCGTCATACACATCCACAAATGCAGGTGTTCACTGTTTGGATACTGCTCCATTTTTTTCTTTGCCCACCGAAATACCGCTGCGAAATCTTCCGATTTCATTTTCTCATTGACTGTCTGAACAAGTTCATTTACTTCCCGGTCTGTCAGTTCTTCCTGAAAAGCAAGCAGCGTATCCAGCGAAATATCGAGCAGACGCGCGATTGGCGCAAGTAGCATGATATCCGGCATGGAATTGCCGTTTTCCCATTTATTGACGGCCGGCGCGCTCACCCCGAGACGCGCCGCCATTTCTTCCTGTGTCATATTTTTCTTTTTTCTATAAGTTCTGATCACTTGTCCTATCTGCATGAAAATTCCTCCTGTTCTGTTCCCACCGTAGAACTGTCGGCGGCACTGTCATTTTTTTATTTTCCTGCATCGGCCTTTGCTGATTTTAGCATAGCAGACAAAAATCGCTTTCACAACTGAATGGAAGTTAATTATTGGTTAAAAAAATTAACTGTGCAGAAACCCTCGAAAACACTATTGTCTTTTCTGAGGAAAGCAGATATAATAGGTGGCACGCTGCTCACATAATTTTCAGTTTTTAAGTGCCTGCAGGGCAGGCCGGGAGGTGTGCATATGAAAGCAGAGAAACATCAGATTTCCAATCAGATTACAGAAGGAGTTATCTGGAAACAGCTGCTCTTTTTCTTTTTTCCGATTTTATTCGGTACTTTTTTTCAACAGCTATATAATACGACGGATGCGGTAATCGTCGGAAAATTTGTCGGAAAAGAAGCGCTTGCGGCGGTAGGCGGACCGGCGGCGACGCTGATCAACCTGCTGATTGGCTTTTTTACCGGCCTTTCTTCCGGTGCGACCGTCATTATTTCCCAATATTACGGTGCGAAAAAGCAGGAAGACGTCAGAAAAACAGTACATACTGCGATCGCCCTCTCCATCGCGGGCGGCGCCGTTATCATGGCGCTTGGGCTTCTTTTTTCCGGAACCGCTCTGCGGGCTATGAACACGCCGGACGATATCCTTTCGCTGTCCGTCATGTATATGCGGTTGTATTTCCTCGGCGTCATTCCTTCCCTCATCTACAATATGGGCTCGGGAATTTTAAGAGCCATCGGAGATTCCAAACGCCCGCTTTACTTTTTGATTATGTCCTGTATCGCAAATATCGTACTGGACATCCTGTTCGTAAGAATCCTGCAGATGGGGGTAGCCGGTGTGGCAATCGCCACCGCGCTGTCGCAGGTGTTCAGCGCGCTGATGGTCGTGACTGCCCTGATGAGAACGGAGGATTCCTATAAACTGTATCTGAGGGAAATCCGCCTTTCACCGGTTTTTCTGCACAATATCATACGCATCGGTCTGCCTGCGGGAATTCAATCCACCATGTATTCCCTCTCCAATTTAATCGTTCAGGCGAGCATCAATTCTTTTGGCACGGACACGATTGCAGCATGGACCGCCTACGGCAAAGTAGACGGTATTTTCTGGATGATCATGGGCGCCTACGGCGTAGCGATCACCACTTTTGCCGGACAGAATTTCGGCGCAGGCAAATATGACCGTATCAAAAAAAGCGTGCGTATCTGTTTGGGCATGGCAGCATTTACGAGCATACTGTTGAGCGTCATTGTCCTTGCGGGAGGCCGTATTTTCTTCAGCTTGTTCACAAATGACCCCAATGTCGTCTCCATCGGGCTCGGTATGATGTGGGTCATTTCGCCCAGCTATGTGACCTATATCTGTATTGAGATTTTAGGCGGTACGACGAGAGGCTGCGGAGACGCCATCCCGCCCATGCTGATAACCGCTGTCGGCGTCTGCGTCCTGCGCGTAACATGGGTCCTTGCCGCCGTTCCCCTGCGCCCGGAAGTCTCCACAGTAGCCTTCAGCTATCCGCTGACCTGGACCGTGACCTCGCTTTTCTTCATCGTTTATTACCTGAAAGGGAACTGGCTGAAACGCTGCCGATATGTGAATCAATAGCGGAACAGGCCGCCGCCAGCGTGCCGGACAGGGCACATGGTTCCTGCGGAGGCCCTTGAAGCGCGTCGGTACTTAGCGAAAAAGACGCTTTGCGGCTTTTGAGCTTAGTACCGCTACTGCGCTTCGCGGAGCGAAAGCGTGCCTCCAAAGGAACCATGTGCCCTGTCCGGCACGCTGGCGGCGGCCTGTTCCGTATTATAAGACCAGTAAATTTCCTGCTTGCAATCGCTCCCCGTTCGTGCTACACTGAAATTCCCTTTCGCCTTTTGATAAGATCGTCCAAAGACAAAATCGCCAAAGGGGACAACTGAATATTTTACCTACGGTATCCTGCTGGCAAAATCCAGCGGAACCAGACCGGCTTGGCAAGATATGAAAATATAACTACCAGGAGGAAGCAAGCATGATTACGATGGAACATGTATGCAAATCGTACAGGATTGCAAAAAGAAACGCAGGTTTTGGTGAAGCCTGCAAAGCGCTCTTTCACAGAGAGTATGAAACCATTCACGCACTGTCTGATGTCAGTTTTTCCATTCATGACGGAGAGATGGTGGGCTACATAGGCCCGAACGGAGCAGGCAAAAGCTCCACGATCAAAATTCTGAGCGGAATACTCACCCCCGACAGCGGAACCGTCCTCGTAGACGGAAGGATTCCCTATCGGAACAGACTCGAACACGTCAGCCGGATCGGCGTCGTATTCGGTCAGCGTTCCCAACTGTGGTGGGATGTTCCCGTCATAGATTCCTTTGCACTGTTAAAGGATATCTATTCGATTCCAAATACCCAATATCAACAAAGCCTTGAAGAATTAACAGAACTGCTGGACTTAAAGGAATTACTGCGTTCCCCGGCAAGGCAGCTCTCGCTCGGACAACGAATGCGGTGTGAGATTGCCGCATCCCTTCTGCACCGTCCGCGTATCCTGTTTCTGGATGAGCCAACGATCGGGCTTGACGCAGTCTCCAAGCTCGCGGTGCGGGAATTCATTTTGAAACAAAATAAGACTTTCGGAACGACGGTCATCCTGACGACACATGATATGCAGGATATTGAAGCGCTGGCAAGCCGTATCATTTTAATCGGAAAAGGCCGGATTTTAATGGACGGCACGCTGGACGACATCAAAAAGGGAAACGGCGATATCGACCGGACAATTGCCGAATTGTACCGTTCCTATGAGATCAGTTGAAAAGAAAGGAGTTGTTTTCGTCATGAAAAAATATTTATCTTTCTTCCGGCTGCGCTTTGTCATGGGACTCCAATACCGCGTTGCCGCACTGGCCGGAATCGTCACACAGTTCGTCTGGGGGGCTATGGAAATCATGATATTCCGCGCCTTTTACCAGACAGACAGCGCCGCATTCCCGATGACGCTGTCGGCTACTTCTTCCTATATCTGGCTCCAGCAGGCTTTTTTAGCCTTTTTCATAGCATGGATGATGGAAAGTGAAATTTTCGATTCTATCGTAAACGGAAATATCGCTTACGAACTGTGCCGTCCGGTCAGCATTTACAATATGTGGTTCGCCCGAAGTATCGCCAACCGCCTGTCCAGGGCCGTGCTGAGATGCTTCCCCATTCTCCTCGTTGCGGTATTCATACCAGAGCCGTACGGAATCGCCGCACCGGCAAGCTTTCTTCATTTTATACTTTTCCTGATCACATTGATTCTTGGGCTGATGGTCATGGTATCATTGTGTATGCTCATTTATGTATTGACGTTTTTTACCGTTTCGCCACAGGGACTCAGGATTCTGTTCAACTCCACCGTGGAATTTTTCTCCGGTGCCCTCATTCCGCTCCCCTTTTTTCCGGAAAAGGTTCAGCGAATCATGGAACTGCTTCCCTTTGCTTCCACGCAGAATGTTGCCCTGCGGGTTTACAGCGGAAGCATGAGCCGTAACGAAATGGAAAAAGCCATCGTCCTGCAGGTTTTCTGGCTGGCTGTTATCACACTGATCGGGAAAGGACTTTGCAAAGCGGCGGAGAAGCGCGTTACGGTGCAAGGCGGCTAGGGCAAAAAGAACTTCTAAGGCGTTTCGCCAATGGGCGAAATGCCAAGAAGTTCTAACGGCTTGCAAGCAAGCCTTTTTTGCCCGACAGAATCGCTTTGGGGCGATTCTGTCAGGTTAATCTTAAAAATTAAGAAAGGGAATGTTGTTGTAATATGAAAAAATTAGTATCTGCAATTAAATTATATAGGCACTACGTCTCCATCAATATACGTTGTATGATGCAGTATAAGATGTCGTTTTTTTTGACGGCGATGGGGCAGTTTTTGATTTCATTCAGCGCATTTCTTGCAATCTTTTTCATGTTTCAGCGGTTTTCCAGCGTAGAGGGATTTTCGTACAGTGAAGTGCTGCTCTGTTTCGCCATTATTCTGATGGAATTCTCGCTGGCGGAAATGTTTGCGAGGGGATTTGACCTTTTTCCAAGTGCGGTGCGGTCCGGTGAATTTGACCGCATCATGGTGCGCCCGCAGAATGAAATTCTTCAGGTGCTCGGCAGTAAATTCGAACTGACACGCATCGGAAGAATGGTGCAGGCTGTTGTAATATTCATTTATGGCATTACCAAATGCGACGTTGTCTGGAATTTCCCCAAAATCCTGACCGTTGTTTTCATGCTGATCGGCGGCATGGCGGTCTTTAGCGGGTTGTTCCTGATCTATGCCGCCCTGTGCTTTTTTACGCTGGACGGGCTGGAATTTATGAACGTCTTTACGGACGGCGCCAGAGAGTTCGGCAAATATCCGATTGGCATCTATGGGGAGAAAATGCTCCTCTTCACAACATTTTTTATCCCCTATACCCTGATTCAGTACTACCCGCTGCTTTACATTCTGGGAAAAAGGACATCTGCCTTATACATCTTCCTGCCGCTTTTCGCCTGCTGGTTCCTCATACCCGCGATGCTTCTGTGGAAATTCGGGGTCAGGCATTATGCGTCGAGTGGGTCATAATGCCAAGAAATGA
>CAMWXB010000117.1 GCA_947178125.1 uncultured Lachnospiraceae bacterium | reverse complement strand
AGGAACTATGTCCCGTCTTGCCCGGCGGCTGAAACGCTGCATATTTTTGAAGTTGTCAGGAAGTTTTTCTTGACAACTTTTTGGTTTTTCATTATGATAAAGATATTCCAAAGGGACATGCGGCTCGTGGTACGCCGCATAGTGCCTGTTCTTATGTTCTATGAATCAGGGCATATCGCCGCAGAATTCATAACTTTTTAAAATATTTTATAACATATGTGATTTAATTTGTATGAGGAGGAGAAAATTTGTTTAGTTCTATCATATCGGGCACGATTCACGGTATCAGGAGCCACCTGATCTGTGTGGAAGTGGATGTGTCCAATGGACTGCCCTGTTTTCAGATGGTCGGCCTGCTGGGCTCAGAGGTAAAGGAGGCGAGGGAACGGGTCAAAGTTGCATTGAAAAATGCGGGTGTACCGCTTCCGGCAAAGTGTATCAATGTCAACCTGTCCCCTGCGGATTTAAGGAAAGAAGGCTCTCTGCTCGATCTGCCGGTCGCCGTCGGCATCCTGACAGCCTTGCAGCATCTTCCGTCTGAAAATGTTGAAAATACGCTGATCATCGGGGAACTTGGACTGAACGGGGAAGTGAAGCCGGTAAAAGGTGTGCTCCCCATCGTCAGAGAAGCGCAGAAACAGGGGGTTGCCTGTTGTATCCTGCCAAAACAAAATGCGATGGAGGGCGCTGCGGTACAGGGCATCGAAGTGTTTGGCGTTTCCGATATCAGGGAGGCCTTTGCATTTTTGCTGACAGAGAAAGAGAAGCGGGAAAAGCTGATTGCGCCTGCCAGAATCGATGTCCGCGCCCTTTTTGAAAGAAAAAGAAAAGGCGTCAGGCTGGATTTTGCGGATGTGCACGGCCAGCAGATGGTGAAAAGGGCAGCGGAAATAGCGGCCGCCGGATTTCACCATTTGCTGCTCGTCGGTCCGCCCGGTTCCGGGAAGACGATGATAGCCAAAAGGATGCCTACGATTCTGCCGCCTCTTTCCATGGAAGAAAGCATGGAAGTTTCTACTATTTACAGCGTAGCAGGGCGGCTGCCACCGGAAGAAATCCTGCTGACCGAGCGGCCTTTTCTCGCGCCCCATCATACAATGACCGGACAGGCCCTTGCGGGAGGCGGTAAAATACCCGTGCCGGGAATTGTCACCCTTGCCCACCGCGGCATTTTGTTCCTTGACGAAATGCCGGAATTTAAAAGGGAAACGCTGGATATTCTGCGTCAGCCGCTGGAGGACAGACAGATACAGCTTGCAAGAAGCACCGGAAACTATATCTATCCGGCGGATTTTATGCTGGTGGGAGCGATGAATCCCTGTCCCTGCGGCTATTATCCAGATATGCAGAAATGTAACTGTACGCCCTGGGAAGTGCATCGATATCTGGAACACATTTCCGGCCCGATTCTGGACAGGATTGATATTTGTGTAGAAGCGGCGGCAGTAGAAGTTTCCGATTTAACAACACATGTTATGCAAGAGAGCAGCGAGCAGATACGGGGACGCGTGATGAAAGCGAGACATATCCAGCAGGAGCGTTTTGCCGGAACCGGACTGCGTTTTAATACCGATATGGGAGCGAAAGATATTCAGAAATACTGTTCATTACGGTCCGCGGAAAAAAGACTGTTAGAGCAGATTTTTCGGAAACTGAATCTGACGGCAAGAAGCTACCACCGGATTCTGAAAGTGGCGCGTACAATTGCTGATCTGGCCGGAGCGAAAGAAATCAGAGAGGAGCATTTGACAGAAGCCTTTATGTATCGGGCAGCAGATTATAAAGGGAACGGGAAGGAAAAAGAAAGAGGATGGAGAAAATAGAAGAGGAACAGCTTTCCTATGCGCACTGGCTGTACAATATTCCGGGCGTTGGGCGTAAGACCATAAAGTATCTGCTTTCGGAAAAAGGAACGCCGGAAGCAGTCTACCATATGTCACAAAAGGAGTTGGAATGCCTTTTTGATGTAATGCGTGTAAAACCAAAACTGGCGGAGCGGATCATCGATTCGAAAAAAGACTGGAATATCGAGAGGGCATATGAAAACTTAAAAGAGAAAGGCATCCGCTTCACCTGCCTTGGCGATGAAAAGTATCCGGGACGCCTTGCGCAGATTCCAGATGCACCGTACGGACTCTATTTTCAGGGAAAACTTCTGACGGAGGAGAGGCCGTCGGTCGCGATCATCGGTGCAAGGAACTGTTCGGAATATGGAAGGAGGATGGCGCAGCACTATGGCAGAGAGCTGGCGGCAGCAGGCGTACAGATCATCAGCGGCATGGCGAGAGGGATTGACGGTATTTCTCAGAAAGCGGCACTCGATGCGGAAGGTTTCTCGCTCGGCGTACTCGGCTGCGGTGTGGATATCTGCTATCCGGCGGAAAACAAAGAGCTATATGAAATGCTTTGTAAGCAGGGCGGCATCTGCTCGGAATATCCGCCCGGCACAGAGCCGAAGAACAGCCTTTTCCCACCGAGAAACCGCATTATCAGCGGACTTGCGGATGTCGTTCTTGTCATTGAAGCCAAAAATCGGAGCGGAACGCTGATTACTGTGGATATGGCATTGGAACAGGGACGGGAAGTCTATGCGCTGCCCGGCCGGGTGACGGATGCGCTGAGTGAAGGATGTAACCGCCTGATTCAGCAGGGAGCAGCTGTTGCGTGTTCGACAGAAGATATGATTCGCAGCCTTACGGGACGGGAAATGGGGAACTTTCGTATGAGCGTGCAGAGGAGCGGGAAAACTTTTTTATCCGATATACAGAAAGGATTATTGGAAAATCTGGAGGATACGCCGCAGTCGCCTGAAATGATAAAAGAACGTATGTTATTAAAAGGCGGAAGCGAGCTTTCGCTGCCGGAAATGATGAACCAGCTGGTGAAACTGAGTCTTATGGGATATGCGAGGCAGATTGGGAACAGTTATTTTGTGAAAGAATAAAGATTAACGGGGAACAACGCTTGCCTAATACTCCGAAAAAGAGTAAAATGATATGGAAAATACAAAATTTTTCATAGATATTGGGGTAAAAAAGGGGTAAAGGCATATGGATAACACTAGAAAGAAACTGCGTCTTGGAGATGTTCTTGTAAACAGCGGGGTTATCTCGGAAGAACAGCTTCAAAAGGGGCTTGAACTGCAGAAGGGAAGCGGCCGTAAACTTGGAGAAACATTGGTAGACGAAGGGCTTGTAACGGAAGAGAACATTACCAATGCTTTGAGCAGCCAGTTGAACCTGGATGTGATAGACTTGCAGAACGTGACAATTTCGGAAGATATTCTTTCCCTTGTTCCGGCAAACATTTTAAAGAAGTACAAAATACTTCCGTTCGAGTATTCCGCAGAGAGCATGAATATTCTTCGTGTTGCGATGGCTGACCCGATGGATATGACGGCGATGGACGACATTACCATCATCACGAACTTACAGGTGGAGCCGGTCGTTTCTACAACGAGAAGCATTATGCTCGCGTTGGATAAATATTATGGGCAGGCCGAAGTGGATTCCGCGCTGGAAGAGTATACGAGAGAAAAAGAGAGCCAGTTTGCGGAACAGGAAGATATGTACAGCGAGGATGTTAATAACTCGCCGATTGTTCAGCTCGTAAAGAACATGATAGAGCAGGCGGTCAGACAGCGTTCTTCCGATATTCACATCGAACCGATGGAAAGGCAGGTCCGTATCCGCTACCGTATTGATGGTGCGCTCTATGAGAAGGCAACTTATAATATCAGACTCCTGCCCGCGATGGTGGCCCGAATCAAAATCATTGGCGGTATGGATATTTCCGAAAAAAGAAAGCCGCAGGACGGCCGTATCACCCAGATCGTAGACCGGCACGAATTTGATATCCGTGTATCCATTCTGCCTACGGTGTACGGCGAAAAGGTCGTTATGAGACTTACCTCCAAGAACGCGCTGACGAGAGAGAAGAGCCAGCTCGGTCTTGGTCCGGCCGATATGAAGAAGTTTGACCATATTTTGCAGAATCCGCATGGTATCCTGCTTGTAACAGGACCTACCGGAAGCGGTAAATCGACGACTCTGTATACGGCGCTCAGTGAACTGAACAAAGAGGATGTTAATATCATTACCGTAGAAGATCCGGTGGAAGCGAATATTGACGGTATTAATCAGGTACAGGTCAATCCCAAGGCGGAGCTGACCTTTGCCAGTGCCCTGCGTTCCATCCTGCGTCAGGACCCGGATATCATCATGATCGGTGAGATTCGAGACCAGGAGACCGCGAGCATCGCCGTACAGGCTTCTATTACAGGCCATCTGGTCGTATCCACATTGCATACGAACTCCGCGGCAAGTACCATTACCCGTCTGGAGGATATGGGGATTGACCCTTATCTGATCGCAGACTCTACAATTGGCGTTATTGCGCAGCGTCTTGTGCGTCGTCTGTGCCCGGAATGCAAGAAAGCCAAAAAGGCGGATGCAGAAGAGCTGGAGCTCCTGAATAGAGCGCCGGACGAGGATATTACCATCTATACGCCCTGCGGCTGCCCGAAATGCGACGGTACCGGTTTCCACGGAAGAATCGGTGTTTATGAGATCATGGAAGTAACGCAGCCCTTAAAGAGCATCATCAGCAAGAACGGGGGCGCGGAAGCCATCAAGGAAAAGGCGCTGGAAGAAGGAATGCGCACACTCCGCATGAGTGCGACGGAATATGTGCTTTCGGGCATGACTTCTGTCAGTGAAATGATCAAGGTGTCGTTTGATTTATAATAAAGGTTGTGTCGAATAGATTTGCAGGGGATGATGATTCTATGGCAACTGGGACAGATACGAGTTTGTTTTAAAAAGGCTGATATGTCCGTAGAAGTTTTAGATGGAATCATGGGTCTGGTAGTCGGTGATGCGTTTGGAGTTCCCTATGAATTCATGGCTCGAGAGAAAGTAAAAGAATTATTTCTAAAGAGATGGCAGGGGCAGGTGTTCATAATCAGCCGGTGGGCACTTGGTCAGCTGTCTTTCATAGCATGCGATATATATGTTTATTTGGGAATATTGTTGTTAAACGGTCATGTGTTGGATACGGCTTGTGAAAAGGCGGCTTGGCAGGTATTTATTATGGATATGAGAAGATTCCGGATAGATGGATTTGAGACTGGCGGAATAAGGAATATATTGTATTCATATGCCCAAAATGGGAAAATAAGTAAAAGCCGCATCCTTTAAGGAAGAAATTAGTATATTGATATTTAACTTCTATCTTTGTTTTGATAGTGTTTCTAAAACATATTTCTATATGCCGTAATGGCATTCTGCGAAAGGTATTCTATGTCTCATTGATAATACATTTCACGGATTTTCACTGAAATCACAAAAGAAAATGTAAAACAATAGGTTATGTCAGTTTGTTCAACGACATGACTGGAGAAAACGGTATTCCATTCTGAAAATCAACCTGATTCTGCTCAGCTTCCATTATTCGAGAAGGTTGAACGAATGCCTAAATAAAGAAATAAAATTAACGGTTGAAAAAAACTTTGAATGGGAGTAGTATGATATTAAAGAGAAAAATAATACACAGATTATCGTCACAAAAATAATGCTGGAAGAAAAGCGGTACCTGCACTGTCCGATTAGGCAGAGTTTTTACATTAATAAATTGGTGCTTTGTGTTCTATATATGATATAACGTTCCTGATAAACAACAAAATAAGGAGGCCGCCATATGACAAATAATGAATTGTTGCTTGCCATGTCTAAAATGATGGATGCAAAGTTTTATCCATTACAAAGAGATTTGCAAGTAGTAAAAAATGAAGTACAAGTAGTGAAAAATGAGATGCATGTAGTAAAAGAAGAAGTGCAGGTAATAAAAGCAGACTTGCAGGGAGTAAAAGAAGAA
>CAMWXB010000116.1 GCA_947178125.1 uncultured Lachnospiraceae bacterium | reverse complement strand
GAAAGTCCGGGCTTCACAGGGCAGGATGCCGGATAACGTCCGGTGGAGGCGACTCTAAGGATAGTGCAACAGAAATAATACCGCCGCACTTGTTGCGGTAAGGGTGGAATGGCAGTGTAAGAGACTACCGCTTTTCCGGTAACGGAGAAGGCTGTGTAAACCCCATCCGAAGCAAGACCAGACAGAAAGCGACAGGTTTGCCCGGCCTGCTTTCAGGTAGGTCGCTAGAAACTGTCGGCGACGACAGTTCCAGATAGATGATCATTCACGACATAACCCGGCTTATCGTTCTGCTTATTTTATCTTTTATAGAAATTTTGTATTGCAAATCTCTCCCCTCTGGGGAGATTTTTGCATGTGGATGGTGGAAACGGGGGATAGGTTGAAAAATCAAAGATTTTTCAACCGCAAGTTTGTGCTTGCGCCCAAACTCGCAGGTTGAGAGAAGGCATGGTTATTAGATTGAAAAATCAGAGATTTTTCATAGACGAATTTATTCGTCTTGCGAATATTGTTGCCAAGACGCTTTCAGCGTCGGCGCAAATATCGCAGGTTGTGGGAAAGGCATGATGATTAGTATGAGATATCGAAGGCTGAATAAACGCATTCTGTGTCTGGCCTGCGCTTTTTGGGCGCTGGCCTTGCCGCTTCATGTAAAGGCAGAAGACTCACAGGCGCCTCATTTGATTCAGACGGTGACGGAGCAGGATATTTTTGAAGGAAAGCTCGCCCTCGGTTTTTTGGAAAGTCCTGTTCTGATATCGAGCGATTGCGGCATGGCGTATGAAAATGTCAAAAACTGCATTGTCCGTATCCATATGGGGAATGCTTATGGGAGCGGTGTTGTTTTTCAGATAACACCGGAGAATATTGTTATTGTGACGAATAAGCATGTTTTATCATATTGGGAGGAAGCTGTCAGTTATGTGCAGTTTCCGCAAGGGTATTTTACACAGGCACGGATTCTCGGTACATCCGGAGAACATGACATCGGTTTTCTGGTGGTGGATAATCAGGAGTTCGATTACCGGGAACTGGAACAGCTTCGGTATGTCCATTGGAATATGGACATGTACCGTGCCATGCAGGCAGGCGATGCTCTGTTCTGTGCGGGAGCCGGAGATGCGATGGAAGCAGACGGTACGGACAGCTTTTATCAGGGCAGCGTCGGAGATATGAATTATTATATCGATGATTTTGGTGAATATATGATTTACGGTTATGGTTATGCCAGAGAAGGGATGTCCGGCGGCGGAACGTTTGATTCATACGGAAACTTTATCGGTATGATATCCGGAGCTACAATGAGCGGAGAAACAGCCAGTGTGCCGCTCCCGGTAATTTTAGAGGCATATGAGAGCATACGGGCAAAAGAGTGAAAGCCGGTGACTGGCACAAGACCGGAACAGGAGGCATGATCGCAGAATGATAAAAATAGAGGTGAACGAAGGAAAACTGCCCTGGGTCGTGGGCATTGGAGCAATTTTGTCAGGAATATTATTTGGTATCCTGATGATGGTCTATCCGAATGAGTCCGGTATAGTAAGAGGTGTCAGTTATCTGGTGATCGTTTTGATCATCTGCATGGGCATCGGAATGTGTTTCAGCGGCCGTTATAGAAAAATGACGGTGGAGGACAGGACGCTCTGCTATACAAACCGTCTTGGAAAACAGAAAACTTTTTCGCTGGACGAAATCGGTTATTGTAAGGCTGCGCTGGAGGATAAGAGTGGAAGAGACTATCTGAAAATCTATGACTTGCGCGGTGAAAAGTTATGTAAACTTGAATTTGGTATGAAAGACTGTGCGCTCTTTTTACAATATCTGCTCGATAATCAAGTCAATGTGGAATGCTCTGAGAAATCCGATGATTTTTTAAAAAGCATGATTCGTACGGAAACGCTCTGTGCGGAAGAAATACCGGATAAGGTCAATACATGTTATGAGAAAGCGAGAGAAATTGTATGGGAATGGACACAGAGGCATAAGGAACTCGGCGCAGGCTGGAAAATGGGAATTGCTGCCTATCTGGAAGAAGAACTGTCGGAAAAAAAGCAGTTATGGGAGCAGAAGGGATGTGCGGAGATTTTGTTTTCAAAGAACGGAGAGGCACAAAGACTCTGTGAAAGCAGGCTGCCGGAAGGGGCTTTGATAGTCATTGAGGGGTACTTGCAGAAAGATGATGGTTTTGTATTCGATAAAAGGGACCGGGCTGTAATGTTCTACGTTCCGGTGATTGGCGTTTCCAAGTCCATGCAGGCAGGAGAAGCACAAAAAATCAGGCTGTTCGGAGAGGCGCTTTCTGAACTGGCATGGCAGCTCGAGTGGTTGTCCAATTTGCTGCCCCGGACCCGCTATCATACAGAGCAGATTTCCATAAATCATGAATTGTTTGAAAGGTTATAGTGTCCACTACCCCGAAAGTATGGTACAATGTAATGAACGCAAAAGAAAAACAAGCGGCTCCGAAGGAGACATTTGTTTTTCTTGCGTGATTAACGAGCAAACGTCCGCAGAAGGCGGACAGAGAGCGCAGAAAGCGCGAGTTTGCGAGAGACAGCCTGGCAAAAGAAAAACAGGCGGAAAACAAGCGGCTCCGAAGGAGACATTTGTTTTTTATGCGTGAGAAGAGGTCCGTAAAAGAATGGGGGAGAAGCTTATGGCATTATTTCAAATCGGCAATGAAAAAATCACCATACAGATTGACAGTATGGGAGCGGAACTGAAATCGTTGAAAAGAGTCGATACCGGAACGGAATACATGTGGGAAGGAAATCCTGCTTTTTGGAAAAGAACTTCGCCGGTGCTTTTCCCACTCGTAGGCGGGTTAAAGAATGGCGAGTATCTCCATGATGGCCGCCGTTATCCGATGGGGCAGCACGGTTTTGCCAGAGACAGACAGTTTCAACTAAAGAGTCAGACGAACCGGGAAATCTGGTTCACCCTGGGGTCAGATGAAGAAAGTCTGCAGGAGTATCCGTATGAATTTCTGTTGGAACTTGGATATGAATTACAGGAAAATATGGTGATCGCTAAGTGGAAAGTAACGAATCCGGCTTCCGGGGAACTGCATTTTTCTATTGGAGGACATCCAGCTTTCCGCTGTCCGATTCTGGAAGATACAAAACAGACTGATTATCGTATCCGGTTCGATACGAAGGAGAAAGTGATATCGGGCATTATTCAAAATGGACTGATGAGCGATGAAAAAGAAGTCTATCCGCTGGAAAACGGATACCTGCGGATTACGGAGCATTTATTTGACCGGGACGCGCTTGTTATCGAAGAAGACCAGTCGAAAGAAGTTGCACTCGTAAAACCGGATGGCAGGGTCTATCTGACGGTCCGTTTCGATGCGCCGCTTTTCGGTATCTGGTCGCCGCCGGGTAAAAATGCACCGTTCATCTGCATAGAACCGTGGTATGGCAGATGTGACGGTATAAATTTTACGGGAACATGGGAAGAACGGAAATGGGGACAGCGTCTGGCTTCTGGAGAAAGTTTTGAGGCATCTTATCAGATTATTGTTTAATATGCGGAAAGAGAAAGGTATGGTTATAAAAATGGAAATGGGACCAATCGTACAATGTGTGGGTCTTACCAAAACATATGGCGGAAAGATTGCGCTGAACCAGATTTATCTGAATCTGGAACGGGGCAGGATCATCGGGCTGCTTGGCCCGAACGGCAGCGGTAAGACGACGTTGATTAAAATCATGAACGGCCTGCTGCGGCCGACGGCAGGGGAAATCTTTATCGGTGGAGACAGACCCGGTGTCGAGACGAAATACAGGATTTCTTATCTGCCGGAGCGGACATATCTTCATGCGGGTATGAAAGTGATGGAAATGGTACAGTATTTTCAGGATTTTTATCCTGATTTCAGAATCGAAAGAGCTTTTGACATGCTGCACAGGCTTCAGATTCCGCCGAACGAAAGACTGAAAAATCTTTCCAAAGGAACGAAGGAAAAAGTCCAGCTCATTCTTGTGATGAGCCGGGATGCTGATCTGTATGTGCTGGATGAACCGATTGCGGGCGTGGATCCGGCATCCAGGGATTATATTCTGCATACGATCGTCAGCAATTATAACCGAAATGCGTCCGTCCTGCTTTCGACCCATTTGATTTCCGATGTGGAGAGCATTCTGGATGAAGTGGTATTCATCAAATATGGCAACATTATTTTACAGGCGCCGGCAGAGCAGATCAGACGGCAGGAAGGCAAGTCGATAGACCGCTTCTTCAGGGAGGTATTCGCATGTTAGGAAAACTGATGAAATATGAGTGGAAAGCAACATGGAAACTGTTGGTTCCTCTGAACCTTTTTATTGTAGTCATGTCCATTCTGGCTTATATCACCGTACAGCTTGACTTTTTTGACTCTGATAACGAACTGGTCCTGATGACAGGAGCCGTTCTGCTTATGGCATATGTTCTCAGCATGTTCGTTATTTCGGTCGTGACGGTGATTTACCTGATCTACCGGTTTTATACATCGGTCTATGGCGACGAAGGTTATCTGCTGCATACGCTTCCGGTCGATAAGCATCATATTATCATCGCGAAAGCGGTCGTCAGTGCATCGTGGATTATTTTGAATATTATTCTGATTTATCTTTCCATTTTATTTCTGTTTTCAACACAGGAAAGATTTATCGAGACGCTTACGGACGGTTTTCAATTCTATGTTGAGGCGGTGAACAGTTATAGTAAAATAGGGGCGTTCGAGATTATTATGACGCTCGTTGCGTCGTTCTTTGCGATGCTTGCAAGAATTCTTAAGGTTACGGCCTGCATTTCGCTCGGACAGCTGGCCTCTAATCACAAAGTGCTGAGTTCTATCGGTTTTTATTATGCCATTTACATCGTACAGAGAATCTTTACGCTGTTTTATTATGTGATACTGACATTGATCAACGAGGCTTCGAATTATACTTATTATAGCAATACATCTTTTTTTGGTTCGTCATGGGAGTTTACGCTGTTGTCCAGTCTGATCTACTGTGTTATTTTCTATTTCCTGACATGGTATGTGATGGACAGGAAGCTGAATCTGGACTGATGGAAGAATGCGGCGGCCGTGCAGGCAGGACAGGGATGGTTCCTGCGAAGGCCCTTGGGAAATGTCAGCACTTGGCGAGGTTCTTTCGAGCCTAGCGACTGTTACATTTCCCGCGGAGCGAAAGCGTGCCGACAAAGGAACCATCCCTGTCCTGCCTGCACGGCCGCCGCATTCCTGTGGAATGGACTTCAGTCGGCGTGCAGTGTTGACAGAATAAAAAAAGTGGAGCAAAATAAGTTTTAGTGATTAAGTATGGAAAGGCAAGGCGGTAAAAATGACAAAAATTGATATTGTATCCGGCTTTCTGGGAGCCGGTAAGACGACGCTGATCAAGAAACTGTTAAAAGAAGCTTTACAGAATACACAGGTCGTTCTGATTGAAAATGAATTTGGTGAAATCGGTATTGACGGCGGTTTTTTAAAAGAAGCGGGAATCGAGATTAAGGAGATGAATTCCGGTTGTATCTGCTGTTCACTCGTAGGCGACTTTGCTGCTTCCTTAAAGGAAGTGTTGTCCACCTATTCGCCGGAACGTGTTCTGATCGAGCCGTCGGGCGTCGGTAAACTTTCCGATGTCATGAAAGCCGTGCAGGGCGCCATGCAGAACGAGGAAGTAGTATTGAACAGTGCAGTCGTTGTCGTAGATGCCGGAAAATGTAAAATGTATATGAAGAATTTCGGTGAGTTCTTTATCAATCAGATTGAATACGCGGGGACGATCATTCTCAGCCGGACAGGTAAAATGAGCGAGGAAAAAGTTTCGGCATGTGCTGCCATGTTAAGAGAGCATAATGCAAAGGCAACAATCATCACGACGCCCTGGGATGAACTGGAAGGAAAGGACATTCTGGAGACCATCGAGGGCGCAAAAGATTTGGAAGCGGAATTGATGAAGGAAGTCATGGCACGGAAGGATGAGCATGAACATCATCATCACCATCATCATGAGCATGACGGAGAAGGGCACGGGCATGAGCACTGTCATCAT
>CAMWXB010000115.1 GCA_947178125.1 uncultured Lachnospiraceae bacterium | reverse complement strand
ATATAATAGACGCAAGCCCGGCGGCTTGCGTCACAAGAATTGCGTTGCAATTCTTGCCAAAATGATGGAATGTCGCTGCTTCTATGGTTATAATATAATAGACACAAAAAACTCACGATAAGAAACGAGGTAAAAACATATGTCCACGCTTACATTCGAAAAGGCTTCCCCGGAATCCGCCGGCATTCCGGCCGATGCCATTATCCAATTTACAAAACGGCTAGCCGCGCGCGGGCTTCCCATGCACAGCCTGCTTCTGATGCGCCATGACAAACTGGTCTTCGAGGGGTATTATGCGCCCTGTGATGCCGACACTCTGCATCGCATGTTCTCTATCAGCAAAAGTTTCACCTCTATCGCTGTCGGCCTGCTCGCCGAAGAGGGAAAACTCACTCTGGAGGATCCCATCGTAAAGCATTTCCCAGAAAAGCTTCCGAAAGAAGTCCATCCCTGGATTGCCGCAATGACGATCAAAGATATGTTGATGATGCGTTCCTGTCATGCTGCGACCACCTATAAACTCGACCTGCATTCCGACTGGGTGGAAAGCTTTTTTACCACACCGCCGACACATCCGGCCGGAACGCTCTTTCACTATGACACTTCGGCGCCGCATACGCTCTGTGCCCTTGTTGAAAAAATGACCGGCCTTTCCATGCTGGATTATCTGAAAAAGAAACTTGCGCCCCTCGGCCTTTCGGAGCAGTCCTATATGCTCAAAGACCCTTTCGGCGTATCCATGGGCGGTTCCGGTCTCGTGGCCTATCCGCTGGATTTACTGAAATTCGGTTATTTTATTGCACACAGGGGATGCGTTCTCGGACAGCAGCTGCTTTCTGCTTCCTATATCGACATGGCGGTATCGCATTTAAGCGATACCTGCGTGACTGCTCCCGTCCCGAGCGAAGCGCAGGGATACGGCATGCAGTTCTGGCGCGGCGCCCACAACGGCTATACCTGTTATGGCATGGGCGGACAGCTCATCATCTTCCTGCCCGATCATGACCTGATCTGTGTTACGACTGCGGATACACAGGATGTCCAGGGCGGCAATCAGCAGATTTATGATGCCCTTTATGAAGAGCTTCTTCCCCGTATGCAGGAGCAGGCCCTGCCCGAAGAGCCGGAAACGGCACGACGTCTGGAGCAGGCGGCTTCTTCTCTCAGGCTGGAACCGCTGCAGGGCGCCCACACATCCGATACTGCAAATAAAATAAACGGCAAAACCTTCCGTATCCGGACAGATAATTCCGGATTTGAAAGTTTTACCGTTCGTTTTGATAAGACTTCCGACAATCAGAACGTCGGAACGCTTTCCTTCCTTTACGGACAAAAGCCCTATGCAGTAGAATTCGGCCTCGGCAATCTGCAGACCGGCTCTTTCCCGCTCTATGATATGCACTATGCCGCAAGCGGCGTCTGGCTTCCGGATGGCACGCTCTATATCAAGGCGCATATCATCGATTCTTATGTAGGCAGTGTGCATTTTCAGCTTTCTTTCGGCGAAAACGACCTGACCATATTCATGCGCAAAAAAGAGGAGAGCCTGTTTCATGAATTCGACGGGCATTTGTATGGCCGGCTCGATTGATCAACCGAGTTCGCAGTCATCCCATAGCTTTTGAATATAGTTTCGGGCTGTCTCGGCATTTTCAGGAACCGTATTTTCCAGTGTTACATGGATGTACGGTTTCTCTTTTTTGATAAAGCGGATGATTTCTTCATAGTTCATCTCACCCGTTCCGGCCGCCACGGAAACCAGTTCGCCGTTCTCCACCCGGAAGTCTTTGATATGCACGACGGCAATATCTTTGCCGAGCGTCTCAATCGCCTCGTGAATGATCTGTTCCCGATTCTGGTAATTGCTGATATCCAACAGGTTTACCGGGTCAAAAATAATCTGGAGGTTCGGAGAATTTATTTCGTCGAGCACCCTTCTCGCCCGTTCCGGATTACATACAATATGCTTAAAGACCGGCTCAATCGCAAAAATGACTCCCATTTTTTCCGCATACTCCACGACAGGTCTCAGATTTTTGACAAAAATCTGCAGCGCCTCTTCGGAATGATTACGCTCTTCATACTTGTAAGCTTCATTGACAGCGCCCGTCTCCGTACCGACCACGCCGGCGCCGAGCAGAGAAGCGAAACGGATATTTGCCAGATAACGCGCCTGATTTTTTTTCAGACTTTCCTCGTTCGGATTGGCCAGGTTCAGATAGCATCCGAGCACGGCAATATCGATTCCCGCTTCCGCAAACAGATTTTTCAGATAGCACGCAAAACCCGGTGTTAAAGCGCTGTCCGCGACCGAGTATTCAGAAATCACTTTAGAAAGCGCCAGATGGCCGCAGCGAAACCCCTGACTGGCCGCAATCTGCAAACGCTCCGGCAGCGGCGCCTTTTTGATATCATGTAAACGTATTCCTAACTGCATCACAATCCTCCTTATGGTCTCTCAGTCAATTTTCAGCTTTGTTCCAATTCATCCACGCCCTGCAGCTCTAACAGCTCGCCGACTGCACCTTCGATCACTACATTGTCCAGAATCAGCTGCTTTACATTGACGGCATGAATGCCTTTCCTCGAACAGGCTTCCACGCCCGCCGACATAATCGGCACATCCGTTCTGGCATCGTCGGCAAAAGAAATCGAACAGTTCCGCATTTCAATCTTCTCGATTTTCTGTTCCGGAAGTCCTTCAAAGAAAATCGCCGCCACATGGCAGTTGGACGCATGAATGTTCTCAAACAGAAAATGCTTCATTGCAGGCGTCCGCTCATCCACCGGGCAGACTTCTCTGGACTGTACATACTCCGTCTTGCCGTCCGGGTCGCAGAAATAGAAAGCATTCGCGGTAAACGGTGTCATAACATTGTCCATCTCGATATCCCGGAAGGTAATTTCGTCCAGAACCGAGTCTTCGCCGCGCCCTCTTCTGGTCTTGATCCGCAGTCCTCTGTCCGTATGGGAAAAACGACACTTCTCCACGAGCATATTGCGCACGCCGGCTCCGATTTCGCTTCCGGCAGTGACTGCGCCGTGTCCGTTCTCCATCAGACAATGGCTTATATGAATATTCTCGGAAGGCGTTTTGTATTTTTTGCCCATATAAACTTTTCCCGATTTGACTGCGATACAATCGTCGCCCAGAGAAAAATGAACACCCATAATCTCTACATTCTTACAGGATTCCGGATCCAGTCCGTCCGTATTCGGGGACGTCTGCGGATTCTGTATTGACAGATTTGCGAACATCAGATCGTTGCTGAAAAACGGATGGATGACCCATGCCGGGCTGTTTCGGAGCGTGAGCCCCTGCACCTGTATCCGCTCGCATTTATTCAAAAACAGCGTCCTTGGCCGGAAAGCACCGACCATTACCTTCGGATCGTACCACCAGTTCTCCGTCGATGCACATCCGTTTATCGTGCCCTCACCGTAAAGATTCACATCGGTAACGCCGATGCCGCAAATGATGCCGGCAAACATCGGCAGCGGATTTCCTTCCCATGTGCCGAGATGGTATTCGTCTGTTTCGTCATAACTCTCGATCCTGCCCGGAAATTTAGCACGACGGTTTCTGTCCGTCTCCGCGAGCAGTTCCGCGTCTTTCGCAATCTCCAGATTGAGTCCGCTCTTTAAAAAGATACTCGTAATCTTATATTTCCCTTTGGGGATCAGAACACGGCTCTTAAGCGGACAGGCCATGATCGCCGCCTGAATAAATCCGGTATCGTCCGACACGCCGTCCCCTGCTGCCCCCAGTTCTTTTACATTGATCGTAACAAATTCTTCTTCCGTCCGAAAAGAAATGTTCCCAAGTCCTGCACCATCTTCACTCTGCACGTCGAGCACATATTCCGTATCCGGTTTCAAATCGAACAGACTGGTAATGACCGTATCAGCCATCCTAAGTTCCATGCCATTTAATAACAATCGATATTTTTCTTTTGTCTCATATGTCCCACCATCATTCAGTTCAATTGTCGCGCTTCGCGCCGTTTTCATAACCAGCCGAATGTCCATACTTATATCCCATAACCTTTCTTTCCAAATTCTTTTCCCCAGCAACCTTCCCTAAAACAAAGAGACGGCAGTATATTTGCTGCCGCCTCTGCAATTCCAAAATTCTCTACTTATAGCAGAATGGCCGTCAGGACATTCTGCAGTGCGAGAAAGATTTGCCCCGCAAATCGTAGAACTTCTTGACGAAGCACCCTTTGGTGCGAATCTTTAGAAGTTCTTCTCGCACTTAGCCCGGCTGCTTTCCGATATATGCAAGAATACCGCCGTCTACATAAACAACATGACCATTGACAAAGTTAGACGCATCGGATGCAAGGAATACTGCCGTACCCTGAAGGTCTTCTGCTTCTCCCCATCTTGCCGCAGGTGTCTTTGCAATGATGAACTGGTCGAACGGATGTCTGGAACCATCAGGCTGAATCTCACGAAGCGGAGCCGTCTGAGGTGTTGCGATATAACCAGGTCCGATACCGTTACACTGAATGTTGAATTCGCCGTATTCGGAAGCGATGTTCTTCGTAAGCATTTTCAGACCGCCTTTTGCTGCTGCATATGCGGATACGGTCTCACGTCCGAGCTCGCTCATCATGGAGCAGATGTTGATAATTTTTCCATGGCCTTTTTTGATCATGGACGGAATGACCGCTTTGGATACGATGAACGGAGCGTTCAAATCTACGTCGATGACCTGTCTGAATTCTGCAGCTGTCATATCGCACATCGGGATACGTTTGATGATACCTGCATTGTTTACAAGGATATCGATAACGCCGACTTCTTTTTCCACTTTGGCAACCAGTTCGTTTACCTGTTCTTCATTCGTTACGTCACATACATAACCGTGCGCTTCGATGCCTTTTTCTTTGTAAGCAGCAATACCTTTGTCAACCAGTTCCTGCTTGATATCATTGAAAACGATGGTCGCACCGGCTTCTGCATATGCGGTCGCAAGTGCGAACCCGATGCCGTAAGATGCACCTGTTACGAGCGCTACCTTACCCTCCAATGAAAACTTGTCTAAAATCGCCATTTCTTTTTCCTCCTTTATTTGTCCTTAATAAGTGGCTTATTTATAACGTAACACCCTGTTTGAAAATTGCCATATCGTGGAAGCCAGCTTCCTCGCTGCACACCTTTTCCCCAGAGGCTACCGCTACTACATAATCAAACAATTCCTGAGCCGTTTCTTCGATGTCCTTGTCTTCTACCAGTACGCCGGCATTGAAATCAATCCAGTTCTTCTTTTTACCCGCAAGCGCACTGTTGCTGGAAATCTTGACCGTCGGTACCGGTGACGCAAAAGGTGTTCCGCGTCCGGTCGTAAAAAGTACGATATGGGCGCCGCTCGCCGCCAGAGCCGTAGATGCTACCAAATCATTTCCCGGAGCGCTGAGCAGGTTAAGCCCCGCCTTTTCCACGCGTTCTCCGTATGCCAGCACACCTTTGACGGGTGCGCTTCCAGATTTCTGCGTACAGCCGAGCGACTTATCTTCCAATGTGGAGATACCGCCTTTCTTATTTCCCGGCGAGGGATTTTCATAAATCGTCTGATGGTTATCTTTAAAATACTGTTTGAAATCGTTGATCAGCTTCACTGTCTCATCAAACAGTTCACGATTCTCGCATCTGTTCATCAGCAGTGTTTCGGCACCGAACATTTCCGGCACTTCCGTCAGGATCGTCGTTCCCTTTTTGCTGATCAGCAGGTCGGAGAATTTACCGACTAACGGATTGGCCGTGATACCGGAAAAACCGTCGCTTCCACCGCATTTCATACCGATGATGAGTTTTGAAACACTGATTTCTTCCCGCTCAAAACCCGATGCGTAGGAAATCAATTCATCAAGCAGTTTCCCGCCTGCCTCCATCTCGTCTTCCGTTTCCTGGCATACCAGAAATTTCACTCTGTCCGGATTCACTTCACCGATGTAAGGCTTCAGCACCTCGATATTGCTGTTCTCACATCCTAAGCCAAGCACCAGCACACCGCCCGCATTGGGATGATTGATCAAGTCCGCGAGAATCGTTCTTGTATGCTCCTGATCGTCTCCCATCTGAGAACAGCCGTAAGGATGCGGGAATGCGATGACCTCCTCTACCGAACCTTTCAACCGTCCGTTCGCCGCTTTGGCAAGCGCCGATGCAACGTTATTTACACAACCTACCGTCGGGATGACCCAGACTTCGTTCCGGACGCCTACTTTGCCGTCCGGCCGGTTATATCCCATAAAAGTCGCGTCGGATGTCGTCTCTTCTTTTACCGGAGTCGGTTCATAACTGTATTCCAGCAAATCGCCGAGCGCCGTCTTGACATTGTGCGTATGTATCCATGCACCTGCTTTGACCGCTTCTTTCGCATTGCCGATGCGGAATCCGTATTTTATAACGTCGCCGCCTTCCGCGATATCGCAAAGCGCCATCTTGTGTCCGGCCGGAATGGTTTCCCCCGCCGTCACCTGTACGCCGCCCGCATTCACGGTTTCCCCCGCGGCAATTTCTTTGATCGCTACAATGACATTATCATTTTCATGAATCTTTATATAGTCTTTCATCTAAATAACCACCATTCTTGCTCAGCCCGCGAATTTGGGCGCAAGCACAAATTTGCCTGTGAAAAATTTATTTTTCACAGTAAGCTCCTCCAGATCACTCTGCAATCAAAATAGAAAACCACGCAATGAGAGC
>CAMWXB010000114.1 GCA_947178125.1 uncultured Lachnospiraceae bacterium | reverse complement strand
TGGAGGCACGCTTTCGCTCTGCGAAAAATCGCAGCGGTACTAAGTTCAAAAGGCACAAGCGCCTTTTTCACTAACTACCGGCGTTTTTCCAAGGCCTCCAGGGGAACCATATGCTGCCCGGTCAGGAGACAGAACGCCTATTTTATAAACGTTTCGGAGTGGAGGAAAAATGACAATCGGAGAAATAGCGGAAAAGACGAATCTGCCGGAGAGTACGCTTCGGTATTATGAGAAAAAGGGGCTGATAAAAGTTGTGCGGGATGGAAACGGCAGGCGTGATTATGAAGAAAGCGACATCGAATGGATAAAATTCATACGGCGGCTGAAGGAAACGGGCATGTTGCTGAAGGATATAGAACTGTATTCCAGACTGCGCTATCGCGGCAGCAGTACAATGCCGGAACGCCTGGAGATATTGCAGGAGCATAGAAAGTATGTGCTGGATCAGCAGATGAAATGGGCGGAGTATCTGCAGAATCTGGATGATAAAATAGGTTTTTACAAACAGGCCATAGAACGGGAAAAAGAAGCCAAAATGTAACAGGTGATTGCGAAAGGAAGCGCAAAGAAGATGGAATCAGGGATAAAGATAGCGATATGTGATGATGAAGCGGCCGGAAGGGAAAGCGTGGAAAGGATGTGCAGAGCTTTTTTTGAAGAGAAAGAACGTTTTGTGGGAATGCCGGATATCCAGGTTTTTGCATCGGGAAAGGAAATGACTGCATCAGGCGGGGATTATGATATTCTGCTACTGGATATCGAAATGCCGGAACAGGACGGTATCAATATCAAGGAGTATTATGAAACAAACCGGAAACGGGCGAGAATCATCTTCACGACCAGCCATAGGGAACGGGTACTGGAAGCATTTGGGAAGAATGTTGTCAGTTTTTTAGTGAAACCGATTTGTAAGGAAAGCTTTCAAAAGGCGATGGAAAAAGCGCTTTTGGATTTATGTGGTATGGTATTGGAGATAGAAGAGAATGGGGAGACTTTTCTGATACCGGTAAAACAGATTAAATACATTGAAGCACAGGACAAATATACATTGGCAGTCACGGAAACAGGGGAATACCTGATGCGCAGAACCATGAAATTCTGGGAGAGCGCGCTGCCATGCCAGGATTTTGTCCGTATTCATAAGTCGTACCTGGTCAATCTGGAATATTTTGAAAAAAAGGGCGACGAAGTCCGGCTGGATCAAGGAAAAACCGTTACGATCAGCAGAATGCGGAAGAATGGGATCATGGAGAAGTATAAGGAGTTTTTGCGGAGAAAGGTCGAGGAGATATAAGTGGCAGAGAAGGTTCTGAGGATTATGTACTATATCGTGTATGCGGTGGAATTGTTTCTGATCGGTGACGGGATATTCCACAACAGGGTAAAGGAAAAGGTAAAATATGTCGCAATGGCCGGAATCTATTTATTGGTCATGATACCTGCGGTGTTGTTTTTGAACAATAACGTTCTGGTCATACTGGCATTGAATCTGCTCATGTATATTGTTCTGTTTCAGGGAACTTTATTTTCGCATATCGCTCATTTTGCCGGGGTGTATTTATTGACCAATATGGCAGAAAGCATGGTGTTCGGAATCGGCATGATCCTATGGAATCCGTCTCTGGAGCATTCGGAAATGAGCGCTGTCGGGGCGGGCGGGTTCAGTTTGTTTTTTGCAGTCATAATTACGGGATTTATTTTATATATCGTCAATCAAAAGTGGACACAAAATTTTATTCGGTATTTTCGGGCGCTGAATTGGTTCCAATATCTGGTGATCGCCATGATCATATGGAGCGGCATTTTACTTTTGGGAATCATTACGGTAATGCCGGCGTATATAGAGGACCAAAAAGAGAGTGCGATGCTGTTCGGTATGACTATCCTGTTTATGGGAACTGCGCTGCTTGGTGTCATTTTGCTGGTATTGAACGGATATGGCAAGGACTATTATCTAAAACAAAATAAAGAAAAAGAAGAAATCATCCGTGTTCAGCAGATGTATTTTCAAAATATGTATGATAATGACAGGGAACTGCGCAGATTCCGCCATGATATCCATGCCCAGTTGAACTGCCTTGGGCTGCTGTTGGCAGACAACAAAACAGAGGAGGCTTTGATGCACCTGCAAATGATAGGAGAACATTTTGAGAAATTGGCAATGCAAAAGTACCATACCGGCAATGAAATATTGGATGTCATCCTGAACCAGAAAATACAGGAAGCGGAGAAGCGGGACATCCGCATAGCGTTCGTCGGAAAAATGGATAGGCCGGACTTTATGGATACCTATGATTTATGTACGCTGTTTTCTAACATGCTCGATAATAGTATGGAGGCATATGAAATAATACAGGATAAGGAAGCTGTCATTACGGTCTCTGTTTTGACACACAGAAATACGATGCTTTTTCGATTTACAAATCCGGCGACCGTCGAAATGTATGAGGCGGCAAAGCATGGAAGGACGACGAAGACAGACCGTGGTAATCATGGATTCGGCATGGAGAATGTTCAGAGAGTGGTCAGGAGGAATGGAGGGGAGACAGAGTTTTTTTGGAAAGACGGAAAGTTGATTGTTGAAATATATTTTGAAATATGAACAAAGAGCCTGCTGCCTGCCGCAGCAGGCTTTTTGTATGCGTGTGTCCTGCGCTTTGTGTATTATGCGACAATATTTTGTACTTCACGACACGGAAATTGCAGATAGGAGCCGGGCATGATATTTTGGGTTTAAGAAAGATTTGAGATTCCGAGAGGCGGCATGGCGGTTAGTGTGTCTGCCGGCGCGGACAGGGGGAAGCGTAATGGGAAAATTATTGGAAATCAGAAACCTGACCAGGAAATATTATGAGGGTACCAGAGAAAGCAGAGTGATTGACAATATCAATCTGGAAGTTGACGAGAAAGAATTTGTCATAATCATGGGAGCTTCCGGCTCGGGAAAAACAAGCCTTCTGCATTTAATGGCCGGAATCGATAATGCCGACGAGGGAACGATACGCTATAAGAATGTTGATTTCGGACAAATGAGTGAAAAAGAAAAAACGGTGTTCAGGCGGACGAACATCGGAATCGTATTTCAGCAGAACTGCCTGATACCTGACCTTACCGTCTATGAGAACATTATGCTCCCATTGATGTTAGACAGGGGAAAGGGGAAGAGAAAAGGAAAAGAAAATGAGAAAGATACCATTACAAAGCTGTGCGGACAGGTCGGTCTGGAAGAGCATATCAGAAAGTATCCGTCACAGTTATCAGGCGGTCAGCAGCAAAGGGCGGCCATACTGCGTTCTATTATAAACAGACCGCCGCTGTTATTATGTGATGAACCGACGGGAAGCTTAAATTCGGCACAGACAGAGATTGTTATGCGTCTGTTAAATGTACTGAATAAAAAAGGACAGACGATTGTTCTTGTTACGCATGACATGAAGGTAGCCGTTAAGGGCAGACGCGTTGTTTACATAAAAGACGGGCGCGTGAGCGGCGAGTTGAGATTTTCAGAGACGAACCCGAATGAGACAAATGAAAAAGAAGTGTACCGGCGCAGGGAAGAGGAGCTTTTAAATTTTCTGCAAAAAAGAGGTTATTAGAGGGAGGTATGGTCAATACGATGAAAGCAGGTCTTATGTGTGGTCTGGCAAAATTGAGAAAGAAAAAAATCCCGAATCTGCTTCTTGGGATATGTGTTGCGCTCACAGCGGCATTACTGGTGAATGCCTTTGTATTGCTAAGGGAGTTAAATATAATATTTGACAGGGCTTATGAAGGAATGGAAGGCGCACATTTGTGCTGTCTATGGAGCAATGAAATGTTCTCTCCGGATTATGTCAGGGAATATCTGGATAATTCGCCGGAAGAGTTCGCGTATCAGATAACGGAAAATACGAAAACAATAGATTATATCGAAAAGGATGGCATAAAACTGAGCAATGGCATCTTATTGGAGCTTCCCGAAGGAATTGAAAAAGAGATGCTGTCGCCTAAAATGCAGGATTCTTCACAGCCCGATATGCCCGGAGAAGGCGAAATATGGATTACAACAAAACTTGCAAATATCCTGAAACTGAAAGAAGGAGATGAATTTTTAATACGGTTTTCCGATGAGTCTGTCAAAGTGAGAGTCGCAAAGATCGTCATAGACCCTGTTTTTGGGAGCAGCAGCACAAATGTATACAGAATGTGGTGTGGATACGGCAGACTTGCGGATTTTCCCCTTGCGGAAAATAATGCGGTAAGCTATCTGGAAATCAGATTTGACGAATACAGCCATTTGGCGGAGCAGAATTTCATACATGATACAGAGGAATATTTTGAGATGCCATTAGGCGATGTATTTTATACATACGACAGAATCAGGAACGGGTATCTGTCAGTTTATCGAATGGTGGGCGCGGTATTGTGTTTTGTGAGTATTGTTCTGGTCATGACGGTTGCCGCACTGACGCTGTTTCTGATCAAAAGCGATATAGATGAAGATATTAGAAATATCGGTCTTTATAAAGCATTGGGAATGACTGGGACACAGATTATCAGCGGATATCTTGTCTGTTATGGAATGATAAGCTTTGCCGGCGCTGCATTGGGAAGTCTCATGGGAGGCTGGTTCAGCAAAGGAATTATCACGGGAATACTCAGAAATATGGGAATCTATACGTTTTCGTTTACGGAAACAGCCGGTTATCAGCTTTTGGTATGGATTTCGGTATTGGCGGCGGTCTTACTGATATGCTCCTGTGCAGCCTTCAAAGTACGCCGGTTAAATGCGTCTCTGGCAATCAGAAAAGGCGCATGGAAGCCGGAAGAGAAAAGGGGGAGAGAACGAAAGAGAACCTGCTATGATGGCGGCGCATCATTTGCATTTTATTATGCTGTCAGAGGAATACAGAATAAAAAGCCAAGGTATGTATATATCGCCGGCGTATCCCTGATCATGAGCAGCCTGGCCGTAGTCTGCATGGGATGTCTGAATGCGGTCGGAAATATTGATGAGGAACCTGAAATGTGGGGGTTTATCAGAACAGACATTTATGTTACGTCATTAGAAGATGTGCCTGTGAGCACAATTATAGAAGACTTGGAAAAGGACCCAAAAGTAGATTATTCATATGGGGTAAACAGGATATATGCTGCTTATAAACCGGGCGTACAGGATACTTATCAAAGCATTATGACAGAGCTTTACGAGCTGCCTTGGAACGAAAAGATAAAAGACAGGTCATTGTATGGCAGACGTCCTGCTAAGGAAAATGAAATAGGCGTTGGACTTGGGCTGGCGAGGGAATATGGGCTTGCGGTCGGAGAGAAAATAGAATTGCTGGTGAACGGAAAAAGAGAAACCTATGAGATTACGGAAATTTTCCAGACGCTTTCCAATTACGGAAATGTTTTGCGGATGGTCACAGATGACCTGGATGAATTTGTAGAAACGGAAGGCGGTTATGGGGATTATATGCTGGTGCTTCGAAACGGCGCCGATAAATGGGAGTATGCGGAAGAACTGGCTGAAAAATATGATGGAAAGTTTGCCTTTATTGCGTCGAAGTCAAATGGAGAAAACCTGACAGGCGTTTTAGTGCCTGCGGTCGGAATGATTTTGACGGTCTTAATCGTTGTTGTTGTTCTTATTACAATGAATCTTACATTTTTATTGATTCGGCGTGAACAAGGCCAGATTGGTTTGTTAAAGGCTGTAGGAATGACATCATGGCAGGTCTTGAAGATTTATGTATACCGAAATTGTCTGTCTGCAGCGGCGGGAAGCTGTCTTGGTACTGTGATTGGGACGTTTTTACTTCCGTATTTGCTGACCCCATATGCAAAATTGCTGGGGCTGACAAAATTTCCGTTTGCAAATTCTCTGACCGGAATATTAACAGGGGGTCTTCTGGCACCGGTCTGCATGCTGTTGGGTACAAGTGCGGTCATAAGAATGATCAGTGCAATATCTGTGAAGCGGCTGGTGAATGAATAGGGATTCGTTTCTCTCCTTCACAGCGCAGGTGTTTCCCGCCTGTAAACAAGCGGTGTAAAGCCGGTCTTTTCTTTAAAGAGACGGATAAAATGGTTCGTATTTTCAATCCCCACAAGCTGCCCGATGTCGCCTACTTTTTCATCCGAATGCAGGAGAAGTTCTTTGGCTTTTTCAATTCTTACTTTATTCAAATATTGCAGCGGCGTATCTTCATAATATTTTGCGAACTCCCTGCAGAGTCTGTATTTATTCACCTGATATTTTGCCGAAAGGGCATCTAAGGAATAAGCTTCGTTATAAGCCGTATCGAAGCTTCTTTTCATGTCCGCAATGTAAGAAGGAGTGTGCTGGGTGCCGCGAAGCTGCATGGTGCGGGTCAGGTAGAGCTGCGTATAAAAAGCAAGAAGCTCCCTGGCGCGCATCAGGCCGTGGACCTCATCGTCGCTCTGTTTTTTCAGGAACTGTTCCCACAGAAGAAGTGCATCGGGGTCGGAAGCCAGACGAAAAATGCAGCCGCCCATGTTTTCCAATTTCTGATGATAATAGCAGCTGATGGTGGAACTGACGAAACAGATCGTATATTCCCAGATGTTGTGCTGGCATACGAGTCTGTGATGCCTGCGGCAGTCTATAAAGGCGAGCGTTCCCGGCGTCAGCTCATAGGAAGCGTGGATGTGTGCCGCATTGTCGCAGTAGAGTTTCCCGGCGCCTTTTGTCGTATGCAGCAGGCAGAAGGCATTCAGGCCTGCGACTTCCTGCGAAAAAGGCGATGTGACGGAGACTTCCCGTCTGCTGAGCAGATAAGGAAGGCTTTTGCAAAAATCATAATCCCGCCGGTAAACATTTTCAAAGTAATCGGAGAGTGAAAATCGGTTGCTCGTCTCGGATGAGATCAGGCAGTTAAAAAATTCAGATGAAAAATTCTCAGATGAATAACTTCCTGAGGGAAGATTTTTGGTCGAGGGGGGGGCTAATAGGGG
>CAMWXB010000113.1 GCA_947178125.1 uncultured Lachnospiraceae bacterium | reverse complement strand
TTACAAAATGTGAAACTCGTTTACAAAACGGGAACCTCGGATTGCAATCGACCCGGACTTGGCGGCCGATGTTGTCTTTTTTGCGTTTCATTCCATTTCGGACGGGTTTCGTGACATTTCGCCCACAAATCACAATAAATGCAGTATAATAGACGCAGGACAGACGTCCAGCGTCATGCAGGCCTGACGGCCGGCATCAGGCTGATGGAGGCAAAAGCATTGAATATTGCAATATGTGACGATGAAAAGATACTTCGTGAGCAGTTAGAGGAACTGCTTACGAAGCAGGCAGCGTCCTGTAAAATCGATTCCATTGACGCCTATGATACAGGCGGCGCGCTTCTTGCGGCAAAAAGACACTACGATATTATTTTTCTGGATATCCAGATGGAGGGAATGAACGGAATCGAGACCGCGCGTGCCATAAGGGAGCGGAAGGATGATGCGGTCCTGATTTTTGTCACCGGACTCAAAGACTATGTTTTTGATGCTTTCGATGTCGCCGCTTTTCATTATCTTCTGAAGCCGCTCAGGGAAGAAAAATTTGCGGAAGTATTCGAAAGAGCCGTGTCCGAAGTCGAAAAGACAGTGCAGAAAGAAAACGGACCAGAGCAGTTGTTCATCCGTCAGAGAGGCCGCTGTATTAAGCTGGATAAGGCGCAGATTCTCTATGTGGAGAGTCGGCAGCGAAAGGTGCTCATCCATACGGCATGGGAAATCGTGGAAATTTATGCGACGATGCGCGGGCTGGAAAAGGAATTGGGAGCGCAGTTTTACCGCTGTCATAGAGGGTATCTTGTCAATTTTTCCTGCATTACGGGTTATACGGGAGATACCATCACCTTATGTAACGGAGAGGATATCTATCTGGCCAGAGAAAAGTATCAGGAGTTCGTAAAACTGTATATGCGGTATCTGCGGGATGGAGGGACCGGCTTTGTATAATGTGCTGGATGAATTGTTAGACCTGCTTTTTTATATAGCGGAAGGGTATTGCCTCTGGCATTTCTACGGCAGTTTTCTGAAAAGCCGGATACACAGCCGGAAATGGACGGGTGCGGCCGTTATCCTTTTTTATACGGGCATGCACGAAGCTTCGAACCTGTTGTCAGTAGCCGATTATGAAAATCCGGGCTATGAGAGCCTGCGGGTCATCTGCAATACGGTGATTCTTCTTTTTTTCCTGTTGATTTTGGCCGTCGTATTTTATAGAGGCGCCCGCCGTACAATCGTCTTTTTAGTCGTGACTTTTTTGTCGGTGCATGAAATCGCCTTTCTATCCGCTTATACGGTATGGCAGTGGAGTTACCATATGATGACAGAATTGTCTCTGCGGCATATGGAAAAGGGGAACCTTTCTGCCGACGGACTGATGAATATTCTATACGCAGGCGGATATGGAATGATATTGCTGACGTATGTAACTTCGTTTTTGCTGCTGCATGGCGTATTAAAAAATATAATCGGAAGCTTTCGGGACAAGGGATATGCGATTCACAGAAAAGAGCTTTTCTTTCTGCTGACACCTGGCATGATCGGATTGCTGATTTGTATGTTAATGCGTATCACGATGTTCTTTGTGGAGCAGGAAAGGATTACGATATTATATGACCGGTATCCGGTTCTTGTCATCATCGTTCCGGTTATGTTGCTTTTGTCGCTGTTGTTTATTCCCTATGGTGTAGAAGTATTTCAGGATATGATCGAACTGAATCGGGAGCGGAGCGACAGGGTCATACTGGAAAATCAGATCAGCAGTATGCAGGGACATATGGAAGAGATGGAGCATATTTATGCCGGTATCCGCAGTATGAAACACGATATGCAGAACACAGTCTCCGTCATCATGTGGCTGGCCGCCGGTGAGGATGCACAACTGCAAAATTACCTGAAGGAATTCCAGCGGACGCTTGAAGAACTGGATTTCCGGTATAAGACCGGGAACGCGGTCATCGATACATTGCTGAACATGAAATATCATGAAATCAGTCGTACGCTGCCGGATTTAGAGCTGGATGCTGACAGTCTGCTTTTCCCGGAACCGTTGTATATTCAAAGTTATGACATGGGTGTCATACTTGGAAATGCGATGGACAACGCGCTGGAAGCGTGCCGGCGGCTGCATGAAAAAGAAAAGGAGTCCCGCCTTTTCATACGATTGTCGTCTTTTCGAAAAGGAAATATGTTTTTTCTCGAGGTGGAAAACAGCTTTGACGGAAAACTCATACGGAAGGAACATGCGGAATTTCCGGCAACGAGTAAAGCGGACAGAGAAGCACATGGCATAGGGTTGCTGAATATCAGAAATGCCGTCCAAAAATATCACGGTGCGGTGGACTGGTCGGCGGAGGATAAAGTCTTTACGTTGTCCGTCATGATGCAGAATAGGGCGTCTGGCACATAGTGAACTGTGTTCGTGTGCCAATATCGCAGGATGCAGGAGAGAATTTGGTGCAAAGACGCTTTCAGCGTCGGCTCAAGGTTCGCAGGTTGAGAGAAAGGTATGGTAATTATTATGTATATCAATTCACTTGGAATGGGTGGGATTACCTCCCGTGTTCAAAAAAACAACAATACAGGAGCGGCAGCCATAAACCGATACAGTTACGATACGGCGATGCAGAAAGCTCTGGCAAAACGGAATGCAGCAATCGGTTCCGCATCGGCCGCGGATGGCGATATGATCATCACACAGCCTTCTTATGTTCAAAAGAGCAACAAGCAGCAGTCTGTTTCCGAAAAAGAAAAGAATGCCATGTCGGTGAGCGAATACAGACAGTGGTTCCGCGGCGAAGTGGCCGGAATCCAGGCGGAAGCATATACCCGTTCGCCCTATCTTTCGGATACGCTGATCATCAAAGAGGAGGCTTTTGAGAAGATGAAGAGCGATCCGGCATGGGAAACAGAAGTTCTTGACAAGATTCGCGAGCACTGTTATGGAAAGGATGCCGCAGGAACGAAGGCAATCGGCTATCAGATCATCGGCGCGTCGCAGGATGCCTGTCGTGAAGAGGAAATCCCGGTCAGCATGAACGCTGCAGGTATTTCTTCTTATTCTTCACTGTATGCGCCTTCATCATATGCAGCCCTGTCTTATGGATTACCTTATGCGGGATCCCTCTCTGCTGTGAATCCGCTGTTGACACAGAGCGGGTATTGGAATACGATGTTGACAGGGCAGAGTGGATTGTCGAATTACCTGACACAGGGACTATTAGGAAGTCAGAGCAGTTTTGGCGCATTGGCCTCGGCCGCTTACGGGAATGTGCTGAACGGAGGATTATCAAGCAGTCTGCTCGGAAATTTTCTGATATAAAGAAGGAATGCGGTTTTGAAAAAGAAAATCTGGCCAATGGGCATATGGACGGCGATAGTTATTGGGTTGAGCGGATGCGGTATTACGATGAACCGGACGGAAGAAAATTCTGCCAGTCTACAGAGAGAAGAAGCAGCAACAGAATCAGAGAATGAAGGGAATGTTCAGGACGACTTGACAGAACCAGAGCATGAAGGGAATGTTCAGGACGACTTGACAGAACCGGAGCGCGAAGAAAAAGTTCACGAAGAATCAACGGAACCGGAAACTGAGCGAACATCGTTGGAAGAGGATGCCGCGGATATTTTCAAAGATACGGCAGAAAACGGACAACCGGAAAAAAAAGAACCATCCGAAAATTGGCAGGAGGCTTATCAGGTATTTCTTGATGACTGGAAACAGATAGAAAAGTATGGGGATTTCAGTTATGTTGAATGGTATTTTGGTGATAGATATTCATTTGATAAATATTTCCTATGCGACATTGATAAGAACGGTACACCGGAATTACTTTTATATTCGACCTATATGCGGCTTACGGCAGTGTTTACTTATACGGATGAGCCGGTTTTTCTTGTGTATAATAGGATCTATGGCATCAACCCGGAAACGAAAGAGGTGGTGATCAATGGGCATTGGCACGGTGCCGGGGGATCCGGGATTGATGAGTGGTCTGCGTATACGATATCCGGAGATGTGGCAGAATATTCTTTGTATATAGACTTCATAGACACTGCAGAGTATGGCAGTGAAATCCACTATTCGATTTATGACAGGGAAACGGAAGAACATAAACATATACAGGACGACAGTACGGAATATGATGCGCTTTATGCCGCGCATGTAGAACCCTGTATTCCGGCAGAGGAATATTTTCTGTATGACTTGTCCGATGCAGGCGGGTTTGCGCATATCCAGTGACAGCCGTTTCAGTCAGTCTGTTTTACAGTGCATAAAGAACTCTCATTTTCGGGCAGAGATAGAGAGGATATATTTTGAAAAATCCCGTATACTGAACAAGACAAGTCAAATACCTGCAGCAGACAGTAATGCTGCGGGAGTCAAATACCCCGCTGCGAGCAACGAGGCATTGGCTCATTGCTCGCTAGAATAACAAACGACAGGAGAAATTGAATGGAATGGGTTGAAAGACTGAATCAGAGTATGGGGTATATCGAGGAACATTTGACGGATGAAATCGATTATGAGCAGCTGGGACGGATTGCCTGCTGTTCCGCATATCATTTCCAACGGATGTTCACCTATATGGCGGGTGTTACGCTGGCGGAGTATATCCGTAGAAGAAAAATGTCCCTGGCGGCAGTTGATCTGCAAGGCGGGGATGCCAAGATCATCGACGTAGCGGAAAAATATGGTTATCATTCCCCGACAGCATTTAACAGAGCTTTTCAGAGCGTACATGGCATTGCGCCGTCGGCGGTCAGAAAAGAAAGCGTATCCGTCAAAACTTTTCCGCCTGTTTCTTTCAAGATTTCCGTGAAAGGAGCAGTTGAAATGGATTATCGGATTGAGACAAAAGAAGCTTTTCGGATTACCGGAATCTCAGCACCGCTTTTTAAAGAGATTGAGAGGAATTTCACAATTGTGCCGGGGCTGTGGGGAAAAGCGGCAGGAGACGGAACGATTCAAAAGCTGGCAGGCATGATGGATTCCCAGCCGATGGGGCTTTTAGGGGTCAGCGCATGCAATGACGAAGAGGAATGGAAATATTTCATTGCGGTCGCCAGTTCGCAGAGGGATGACGCATTTGAGGAATATATCGTTCCAGCGTCTACCTGGGCAGTATTTCCCGGTTCCGGGACGAATCAGTCCGTTCAGGAACTGGAACAGCGGATCGTGACGGAGTGGCTTCCGACTTCCGGTTACGAATATGCCAATGCGCCGGATATTGAAGTATATCTGAATCCGGACCCGCAGAATGCACAGTATGAAGTATGGATACCGGTAGTGAAAAAGAAATAACAAAGAAAGAGCGGAAGATAAGTCCATTGACAGTGACAGCATGGCAATGTTACACTTATCCTTATTCAAGGGAGGAAACATTATGCCATATCCAATGATACATTTAGAAGTCGCATATCAATTATCAGGCCAATATGACGGGATAGAGAAGAAAGGAGATTTTCTTCTCGGTTCCGTCGCGCCGGATGCCGTGCATTTTCATGAAAGATACGATGTTCATCAGAAAGAAATAAGTCATTTATGGGATTGTGGCCCGATATGGGGTGTTACGTTAGAGAGTGAAAAATGGCTCAATCATATTCGTACATTTTGGAAACAGTATAAAAAAGACGCAAACCGGGATTTTATCGCCGGCTATTGCACGCATCTTTTTACCGACTGGATGAATGACCTGAGGATGTGGGCGCCTTTTCGGGAAAAGATCATTGCGGGCGCGGATTATAACGAGATTTATGAAAATTCAAAATACCGCGAAGAAGCGTATGGATTTGACCAGTGGCTGTACCGGAAGAATGCCCATACGAAGATGATTTGGGAATTTTTATCGGAAGGCCAGGCATATGAACTGACCGGATACATACAGGCGGATGACCTTGCGCGCCAGAAACAGTCGCTTCTTACCGAACAGTATAGCGGACAGAAAGAATATGATATCGGTCAGTATGAATTTTATACGAAAGAGGCGATTGATTCTTTTATCGCGGAATGTGTCGGGATGATAGCGGCGGAAATAGAATAATAAAGGAAATTACGGATGAATTTCTTTGGTTTATTCCTTTGTAGTTCCAAGGACCGTGAAGCCATGGGTGAATAAGAGGTCATTTGTTTCCATGATCGTCATTTCCCGCTGTAAGGCAAAAAGAATCAATGCATCGCGTTCCTCGCGCGCATATAATTCCCGATTGCATGACAATTTTAATATTGTCTGTGTCTGCGTATCGGAAAGGTGCAGGCCGAATGCGATTGCGATCAATTTGTCCCGGGACGGAGTTCTTTCGCCGGAAAAAATCTGATAGACATAAGCCCGGTCGAGCAGAGAATCGCGCACAACATCTGCCCGGCTGAGTTCTTTTTGGGACAACAGCAAATGCAGCGCATCGCTAAGATGCGGAAGCTCCAGTTCCTCTTTATTCCGTATCAGGTAATCTTCAATATCGGTTGCAGACTTAATTTCGTTTGTCAGTTCTTCTGTTGATTTATTTTGCTGCATCAAAGTTTTCATGTCGTGACTTTTCTTCCTTTTTCTGATATGTTATAATGGACACGGGTTTGGCGGCCTGTGTCCCATTGCAGCGAAGTTCCTGCTGAAATGATGAAGTTCAGCGGCTTCAGCAGATATGTATTATTATACTGAACAGGATATAAAATGACAAGATTGGATGTGACATTGTGGAATATAATGAAATTAAATTACTAAAGCAAAGTGAAAAAAGTACAGTATATCTGGTGCGAGAGAAAGAAAACGGACAGATATTGATCCGCAAGGTCCTGCAGGGCAGTCATCCTGTTTATCTTACGCTTCAGGAGTGCCGGCATCCTTACCTGCCCCGTGTGTACTCGGTCAATATGACGGAGGAAATGACAGAAGTTATTGAGGAATATATAGAAGGAGAATCATTGCGGGGGGGGGGTATACCAAAAAAAGGGTATTCCTGATCATCAGAGAACTGTGTACGGTATTGGAATT
>CAMWXB010000112.1 GCA_947178125.1 uncultured Lachnospiraceae bacterium | reverse complement strand
TTTACGGGATTTCTCGGCTTTCCGTGTCCGTATCTGCCGGAAACTAAGACACCTTATGGTGCCAAGGTTATTGCTCTCAGCACAAGACTCTAACCTTGCCTCTACCCATACCTTTTACCGACTCCTGCTATCGTTAAAAGGAAGTGCAAAATCAGAACAGTTCCCACAACAGAAAAAAGGCCCAAAAAGCAAAAAAACAAAACCGCAGAATCAGTGGAAAAGCTTATTTCCACACATTTCTGCGGTTTTCTGCTGTATCAATTCCGCTGTTGCGATATTCCCTTATACCTATGGACATCTTCCTTATGGTTATTTAAAATTACTTGGATACATTATTTCAAGTTGTGGCTCTCTTGTATAATCAACTAAGTGATTAACAATCATGGCATCATCTCCAACAAGTTTGGCACATTTACATAGACATGGCATATCCTCTTTATATTTTCCCTTTGTATGTAAAGTTACTTTCACACCATGTAAAGCACCTGCAATAACGTTTCATACCATTTTTCCATAGGTCCGCCCCAAATTTCTTATCACCGACAGGAAAACAGGGCATACCTTTATCAGAATCTGTTCCTATTCACCCTTAACCACAATCTTCAGCCCCTGCATGCTGATGTTCATCTCCATGGCTTCATTGATATCTGCCAGAGCATATTTATGGGTCAGCAATCCTTCCACTGGCAGACCATCCTTCTGAGCCTCTTTTAGCATCTCACATGCCTGCATCCAGTCCTTCGCCTGATAAGTCCAGGAGCCGATTACTTTAATCTCCTTATTGCAGATATCCTGATGGGGATTATATGTAGTCGGCCCATTATCCACAAAAAAGCCCAACTCACACATGGAGCCGCCACGGCGCACATATTTCCAGATAGTACTCGCCGCTTTGGGAGAACCTGTACACTGGAATGCCATATCCGCACCCTTGCCTGTAATTTCTTTCACCTTAGCCTGGGCATCCTCCTGCATGAAATTCACGGTATAAGCTGCCCCCAGCTTACCTGCCATATCCAGACGCTTTTCATCGCCGTCCACCGCTACGATATTGCGGACACCCATGGTGCGTACCACAGCCAGCAGCAGAAGGCCGATAGGGCCGCAGCCCTGCACCAGCACGTAGGAATTATGCTTAAAATTAAAAATCTGTTTCGCCTGTTCCACTGCATGAACCACCACTGCCGCAGGCTCGATCAGGGTACGCAGATCCACATCCATGTCGCTGACATTAAAGATGACTCCGCCGGCATTAATTTTGATATACTCGCCAAACCAACCGTTAAAGTTCTTGTATGCCTCTTCCCCAGGCATCAGACCGAAAATCTCACCGCCCTCGCAGAGATGGATATGCTCCGGGTCGTTCCTGCAGGTATCGCAGACACCGCAAGGTTTCAGTCCAGTCACCACTTTGTCCCCGACTGCCAGAGGCTTTCCATAATAGTCCGCTTTCACGTTCTTTCCCAGTTTCACAATAGTTCCCGTTCCCTCATGTCCCAGCTGGATAGGGATATACCCAAAGGGATCGCCCTTGTACTCATGTACGTCCGTACCGCAGATACCTGTCTGTTCCACTTTCACCAGCACCTCATCATCGCCAACCTCCGGTACCAACAGCTCATAAATCTCAATCTTTTTTTCTCCTGTCAACACGGCAACCCTTGCCTTTTCGGGAATCTGATACTCTGCCATTTCTTTTCTCTCCTTTTCTTTTCTATATTTTATATCTTCTATACCAGCGGCCTTACCGCCCTGTATACCTTTTTATACCGTTCAAATACATACGGTATCTGTCTGAGTATTGCCGGAATGGATATTCTGAATATACATAACGATACATATTATTGTCAAAATCGTTTCCACAACGGGCTGTGCTGCAATCACACCGTTCAGTTCCCAAAAGCGATTCAAAATGATGATACCCGGAATAAACAGTACAGCATTTCTTAAAAGGGTGATTGTCAGCGATTTGACCGCTTTTCCTAATGCCTGAAAATAACTGGTCATCATATTGATGACACCAAGCGTAGGTGCCGACAGGCAGAGGATTTTCAAAAAATACCCCGTCTGTTCGATCAAAGCGTCATCCTGCAGGAACAGAGAAACAAGGTGCTTCCCAAAAAGGATAAACACAGCGGTAAATATTGCCCCCATCAAGACTCCGTATAGTATCGTATACTTCACGATATCAGACATCCGTTTCTTCTCACTCCCTCCATAACAATAGCCTACCAGCGGAGCAACGCCCTGGGATAATCCTACTGACAGCAAAATAGGAACCATATCCAGTTTATATGCAATTCCATAAGAAGCCACCGCATCAGATCCATAAATACCAATATAGTTGTTAAGTACAATATTTGAAACACTCATAAGCACTGTGATAAGGGCGCCGGGAATACCGATGCTCACCACGTTCCGAACGATTGACGCATTTAGTGAAAAACGTTTCGGCGTCAATGGCACCAACTGATTTCCCCTATATCCTTCACGAATCATGCAGACAATATAGTATATGACTGCACAAAAGAATCCAAGGGATGTCGCAAGCGCAGCTCCTGCGGTTCCCCAGCCCAGAATCGCGATAAAAACATAATCCAGCACCATATTGAGTACATTTCCAAGCACCAGTCCAATCGTGCCTTCCTTAATCAGACCAGCTGAACGGAATAGATGGACAAAGCCGTTTGCCAGCATAATAAACGGAGCACCTATAAAAATCCATTTCAGATAATCGCAGGTATAACTAAAATTTTCCGCATCTGCACCGGCTATGCCTGCCAATGGGCGCATTAATGCTAGTCCCAGAGCAAATGTGACAATACCGGCAATCGTCATCGCATATACACAGAAATTCATGGTCGTACCGGCTTCCTCCCGCCTTTCTTCTCCCAATAACCGGGCGATCACACTGCCGCCTCCCATGCCGAAAATACAGGCAACGGACATAATGATAAGCAGTATCGGTGCGCACAATGTTACAGCCGCGATCATTGCCGGTTCTTTCGTCAAGGAAACGAAAAATGTATCTGCAATATTATAAATAAGTGTCGTAAGCTGTCCCAGCATGGCAGGCAGCCCTACTCTCATAATTGCTTTAGAAAGATTTTTTTCTTCATAAACGGATGTCATTTTTTCTTATCCTCACTTGCTTTTTTTAATATTATATTGTAAAATAAGTTCCAAAAACCAGACATATGTCTTGTTTCAGGGAGATTTTATGGAAAAAATATACGATAAAAAGAAGCTTGCATTTTATATTGGGAAAAGCAGATATCGCGCTGTACTTGAGTCAATGGACATCGATCTTTATCTCACAAAATATAAAAAAGGCGAATTGGTGAGTTCGCCTTTTCAGGATGAATTATTGTTTCAAATTGTAGAACAGGGGTCTATCAATATCTATATTATCCGTGACGATGGTACCCGTTATTCCCTTTCAACCGGAACTACAGATTACTTTCTCGGAGACATGGATATCTTTTATCCCAAAAGCAGCAATATCTATGTGGAAGCAGCCGAAAAACTGACCTGTATATCATTTTCTATTGAAAAACACAAGGAAACGCTGCTCTCCAATAATGAATTTCTTGTACTTATATGCAATAGTCTTTCCACTAAAATCGGAGTAATGACCGCTATTGATGCCGCCCCTGGTTCCCTTACGGAGCGGGTTATATCCTACATGAAGTATAAATGCCATGATAAAACATTAAAAGGAATAGAGCAGACTGCTTTTCACCTTCATTGCAGCGCAAGACAGCTTCAAAGAGTTTTGAATCAAAGCGAAGCCTCCGGGTTTGTCAAAAAGTTAGGAAAGGGAACATACAAGTTATTATAAAACAATGACCAAATTATGTAGTTCCTACTTTACTCCTGCCGTGGACACAAACAATATATTACTCATTGTTCCATTTAAATATCAAAAACCACAAAATCTGTATACAAGCAGGCGAAACTCCAAACTATCACGGAAACTGCCGACTTTTGCCTGATAGTAGAATTCTGCCCCTATCGCCCCTCTATCAGCGGCATCCAAAAACACAAAAAAGCGGGGCCCACCACCCACTGTGATGAACCCCACCAAGCCTTAAAACCCTTGATTTTAAGCCATTCTTCAATACTTTTGCCTGTTCGTACCCAAATTCCTATAGCATCAATTATTTATAGCCGCCTGCGCCGCCGCCAGCCTTGCAATCGGCACCCTGAACGGAGAACAGGAAACATACGTCAATCCAACCTTATGACAAAATTCCACGGATGACGGATCGCCGCCATGCTCGCCACAGATACCGAGTTTGAGATCCGGTCTTACCGTACGGCCTTTCTCCGCTGCCATCTGAACCAACTGGCCAACGCCGCTCTGATCGAGCCTTGCGAATGGATCGGACTCATAAATCTTGTTCTTATAATAATCGCCTAAGAATTTGCCCGCATCGTCACGGGAGAAACCGAACGTCATCTGCGTTAAGTCGTTTGTTCCAAAGGAGAAGAACTCCGCTTCCTCCGCAATCTCATTTGCAAGAAGCGCCGCTCTCGGAATCTCGATCATCGTACCGACATGGTATTTGATATCCGAATTTTTCTCTTTCTTTACCTGCTCTGCTACTTCTACAACGACATCCTTGACAAATTTCAGTTCTTTCTTATCACCAACAAGCGGAATCATGATTTCCGGAACAATATCAAATCCCTTCTCTTCCTTCACTTCGATTGCAGCTTCCATAACAGCTCTTGTCTGCATTCTTGCAATTTCCGGATAAGTAACTGCAAGACGGCATCCACGGTGTCCCATCATCGGGTTGAACTCATGCAGGGAATCACAGATTTCCTGTACTTCTTCCGCTGTCATCATCATCTGTACTGCCAGATCATCGATATCGTCCTGCTCTGTCGGCACGAATTCATGAAGCGGCGGGTCCAGGAAACGAATGGTGACCGGTCTGCCTTCCATGACCTCATATAATGCTTTAAAGTCACCCTTCTGGAAAGGAATGAGCGCATTCAATGCTTTTTCCCTCTGCTCTACGGTTCTTGCAAGAATCATCTGACGAATCTTCGGAATCCTGTCGGGTTCAAAGAACATGTGCTCTGTACGGCAGAGACCAATTCCTTCCGCTCCGTATTTTATAGCATTGGCCGCATCCGTCGGGGTATCTGCATTGGTGCGTACCTGCAGTTTACGATACTCATCCGCCCAGCCCATGATTCTGCCGAAGTTTCCGCTTACGGAAGCTTCTACCGTCTTGATGTCGCCTTTATAAATTTTACCGGTGGAGCCGTCCAGGGAAACGTAATCTCCTTCGTGGAATACTTCGCCGCCCAGTTCAAATACCTTCTCCACTTCATTGATAGCTATTTCGCCGCAGCCGGATACGCAGGCCGTTCCCATGCCGCGCGCTACAACGGCCGCATGGCTTGTCATTCCGCCGCGTACGGTCAGGATGCCTTCCGCTGCATGCATGCCCTCGATATCTTCCGGTGAAGTCTCCAGACGGACCAGAATAACCCTTTCTCCTTTTTCATGAGCAGCCTTCGCTTCTTCTGCAGTAAAGTAAACCTTACCAGCCGCTGCGCCGGGAGATGCAGGAAGTGCCTGTCCGATAACATGTCCGGCTTTCAGCGCATCCGCATCAAAAGTAGGATGCAGCAGCTGATCTAAGGACTTCGCCTCGATTCGGAGCACAGCTTCCTTCGGTGTAATCTTTCCTTCGTCTACAAGGTCGCACGCGATCTGAATCGCCGCCGGTGCGGTTCTCTTTCCGTTACGGGTCTGTAAGAAGAACAGCTTACCGTTTTCAATCGTAAATTCCATATCCTGCATATCGCGGTAATGGTCTTCCAGTTTGTTCGCAATTTCCATGAACTGCTTATAGCATTCTGGCAGATCTTCTTCCAGTTTGGTGATCGGCTGCGGTGTACGGATACCTGCCACAACGTCTTCACCCTGTGCATTGATCAGATATTCTCCGTAAATGCCTTTTGCGCCCGTAGAAGGATTTCTCGTAAACGCAACGCCTGTACCGGAAGTATCACCCATATTGCCGAATACCATCGCCTGTACATTAACAGCAGTACCCCAGTCGCCCGGAATATCGTTCATTCTTCTATAAACGATTGCTCTTTCGTTATCCCAGGAACGGAAAACCGCCTTGACAGCTTCCATCAACTGCACCTTCGGCTCCTGCGGGAATTCTTCGCCCTTATTTTCTTTATAAATCGCTTTGAATCTGACGATGATTTCTTTCATATCATCCGCTGTCAGTTCCGTATCATAGGTAACTCCTTTGGAGGCTTTAATTTCATCGAGAATTCTTTCGAAATAAGATTTGGGAATCTCCATAACAACATCGGAGAACATCTGAATAAATCTTCTGTAAGAATCGTATGCGAACCGCGGATTTCCGGTCTTTTTTGCAAAACCTTCTACCGCAATATCTGTCAGACCAAGGTTCAGAATCGTGTCCATCATGCCCGGCATGGATGCCCTTGCGCCGGAACGAACAGATACCAGTAACGGATTTTCTGTATCGCCGAACTTTTTGTCCTGCTTTTTCTCCAAAATCTCAAGTGCATCGAAAATCTGCTTCTGGATTTCTTCTGAAATCTGTTTCCCATTGTTGTAATAATCCGTGCACGCTTCCGTCGTAACTGTAAAACCTTGTGGAATCGGCAGCCCGAGATTCGTCATCTCCGCCAGATTTGCGCCCTTTCCGCCTAACAGATTACGCATATCCGCGTTGCCCTCTTCAAATAAGTACACCCATTTTGCGATAGCATTTACCTCTTTTCTAAAACTTTTGCGCTTTTTTTTATCATAACATATCTTCCTTTATCACGCACCTATTTTTTCTTTTTTCTGGAAGAAAATTCTAAAAGAATTTCTATCAGAAAAAAATTTTACGCTGAAAACTTTTTCTCCCCGGAAAAATCCTGTCCGACAGAGGCCGGAGAACTCTCCGGTATAAAACTGTCAAAGATGAACAGATCAAAATCCTTTTCCAGACTATCCAGCTGTTTCTGGTTCTTCACCGTCCATGCAACCGCCAGATTTTTGTATAGTTTTCGGCAGATGCGCCGCCCCGGCTCTTCCTTGAACTGGCAGTTATAGGCGATAAAATCCGGGCTGGTCGCCCAGTTCATCAACAGATGCGTCAGGAAAAAATAAAAAATATTTTTGTAATTGCCATCATATTTAAAGTTGGTGGACAACTGCCCCCGCATAACTTCCTTATGATGTCTGCGGTACCACAGCAATGCCAGCGGATTAAAAGATTCAATGCAATAAACACCTCTATATCCGGCAAGCATCTTCTGCACGACCGGACAAAGAGACAGGTCTGTCCATTCTATTTTCAGTTCAATAATGAGCGGGACTCTTCCCTTTACCATCTCCAAAAATTCCTGCAGAGTCGGGATTCTTTCCTCCGTCTGCAATAATGTCAGTTTTCGCAGTTCTTCCAAAGAAAAAGTTTCCACTTTTCCCTGCACGCCGCACATCCGTTCCAATGTAAAATCGTGGAAGATCACCGGTATGCCGTCTTTTGTCAGCTGCACATCCAACTCTATGCCATATCCCGCTTCCACCGCTTTGCGAAATGCCGCCATGGAATTTTCCGGTGCGGATGTTCTATTATCATGCAGTCCCCTGTGCGCATAATACACACCGAAATAAGGAAATTTTTTCGGCTTGCCGAACACTCTCGGCATGATCATAAACATATATAAAAGAAACAACGCAATACAACATACTACAATTATCATAGCCGCTTTTAAAATTATCATACTAATAACCATGCCTTTCCCACAACCTGCGATATTTGAATGCGAACACAGTTCGCTATACGCAAGGCGCAATATTCGCAAGACGAATAAATTCATCTATGAAAAATCTCTGATTTTTCAATCTAATAACCATGCCTTCTCTCAACCTGC
>CAMWXB010000111.1 GCA_947178125.1 uncultured Lachnospiraceae bacterium | reverse complement strand
TGGAAATTCGGGGTCAGGCATTATGCGTCGAGTGGGTCATAATGCCAAGAAATGACGTAATCTTACCAAACGGATACTCCCCTTCGATGATGCCGAATTCCGGGTCATAATACTTACCGTCATACAATAACGTCCAATGCGTATAACCTTCGTTTGTATGGACGGTAAGTATGGAAAAGGGGTACGGCTGTGGGTTTTTCTTCGATATCCGCGTATTTCTTTCCGCATGGGGAATCCCGTATCGGTCAAGAATCTCTATCAGCTGTCCGATACTCGTCGGGCCGTCCGTTTTCATATCCTGAATGACCATTTCGATTGGCTTCTGTGCGATCATGGCGATACACGCCTGTCCGCAGGTCGTAAAATTGATTTGTTTGATCAATTCCATAAATACATACCCTCCTATGAAAAATTCGTAAAAGCCTCTGTCTTGGAAACGCTGTCCACATGAATATATACATCCATACAGGTTCTGCCGTTTTTCTCATAAACGTACTCAAAGCACGAAAGAACTCCTTCTTTTGGCTTCTCCCGAAAACCGTTCGCCTGCAGATACTCCATAATTTTCTTATACGCATTGGGAATCCTCTCAAACGCTGCGGCAAACGGGTCATATACGGTGATTACCGCATAATCGGCATCGACCTGTTCGGCATATTCCACACCGGGACAATCCGTATCGAACCCATCCGGCAGAATATAGGCAGAGACATATCCCCTAAGGCCGAACCGGTTCTGCAGTTCCATCGAAACATACGGAAAATCCCAGCCGATTCTTCTGGCATCCGGATTTATCGTCAGTAAACCCGACTTTCCGGCCCAGACATCCATATATCGGTTTACGTCATCTTCGGGATTCGGCGTGACCATGACATACCTTGCCATGCGGAATCCCTTTACGGTTCTAATCGTAATCTCTGAATAGATTTCATCGCAGATTGTCAGGTCATCCCGTATCAACGTATCCAATGTACAGGAAAACAATTCGCTTATCGCAATGAGCTTGTTCAACTCTGGAATAATTTCATCCGATTCCCATTTCGATACCGTCTGACGCGAGACAGACATTTCCTCCGCAAGCCGCTCCTGCGTTATTCTTTTTTGCTTTCTCAGGTATTGAATATTTTTTCCTAAACTCATATGAACTACCTCCCTCGTCTATTCATCCATTGTTGCATACGGATAAGAAAAAATACACCATTTACAAAGCACTTTTTCTACAATTTTTGTCACCTGACAGTTTACACTTGCGAGGGTAACATCTCGAACATAAAATTCATTATCAAAGAATAATTACAGGATTTTCTATTTCAGGATTTTGCTATTGCAAAGGGACCGGAAAAGAAATAAACTGATAACGACGACCCATTATCTGGAAATCATCGCAAAGGGACTACATAACAAGAACGGAGGACTTACCATGACACCGAATCAAAACCTGAAACAATACGCCTTAAAAGAAGCCGCACATTATAAGATTCACGGAAGGACCGATGAAACACAGGAATCGCTGCCTTTATTCTTTAACGGAAGCGGTATTGAAGTAAATGTAACGGGTTCCGAACTTTGGATTGACATCGATGTCGATTTCGAGGTACACGAGCCCTGGATATGGACTGCCATAAACGACGCTTTCATGAGCAGACAAATGTTATCGCCCGGCGCCTATTCCCTGTGCCTTTTCCGGGGCATGAGTCCCGATGCCGTCAAAAATGTCCGGTTCTCCCGGGAACTTCAGGCCATGTCAGAGGATGATGCCTGCCGTCTGCTGGTAAAAGGGTTCCGCTCCGACGGATCTTTCCTTCCCGTAAAAGACAGACCTTTCAAGCTGGAATTTATCGGTGACAGCATCACTTCCGGCGAAGGAACCTACGGCGCCGAAGATGATATGGACTGGCTTCCGATGTATATGAGCGCAAGCCATGATTATGCGAGAATGGTCTCCGATGCACTGAACGCAGAATACCGCCTGATCTCGCAGGGCGGCTGGGGCGTACTGTGCGGATGGGATAACGACCCGCGGCACAATCTTCCTTCCTGTTATGAGAAAATCTGCGGTCTGGTCTCCGGCGAAATGAACGAAAAACTGGGTGCCGGAAAACCTTATGATTTCCAGAGCTGGATACCGGATGCCATCATCGTCAATCTGGGAACGAACGATGCCAGCGCTTTTGACCAGCCTGCGTGGACGGACCCCGCTACGGGCCGGACTTTCAAACAGCATAAGGAACCTGACGGGACTTATCGTCAGGAAGATATCCTGCGCTTTAAAAAAGCAGTCATCGATTTCCTCTCTATGCTGCGCCGCGACAATCCGACATCCCATATCGTCTGGACTTACGGAATGCTGGGCTATGACCTGACGCTCGCCATTACGGATGCCATGAATACCTATCAAAAAGCAGCCGGAGATGCCAACATCGCATTTCTCCAGCTGCCCAATACGACCGAATCAACAATCGGCTCCCGTATGCACCCCGGCGAAAGTTCCCACGCCAGAGCGGCTAAGGTCATTGCAGAATACCTTCATCCAATTTTAATAAACAAGAACTGACAGCAATATCTCCAATTGGCGCGGTGCAACTGACAGCAGTGTCATATCCAGCAAATAAACGCCGTTTTATCCTCGCTGTTATAACCGGCCTGCCTGTAAAAGTTCAGTGTGCTCTCCTTCTTGGAGCCGGTCAGGAGCATCATTTTATAACAATGCTCCCCTTCCGCGATTTCTCTGGCATAATCGAGGCAGGCCGTTGCCAGGCCGCGCTTTCTGTAATTTTCATCCGTAATCACATTTTCGATAAAAGCATAGGGCTGCTGCCCATGCGTGAGATTCGGAATGATGACGCACACGCAGGAAGATACGATTTTACCGTCCTCTTCCGCCACAATGATATGATGGTCTTTATCCTCCAGAATCCGTTTCCACAACGCGGACATTTCCGGGGTTCTTTCGGGCATCGGATTATCGTGAAGCTGCATATACAATGCCATCAGCCCATCAAAATCCGCATCCTGTATTTCTCTTATCATAATCATTCTCCATTTTGATTCTTTTTCGTGAAACATTCATTAAAAAATTTACTCCATCCAAAATCCATCTGTCGGCAAACTGCAAAATACGCCGCAGCCACCAGTTAATGTATCTTTGTTCCACATCAATGCTGTATATCCTGCTCCTTCGTCAGCTCCGCCAGATTGAACGGCGGCAGGATACTGTCAATCAACTCATACAGCTTGTCGTCAAAGTTCATCCGCACTTCGCATTCTCTGTCAAAGATCATCGTCGGCTCTTCCTCAGAAGCCACCGCAGGCCATACAGGAAGCTTCTCGAAATTCGGGTCGCCGCTTCTGACAAAAGCCATAAAAGCGCCGAACATCTGCTCTTCCAGTTTATCGCTCACACCGGGCATACCGCAGATTTCCACCTTATCCGTATTATGGAAAAAGAACGGGATATCCGCACAGTGCCATGCAATTTTGTTATGCATGAACGGAAATTCCAATGTAAAATCGTATAAATGAACATTCTCGTTTCCAAGTTCAACAAAAAGTTTGGCAAGCTGTTTCGAAGGCTGACGCATCGCCCTGTCAACGTACAGCAGGTCTGTCGGATTTTTCCCCGGATAAGCCCGCGCAAATTCCTGCATCAGTTCTTTCGTGTGCTCTCCATAAACCTTTCCGATTATTTCTTCCATCTCCTGTTCGCTGAGTTCCAGCTTATTGAACATGGCCGGCGCAAAAGAAAATTCTCCGAACACCGTACCGATCATCACCGGAATCCTGCCGGCGCATTCGCGCAGACCATATCCGAGGGGATACCCTTTATAATAATCGTTCACCAGCGGCGCGGTTCCTACATAGCCGCCTTTTGCCGCAATCGCCGGACTGACCTTTCCATATGCTTTCGCCAGTTCATAATACGGCACGGTCTCCAGTTTTTCGACCTCATCTTCCCCGATGTTCAGTTCCCGTAACAGCGCGCTCACGATTTCGCGGCCGTCTCCCGTGCAGGACGGCTGAAGCCCTTCACTGCTGACGCCGCTCATAATGAGCCCTTTGTGGAAAAGACCGTCAGCCTCCGCAATCTGCATCAAATCGGCAACTTTCATACCGCCGCCGGACTGTCCAAAAATCGTTACGTTATCGGGGTCTCCGCCGAACAACGCGATATTTTTCCGAATCCACCGCAATGCCGCGACCATATCCGCATGCCCGGCGTTTCCTGAATTGGCATATTTTTCTCCAAAAGGCGACAAATCCAGGTAGCCGAGGATGTTCAGCCGGTGATTAATGGATACCACGACCACATCCCCCAGCATACACATATTAAAACCGTCATAAGCCGCCTGCTCAATGGAAGAACCGGCAAAGTAACCACCGCCGTGAAGCCAGACAACGACCGGCTTCTGTGCTTTTTCATCCAGTGTCGTCGTCCAGATATTCAAATTCTGGCAATGCTCATCCTGCGGCCAGTAACGATGCGGAACGAGCAATTCCCCCCGCGGTGTATCCTGCACCAAAAGCGGACACACAAAGCCGTAAGACGTTGCGTCCTGTATACCTTCCCACTTTGCCTCCACCGGCATCTGGAACCTTTCCGCCTGTGCATAAGGAATCCCCTTAAAAATATATTCCCCGTCGTAAAAATACCCTTTGAGTTTCCCGGATGTCGTCTCTAACACCGGGACTTCATCATACTGAAATGTTTTTACCATACCTGCCGCTCCCGCCTTTCTTTTTTCCTACTTTCCTTTTTTATTTTTTCTTTCTATTTCTTCTATTTTATCTTTTCTCTTCTGATTCTTTTCTTCCTTCTATTTCTTCAAATTGATATCCGTGCATCCCTGCTTTCAGCATACGTCGTTCAGCTTTCGAATCTCACGATTGAAGCAGGATAAAATGCTGACCACAAAGCCGCAGATACCCGTGCACAGGAACATCACCGCCATACCGCTTCCACTGCCTTTTCCTACAATCAGTCCTAACAGCGCTGTCAATTCCGTCTCCGCGCACATGAACGGCTCGAACACATAATCCGCCAGATATCCGCCCAGAAGGATTCCCACGGGTATCGTGCTGTACTGAACCGCATTCCGCACTGCAAATACTCTTCCCTGCATCTCCTCCGGCACTTTTCTATATAATATCGTATTCTGGTTCGCCATAATGAACGGAATCGGAATGCTCGCCGCCATCGCCGCTATCGACCACCAGAAACCATTCTGCCCCGCCGCCATGAGCAGATCGCCAAATAAAAAGGACAGCGAAGCCGAAATATAAATCGCGCTCGCCTTATGACGGCTCTCCTTTTTCAGCGATACAATGATACCACCAATGATTCCGCCGATTCCCATACAGGCATTTACCGTTCCGAGCGTCAGACTGTTTCCCGCACTCCTTGCCAGTATCATCGGCGATAAAATATTTTCATAAGTCAGCCTTGAAAAGAAATTGATCAGCGCCATTGTGAGCATGATATAGAAAATCCCTTTCTCTTTTTTCAGAAAATGAAATCCCTCCATCATTCCCGCAAATGGCGATTTATACTCCTTTTTGACGAACTGGTCCGGTATCTGGATAAAAAACAATAATACGCAAAATGCAAACAGAAAACTCAGTAGATCGACCAGCAGAATCAGCGAAAGTCCTCCCGCTGCAAACAATGCCGCCGCCAGCATGGGGCTGAAAACGACGATCAGATTATGGGAAAAAGAATTCATCCCGCTGACATTCGATATTTTATCTTTCGGCACGAGCTTTCCCACCGCGACCGACGACGCAGGCTGCTGAAAAGCTGTCGTGATTCCAATCACGGCATTGATGATATAAATATTCCAGACCGCCAGATGCCCTGCTGCCAGAAGAAGCAGAACCGCCACCGAACCGACCGCCGCAATGCTGTCCGCAGCGAGCATAATTGACTTTTTCCTGTGCCTGTCTACGAAAGCGCCGACGAACATGCTGACCAGAATATACGGCACATAATTGCAGAAAGACAGCAAAGAGACCAACAACGCCGAACGGCTCTGTTCATAAGCCCATAAAACAAGCGCAAAGGAAGTCATGGAACTTCCAAGCTGTGATACACTCTGACTTAACCATAAAACGATATATTTTTTAAAATTTTCCATTGAATTTTCTCCAATCTATTCTGTTATTTTTAAATAAGAATTTTAATATAAAAGAATAAATTATGTACAAAATCCAATGTCGGACAATTCATTTACCTCTGTACAAACCTTGTCCAGTCATCAGACTTTGTACAGAGTTCTCTGCTCATATCAATCCACATATGGCATAACATATGCTTCACCTCACTTTACTCCAAAATCCTGTATATCTTCAGACATAAGATATCGTGCCCAATATAGTATCAGTATAGCATATTCCTTGCTTCTTTTCCATCAATAGAATATACTGGATACAAAAGAAAAGCCGGATGCATCAGAAACGCATCTGCGAGCATGACCGAATATTCAGGCGAAAATCGAAAGGAAACCCTTCTTATGGAAAAATTAAGTCAGGAAGCTGAAAAAATCATGAACGAACGATTTGGAAAAGATACCGTTATCGCATTGGCAACAGTAGAAGACGGCGTTCCCTATGTACGAAACGTCAATGCCTATTATGAAAACGGCGCCTTCTATGTGATCACCTACGGGCTTTCCAATAAAATGAAACAACTGGAGAAAAACCCCCTCGCCGCGATTTCGGGCGACTGGTTCACCGCCCACGGGGAAGGCATAAATCTGGGATATTTTTATAAAGAAGAGAATGCGGAAATCGCCGGAAAGCTAAAAACCGCCTTTGCCGAATGGATTGATAACGGGCATAATAACTTTCAGGATGTCAACACCTGTATTCTGTGCATTCAGCTGAAAGACGGCCTTCTGCTTTCGCATGGCACGCGTTATGAGATTGATTTTACCGAATGAAAAAGATTAAAGCTTTTTAACCGGCCTGACATACTTCCAGAACCGTTCCGGGTCATGATAAAAATAAAATATCCTTCCCGGTGCGGTATCGAGGCAGTAACCGGACGCATCATAATCAAATGTTTTCATAGCCATTTCGATTGTTTCTTCCACAAGACAGTTTTCTTTTTCAAAATCGAACGGCCCATGCTCAAAAACGATATATTCTGCTTCGGGAACATCGATCAAAAGCATTTGCGGCGGTACGTCACCGCTGTAGCCGGCCGGAAGCCGCACGCCGTAACATTCCGCCAGCGGAATCCCCCAACTGCATATCCGACCATCCGGTTCATTGATATATGCCATAATCTGACCGGCTCCGCTATTCGCTTCGCTGCCCCCCAAATCATCCAGTTTCCCTTTAATGCTGTCAAGCAGTCCGCAGATTGTCCCACAGTCCTGCCCCGGAATGAGACTCTGTTTCTGCCAAAAGTCATAATACCCGATACTCTCATAATTTTTGATATGCAGAAATTTGTGTGCCGGAATCGTTACGAAATAAATCTTTACATCTTTTACTGATTTTTCCATGATTGAATTTTCCATGCTGCCCGCTCCTTCAATTCCCAATAAGTAACAGTCGAAAGGTTTCAGAATCGTACGAAGTGCGACCGGTCCCGGATTCTGGCGGTACTCGCTTGGGGTAACACCATAGGCTTCCTTGAACGCCCGTGTAAAAGCCTCATGTGAAGAAAAGCCATACTGCAGCGCAATATCCAATATCCCGCTTTCCGTATCCCTGAGTTCTTTCAGTGCAAATGCCAGCCGCCGATACCGCAGATAATCCCGGAACTGCATTCCGGAGATTTCTCTGAATTTCCTTGAAAGATAAAATTCAGAATACCCCAGTCTGGCAGAAAGGCGGCTCAGCGATAACGCTTCGTCATCGTTCCTTTTGATACCTGCGTCTATCTCGTTAATCATGAACTGAATTTTGTTATTCCATTCGTACATTCATCAATAACCTCGCTTTGACTATCCTGTGCTTATTATACAGGGGACAGGGATGGAGATGCTTGATTTGATTTGCTTTTTTTATAAGAAAACCCAGCCTCAAATTTCCCAATTAATATATTGTTATATTCGGGTCTTTGTTTCATAAAACAGGTTCCTTATCGGTTAAATTGATGTTTTATTACGACATTATTACGACATTTATTACGACATCCTTATCCGTGCACGATCCACTTTCCGTTGCGGTTAGCACCGATACGTTCAATGGTACCTGCAGACTTTAATTGTTTGAGAAATCTTTGTACCTGCCTTTCAGAAATGCCAAGTTCTAAAGAAAGGCTTCTTGCAGAATGTGTTCCCTTCTGCCGCAACAGTATAAGCAGTCTGTCCTCTATATTTTCATTTTCCTGCACTGTTTGCCTCATCCCCCATTTGATAGACATATAGAATGAATGGTATAATCTATCCAG
>CAMWXB010000110.1 GCA_947178125.1 uncultured Lachnospiraceae bacterium | reverse complement strand
CCTAAGGTACCGATAGAATGTCCTTCATTTATCGTTCTATCCAGTAGAGTCTGTATCAGTTGAGGATTGGATTGCAGCATCCTGGAGAGCTCAATTTGCATTTCAGCCGAGGAATATTGAGTTAAAACTGCTAATACCAGAATATTTCCCTGAGCCTGTAGAAGCCTTTCATATCCCTTAACACCAATTGCATCTTCAAAGGCCGTCAGAGCGTTCATTGATGTTCGTTTCAGTTCTCTGATGGACAAGCCTAAGGTACCGATAGAATGTCCTTCATTTATCGTTCTATCCAGTAGAGTCTGTATCAGTTGAGGATTGGATTGCAGCATCCTGGAGAGCTCAATTTGCATTTCAGCCGAGGAATATTGAGTTAAACGTGCTAATACCAGAATATTGCCCTGAGCTTGTAAAAGTTTCTCATATCTCTTAACACCGATTGCGCTTTCAAAAGACATCACAACCTCTTCTGACTTCTTTTTCAGTTCTCTCAATAGCAGACCAAGCGTACCAATAGAATAATTTTTTTCTGTCGTATTTTGAATTAATCTGTCGGACAGATTATCTGCCGTTAACAGGCGGCATAGTTCCTTCCTGAGTGAATCCGCTGCGGCTGCCAGCAAAGAAAGAAAGCCACATATGGATGCACTGGTCATAAGAATATATCTATAATCATCCGTTGCTATTTTGGTGTCTAAAATATTTTGCACTTCATCACCTAACAAAGAATAATAGCGGGCATATAGAGATAAGCCGTTATTATTGCCGGAGAGCAGGCGCACCAGATCATGGGATGGTATCTGTTCGATGAATGCAATGGCAGCTTCTTCGGATAGGGAAAGCAAAAGATGCATAAGATGGACTTCTGTTCCATTTTTTACAATGGACTCCATTAAATCCGTAACACGGGACAACAGCTGCGTTTCCACTTCCGCCAGTTCGGTTTGAGATAAACTGTCTTTAAAGAATCGAAGATCGTAATCACAATTCAAACAGATCGTGTCAATAAATTGCGCTGATGTGGCAAATTTATGAAAAACAGCATTTATTTTTGAATCCTCATCTGCAATTTCCGTAATCTTCTTCCATGTTGAAGGCAGAATACAACAGACATTTTTCGATAAAAAATCTGTTAAGCATTCATCATAAGACAGCAGTTCTTGCAATGTCTGTTCTTGATTCAGAACAAATTGATAGCTGTACAACAATTGAAGAAATCTGTTGATCTGCCTTGTCTGTTCCCGCTCCTCAAGCCTGTGATTTACCAGATTCGATAATGTCCAATGTATGCAGTCTGTAAAAGCGCTGAGATAGTTAAGCCGATGCTCTTTGCAAATACAGACCGTAAGCAATTCTGCTAATGATGTGTGTTCCATCTCCAGTTCCTTATTTGCGATTTCAAAGTAGAAATTCTTTAGCACTGTCTGGCAGGCATCGCATTGTAAATAAAGTGGAATGGAAAAGTCAAGCTGTGATAAAAATAACATTTTTAGAATATCGTCCAGATTTCCCTGAGTAATCCGGTTTGTCGTTTCAAAACCAAAATAATTTAAATAGATGTTGTGAAAATCTATGAATTGCCCTTTTGACCAATCTGTCAGAGAGTGCGGCAGATTTCCGTTTGTTATGATATATTTCAGCAGGGCCAGATTTCCGCCTATGTAGCGGTACAAGTAGTCCGATTCATGTCGTCCGATTTTATTGTCAGACATTGTATTATAGCATTCAAGAAATATCTTCTCATCAATCTTGTGTCGGAATATCTGTTTTTTAGACAAAGCTATTTTATAATATACATCGTCCTCCGATGGTATGCGATTCAAATCTCTTGTACAACAGATACAATAATCGGCTCCCCAGATAGAAGAGTCAGGAAAGTCTTCTATCGCATCGGCAATTTTATGCAGATTATCAATGATCCAAAGGTGAATGCCCTCATTATGAGTTATTTTTTCCTGAAAATGTACAGACTGTACCCATTGCTTGATCGTATTCCAGTCACTGGGAGGATTCAGATAATACGCCGATGTAATGTATTCCTGCGATTTCATCTGTTCGGCTATTTTAAAAGATAATATGCTTTTCCCGGAGCCCTGTTCTCCCTGGATTAAAATACTGTGTTCTGTTTCCAGAGTGGAAATGATCTTATCCAGATATTCCGGTGGATAATATAAAGAATCTTTGATTTCAGTATAATATTTTTCTTCTCTGCAGTCCGAAATCGGAACAAATGCGGTTCCTCTGTCAGTCGTAGGAGGGTAATTATATTGATTTTCGATATTCTGTGTATTTGCGCTGCCTTTATTTATCTGTAAGTTCATTTTCTATTTCCGTTTTCTCCATAATTGTATTGATTTACGATGTGTGAGACCTGGGCATTTCCTTTATTGATCTGCTTCCGAATAAAAATGCCTTTTTTCGGTCCGGTATCTTTTCCCAGACGCTGTAAATCCTCCTCATGTTTTTTGAGCCAGTCAATAAATTCCGTTTTAAACGAATCGGACGCTTCGCTGCCTGTACAATTATCGTAGACCGACCAGATATCTTCTAAAGGATGTCTTTTGTTCAAAGATTCTTTAGAAGAAATATCTTTAAAAAAGTCCTCTGCCTGGCGTTTATTTTTAAAATGTCTGGTATTTACGAAGTGCTTTTTAAAATTAGCAAGAAGCTTGCTTCCGGTCCCTTTCATAACATCCCATGTAAGGCCGCCGGCGGCACTGACTCCTATGAATTTTAATGCTTCAAATAAGATTGTTTCCATAGCGTGCCTCCTTATTATGAGGAATTTCTTTCGTAATTGTGCTGAATATAATTCATATCTTATTACTATTTTATCATATCCAATATCGCATTGTACAGCTTTACAAGGGTTGTCTATACGGATATAATAAATGCAGATTGAACAGCCGGCAAAAAAGCGGCGTTTTGGAATTTTGTCATGGAGATGAGAGCTGCTATGAATTTCCTGTGTTTTGGAAATAAAGATAATAAGTCAATACTGTTTATACATGGAATGGCTTCTACGGCAATGCTTTGTTATGAACCGATTTTAGGACAGTTGTCAGATTATTATGTGATATTGGCAGAGGTGGACGGTCACAGTGAACGGACGGATGAACTTGTCAGCCTTGGGAAGAACTGTGAAGAAATAGAGAATTATATCATAAATAATTTATCCGGTAATGTATATTGTTTATCGGGCTTTTCTATGGGAGCAACAATGGCCGTGGAAATAATAGGAAGGGGAAATGTCAATGTCGCGAAAACACATTTGGATGCGGCATTTTTGGTAAAAATGGGCTTGTTGACGAAACCATATGAGTATATCTTCTGCAAAGCGATAAAGCGAATACAGAAGGGAAAGAAGATTCCTAAATTTATGATGGACGCTGTTATGGGAAAAGATAACAACAGTATTATTGAAATGCTTTATCCGGACATTACTTCAGGTACTATAAAAAATGCATGCGAATTTGTGTATAAGTATAGCATTTCTGAAAAATTAAAAAGTTACAAAGGAACGGTTCTGTTCTGGAGAGGTTCAGAAGAACAATATCCAAGGAAAAGTGCCGCTTTGTTAAAAAAATATCTGCCTGATCTGATTGAAGTTGAAATTGAAAATATGGGGCATGGCCAGTATTTACATGAACATAGCGATGAGTATGTAAGGAAGCTGATTGAATATCTGCAAAATTAGAACAATTGCCATAATTGTACAGGTGAGAGGAAAGTATTTGACCATGTTGGAAACTATTCGTAATAAACATTTATTGACGTTTGACATTTTAAAGGGAATTGCCATTTGGATGATTATCCTGGTGCATTCCAGACAGAAGTTCGATGGATTGAATATATGGCTGGGAGTATTTGATGTTGGGCAAATGGGATGTCAGATGTTCTTCGTTATATCAGGCATGACATCCATGATGTCCTATGAACGTCTGGCAGGGCGGCCGCACGCGAAGCGGGAATTTTATAAAAAGAGACTTATGGCAATTATTCCGGGATGGTATGCGGCTATTTTTCTGGCATATGTTCTGAATACATTGTCACTGGCTTTTCTGGATATGAATATTGGATTTGCTACTAATAGACAGCCATTATCTATTCTGTGTAATCTTCTGTTACTGCATGGGCTTTTACCCTTTTGTAATAATAATGTTTCAGGAGGGGGATGGTTCCTGGGAACAATTGCCCTGTTTTATCTTGCAGTGCCGTTTTTGTACAAATTCATGGCGCAAAGGAAACAGTCTTTTGTAAAATATATACCGTGGATTGCAGAAGCGGCGGCTTGTGTCTGTATTGTCGGTTTGTACTTGTTGACAAGAAGAAAACACGGATATGCCGCGCTGAAAAATAATGAATTTGTCTATTTTAGTTTTGTTAATCAGATGGGATGTTTTCTGCTTGGGGTGTCACTTTATTTTGAAAAAGAGACAAAGAATGTGGTAATAGAAAAAATTTTATGTATTCTGGATGCGTTCCTGCTTCTGTTCGTATTCTTTTCAGGATGGAAACTGACCTTTGTTATGGTCCCTTTTATCATGGGGCTGCTGACGTATCATTTGATAAGATGGATGCTGTTTCTTGAGGAACATGGTAACGTTAGTTTTGGGAAAAGCAAAATGATAAAGATTTTGAAAGCATATGGTCAGGTTTCCTACTATATCTATCTGATACACGGATTATTTGTATGGAGTATGCCGCTGATGCTTCATAAACTATTGCCCGCATTGGGATTATATATAGAGGATAATGTCCTGTATTTGGTTTTGATTGTTCCGATGTTCGTACTATCGTATTATACGGCATTATTGTTCAATAAAATAATTGGAATGATAAAAAAGCGATTTCAGAAATCCTGAAACAATTCCGTATAATGCCGCAGTTCCCGGAATTGTTTCGGTTTCTCCGGGAACTGCATGGAACGTTTCCTATATGCTATCGATTCATTTTACTTCCGCATTTTGGACAGACATTGCCGGTCTTGTAGACAAAGCCGCAGCGGTAACAACATTTTACATCATGTGTTTCTTTGGCCATATATTCAATGCTTCTGGATTCCGGCCGTTCCTGGAGATAGGTCACGAAATCATTCAGAACTGCCGCAAAAGCGTCCCAGTCCTGGGTCGGTACATGGTTTGGAAGTTTTTCCTTCTGACCGTCGCACTTTACATAGATTCCTTTTCCGAACAGCTTTCTGCCCGGCTGTATCCTTTCGATGTCTGGTATGTTGATGACGCCTGAACTGAAAAGCGTATGGTAAAAAATATGGTCCGGTGTCAGGACAAAACCTTCTTTGCCGTTCCGGCTCCGGGAAGCATCGCAGACCATTAGCGGATACTCATAAGGGCCCCTTTGTGCGGCATAACCGTTAATGGCACACAGCATGGCATCACGATTGTTTTCGGATTCCAGCTTTTCTTCTTCGCCATATAAATCGGCCTGCACGGAAGTATTGGCGTAAGTGTCCGAAGTTCGTTTCATTTCTTCTCGCGCGTTATAATAGTAGAAATCGGTGCAGTCCGGCAGTTCTTCTTCCAGATCGCGTTTCAGTTTCCGCATCAGCTGGACGCTTTCGTCCGTCTTGAGCCGGGTAAGGCGTCTTTCGATCATTTCCAGTGTATTGACTTTCAATTCTGGCAGGAACATGCCCTGGCTGATTCGGTCGTGAGCCTTTAAGCCTTCTGCAAAAGAGAGGTTTACGATGCTCGGACAGATTTGTTCGATTTTTTCTTCGTCCATTTTCCGAATTTTTGCGTATATTTTTTCCAGAAAAGGCGCTTTGTTTTCTTCTTTAAAGTCTGCTTTCTGTAATTGCTCATACAGATTCCATAATGCGTTCCGCTCTTTCTTGCCGCCGCGTTTTATCATAGCGGTTATTTCTTCTTTTTCCGCCATGTTTTTGCGTTGTTCCAGCTGCTGACGGTATGGTGTGATATCCACACCCTGATATTGGCCGATTTTGTCCATATATACGGCAAGCTGTTTTCTGTCCATATGAAGCGGCATATGGTTGATCAGGTGGTCTACTTCCTGCTTGGCGCGCTCTGCCTGAATTTCACGAAGTTTTTGGACGGCTTCTTTCTTCAGGTCATCCGGAAGGTTGCGTTTTTCGATATCTTCTATCATGCGTTCGATATCCGCATAACTTCTGTTCTTGCTCAACTCTATTTTCTGTATGAGAGCTTTTTCTTCTTCCTGAAAGAGACGGCTGTTGATTTCCCGTATATATCGTTCCCTTTTTTCTTCGGAAAGAACGGATTCCTTTCCAATCTGTGTCTTTAAGTCGGAAAGCTGTCTGGCGTTCAGGTTATTCAGCGTTCTGACGCGTGCGTCGTATTTTGCGGTCAGTTTTTCCGCCAGAGCGTTTTCTACGAACTTTCGATAGCTGTCACCATCTGCCTGTTCCGGAGCGGCATGCGCCTGCTGGCGTTCCAGGGACGCCAGAATATTTCTTAATTCATCGGTAGTTTTTCCCGCAAGGCGGAAAGCCGCCGGTACAGGGGCCGGTTCGGGCTGTACTGGTTTTACGGGAGCAGCTGCTTCAACGGAAGGAGCAGGTTTCGCAGGAGCAGCTTTCTCAGCCGAAGGAGCGGGTTTAGTGGGAGCCGCATTTTCAGCCAAAGGAGCGGGTTTAGCGGGAGCCGTTTTTTCAGCTGAAGGAGCCGGTTTTGCCGGAGCCGCTTTCCTGTCGGAAGAATCCGGCTTTGTGGGAGCGCTTTTGGCTTCATTTCTGCCATCCTGTGCCGGCGGTGTTTCAGGCGCCTTCGCATCCCGGCTTTTCGAGCCGGATTTGATACGGCTTGCGAGGTGTTCCTTTAAGCTTTTGGCTTCCGACATATAAGGAGAATCGGATGCTGTATGAGGATCCAGATTTTCCGTTGTTTTATCGTCCGCTTGCCGACGGGGACGATTCCGTTCGCGCTCGAACTCGTTGAAATTGGAATTGGAAGTCCGTTCAGCCGTACGGCCGAGAACATCCAGATAATCCTCAAAAGCAGTTCTGTCCTCGTCAAATTTCAAGCGGTATACGTCTCCCTCCTGCAGCAGTTTTTTGGGGCAGGGTGTATAAAAAGTATTGCAGGAATTGCAGGCGTAAGCCCGTGCCATAAAAACGCGCCCCTCGTCTGTATCGATCAGCAATTCCCTGCCAGCCGGATAGACTCCCATATACAGTTTTTCGCTGCACTTCGGGCAGAGATAATTCGTCAGGTAAAAATTATTGCCGATTCTGGATTTAGCGGCATCCGCTTCGGTAGAAGCAGCTTTTTGAAAAACATTGAACGTTTTTTTCCAGCGCATGTTATGCCAGAGTCCAAGCTTATAGTAGTCATCTTCCAAATCCTCTATATCCGGGCTTTCAGGCTGGGACTTATTTTCTTTGGATGCGTCGGTTTTGGAATCTTCCCCTGCCTGCTGGGGAAGTTCCGAAGTTACCAGACTCTGTTTTTCCTGTAACTTTCCTTCCTGTTTCAAAAGTCTTAAAATGGCGAGGAGTGTATCTTCGTAGGTAATCTGTACGCCGGCTTTAAAAAAGCGGAAATTATCTTTAGTAAATCCCGGCTCTATCCCGACCGGGCGGAGTGCGTCCGCAAACAGCGCGTTAAGGTCGGCATAGTCTTTATCTACTTTAAGTCCGGTGATAACACCCCATTTTCCAAAAGCATACAATGCCATATTCATGACGTTGTTCAAGATATAATCTGCAGGCATGCTTTGCAGGCGTATGCCTTCTTCAGGAACTTCGATGATGCTTGTATGAGTCTTTTTGTTATCGAAATTAAAGATCAGGGAACGGACGTCCCCGGCAAGGATGAGGCTGTTGTTCGATATAACAAGAACATCGTTCCATGCAACAGGAGCCTTCATTGTCTTGATCAATTTTCCAAAAGTTTTTTGAATCTCTGAATTTGCCTTTAGCAATAACATAAAGATCACTCCATTAGTATAGTTTATATGGCCTGCGTGACGCTGGACGATAGGCCTGCGTCTATTATACCACAATTACGGCAAAAGAAATTCTTTCTTTAAAGATTTCTTAGAGACTGGTTTGTTATATTTATAAAAAAATACCGAAGAAGGAGAATGAAACAATGAAAAACAGAATGAAAGCAGGAAAATTGGCAGTATTACTTGGGGCGTTCGGATTGATGTGCACGATGACCGGATGTGCAGAGGCAGGCGGAAAGGCGGAAGGCCAGGAAGATGAGATTATCAGGATTGAAGCCTCGGCGGATGTGAATGCAGCACAGAACGAGAGCGGTCAGCAGAGCGATGACGGCAGGCAGGAACAGAAGGACGATCAAAAAGAAGACATGAAAGAGGAAATGGATTCTGAAACGATGGAACAGACACCGGACGGGAGCGGTCAGTCGCAGGACGGAAACGAATTGAAAGGAAGTGTAAGAAGCGTTGGAGAGGACAGCATGGTCGTCAGCAAAGTTTATACTTATACTACGGAGGACGGAAATGATGTCGCTGTCAGTTATGCGGAAGAGGGACCCGATGATGAGTTGATCACCGTATATTTTTCGGAGGATACAGAATATATCGTGCGTACCGTCAAAAACGGCGGCGTCAACGGAGATTCCGATGTGGAGGACCGGTCAGGTACATTGTCCGATATTCGGGAAGGGAACTCGGTCCTGATGAACGGCAGTTATGAAGGCGAGGATTTCCGCGCGGAGCAGGTGATCATTTATAATTTTGTATAGGAGATGCACTTCAGCCGGCGGTCCGTCCGGTGCATGGTTCCTTTGAAGGCACGCTTTCGCT
>CAMWXB010000109.1 GCA_947178125.1 uncultured Lachnospiraceae bacterium | reverse complement strand
CATATATTCAGAATATTTGTTCGAAAAATTTCCATAAAAGAATTGACAATCGAAAGTATGTTCTGTATAATCAAGAAAAAGAACGAATGTTCGCAACATATGTTTGTGTATTTCATTTATGCAATTAATTGATGACGTGTACACGCATAAGGCGAAATTCTTCAGAACAAACGAAAGAAGGCATTTTATATGAATAACCGTAGAATGGCGAATAACAGAAGCGAAACAAGAATCAGAAATAACAGAATCAGAAGAAAGATGGAACTGCGCCGGAAATTTCTCATGTCAATCATGACGGTATGCCTTGTCATCATATTTTCTATCGGAATCAATGGCTTTTTATCCAATGCCAAAAATAATACCGATCAGGTTTCTTATAAATATTATACGAGCATCACCGTTTCCAGTGAGGATACACTTTGGTCGATTGCAGAGAAATATATGGATATGGAACATTATCGCTCAATAAATGATTACATTCAGGAAGTTAAAGCAATGAATCATTTACAAAGTGATGTCATTACTTATGGTGAGCATTTGATCATACCTTATTATATGAATTCGTATATGGAATAAATCCAGAATGGATGCAGAAACTCAATAAAGATGCTGAATAAAGAAATGTCATCCCATTGAAATGAAAGAATACCTGTGATATGATGATACTTAATATGATGTTCATTAAAATATGCAAAGAAATGGAAGTACTTGTATTCGACATACAACTATGCGCAAAACACAAGTTTAACGAATAGTTGGCTCTGGAATGGCCTGTTTTCTGGGTTCTTTCTGAAAACGAATATGAATACACAAGGTTCATACAAATGAAAAACAATATGCACAAATCGGATGATTCCAGACAATTTCTATTTCGCTTCCTTTATGGCGATGGTTTGAAAATCGACCCCAGTTTGAACGCTGAAGAACGAAAAAAATATGTAAGGGAACGAATCAAAAAAATATGGATATATAATGGATTCTTATTTCTGCTTGTCATCTTTTTTTCTGAAATACAGGATAATTTTTCCCAGAATCAGTCATATTACATGATACTTCTCATATTTATTGCATCCATTTTCATCGTACTTGGTCTGATAGATTGTATCAAACTGTTAATAAGAAACCGTAAAATTGATAAGATGCAGGCGTCTATGAATGTAATACAGGATAATGATGTTGACAGTCGCAATCATAACAACAAATATATTATAAACCAGACAGATACGGATATCACGAATCCGGCAGTTCAAACAGGGCAGGCGAAAAACAATGACAAAGCAGAAGCTTCAAATACGTCGAACGATAATCAGCCTACGGCCGCTGGGCATTTTGAACAGGCATTTTATAGACAACTTGGAGAAGCCCGCGGACAAGACCCACTGATTGGTGCAAAAACAGGCGCTGAAGACATTTGGAATATGCTCATAAAAGCATTTACGGAGCCTGATGGAAGGATCAACGCGAAAGCGGTTCTTCTATGGTCAAGCGGCCTCGCGGGGTTTGTGTGTCAGGTCTCTGCATGGGAAAAAGCCAGATTGGATGGGAAAAGCCCGGAATTATTTTCAGTGCAGACAAAAGATGGTAAGAACTTTTATATGGGAGAAAGCATAAACAGGCCTCTGCTCTCCGACCAGAACTCTATATGGAATCTGGCTGCAGGTATTTGTCAGAAGCTTGAACCGTCAAGACCTTTGCCGGATATTCAAGAGCTTGTGAAGCAATCTGTCGATATGATAGGCAATGAAAATTATAAAATGTGGAATGAAATCAATCCTGAGCAGATGGTAAAGGAATACAGGGATTTTTGGAAATTGATCAAAAATAAAGTGACCGGTTATTGTAAGAGCCCTGAGGAATGGCCTCTTCTTTTCGGACTTGTTCTGCAGAAAGCGCTACAAATGACGGTAAAGGTGACGCCTCCGGAACAGAATTGTCTGGAAATGGCGATGGAGAACGCCCTCTTTACCTCCAAAATGGATATCATAGAAGAATTGCGAAAATAGAAACTATGTTCATTTCTCCCGATAATCTTCGGAACTATTGTATTTTGTTACATATTTTTTATAGTGCTCCGATTTGTTTTGCTGCAGCCTTGTTTTATCCGGCATCTGCCGTCTTGCGATCAGGTGCTGGTAATTGTCATGAAAATCTTGAACAGAGTCTATATTCTGTGTTTTTTCTCTATTCTTTTTTAATTTCGCAATTGTGTATATATACACGATTACAACAAACAGGACCAGCAATATGAATACTTTGATCATAAAGGGAGACCTCCGTTTTTTCTCAATTTATATTTCATCTGAGTTTATATCTCATCCGAATCAAGCATAATGGTAAATGGTCCGTCATTGATAAGGGAGATTTTCATGTCGGCACCAAATGCTCCCTGCTGTACGTTTGAAACAGTTTCCCTGCATTTTGCAATGATATATTCATATAGAGCATTGGCCATATCCGGTTTTCCCGCATTGATGAAAGAAGGCCGGTTGCCATGCCGGCAGTCGGCATAGAGCGTAAATTGTGATATCAGTAACAGGCTGCCATTTACGGCATCCAGATTTAAATTTGTTTTTCCTTCTGCATCTTCAAAAATACGGAGATTTAACAATTTATGAACCATTTTGTCCGCAATTTCCTGTGTATCGCTCTGACTGACTCCGATAAAAACCAGAAAACCTTTTTGAATCTGCCCGATGACTTCTGAATCGACTCTCACTTTTGCTTCTGTGACACGCTGTATTAAGAATTTCATGATTAACACTGCTCTCCTATTTCTTTTTTGGAAGCTTTTCTTTCAAAATTTCTTTAAGGTCTTTTTGTTTTCCGTTCTGGGATTTCTTTTTCTTTTTTTCAGGAACATATTCCACAAAAGAATTTTCTTCGGTAATGGAACCGACCATCAGATATGGCTGCGTTTCTGTAGGAAGATCTTTTTTAGCAAGCTGTCTGTTGACCAGCGCCCTAAAGCCCGCGTACAGCACTGCAAAAATCGGAACGCCAACGACCATACCGAGAATACCGAATAGTCCACCGAAAATTGTGATGGAAAAGATGACCCAGAAACCGGACAATCCTGTGGAGTCACCTAAAATCTTAGGCCCTAATATATTACCGTCAAACTGCTGGATAACTAAAATCAGAATGACAAAATACAGGCATTGCAACGGATTGACCATTAAAATCAGCATGGCGCTCGGAATCGCTCCGAGCCAGGGGCCAAAGAACGGAATGATATTGGTCACACCGATGATGACGCTGACCAGTATTGCATATGGTGTACCGATAATGCTCGTACAGGCAAAGCAGATAATGCCGATAATGATCGAATCTACAATCTTGCCGCTGATGAAGCCGCCAAAAGTGGCATGGATAAAACGGACATTCGATATGACCTGATTCGCAGTTGGCTGGTCAAAAAAAGCATAAACAATTTTTTTGGCTTGTCCGGCAAAAGTTTCTTTACTGCCAAGTATATAAATAGAAATAATAAAACCGATAATAAAATTCCACATGGCTTTAAAAAAACCGATCACGCCAGTAGATAAAGAAATCAGCAGTGCATTGACCTTCGGCAGCACTGTTGTATTTAAGAAATCTGTCAGCATTGTTGAGGATTTATTGAACAGATCATTAAAAATCCCTTCCAGTTCCGGATTATTTTCCAGAAGGCCGGCCGCCCAGGATGCCAGATTGCTGACATACATAGGAAACTGGAAAATAATGCTCTGAATGCTTCGGATCAGTTCAGGAATGATCAGCGAAAAAAATTCGTATGCAACGACGAAAATGACAACAAGCGTAATTAAGATGGAAAATCCGCGAATCCGCTTATTACTCTTCTTCGTCATAGGAACTTTGCTTTTTTCATAAAGGGGTCTTACGATTTTGCGCTCAATCGTATTCAGAACTGGTGTGATCAGATAGGCCAGAACCAGGCCGTCTATGATCGGCATGGAAATTTTGATAAAAGAGTCAACTGCCGCTGACAAGTTCTCGTTATGAAAAAGTATATAATAGAAAAGGATTCCCGCTATAATGGAAAAGGCTCCAACCAATCCCCAATATAAATATTTTTTGTTAAATCTGAATTTCATTTATATAACGATGCCTCCTTTATAATCTCCGGCCAGGTGCATATTCTAACCGATTATTTTCAGTATATCATTTTTTTAATGATCTGTATTGTTTTTCTGCTATTTTTCTAAATTTTTTTTGAAAAATCATATAAAAAAACAGAAATTCCAGGTATAATAGGTTGGGAAAGGCAGGGAGTTTACTATGAAGTTACAGCAGGTTCTCAGCATTACAAGGAAAGCTGTGGATGATTATCATATGATTGAAGCCGGAGACAATATTGCGGTAGGGATTTCAGGCGGAAAAGACAGTCTGACACTGCTCCATGCCCTGCATGGTCTCAAACGTTTTTATCCGGAACCGTTCACCTTACAGGCGATAACAGTCGATTTGGGATTTCAAAATCTGAATCTGGAAGAAATTGCGAAGATGTGCGCTGAATTGGAAATCCCCTATCATATCGTAAAGACGGATATCGGCAAAATTATCTTTGAGGATAGAAAAGAAAGCAATCCCTGTTCTCTCTGCGCAAAGATGCGGAAAGGTGCGCTGAACGATGCCATAAAGAAAGCCGGCTGCAATAAAGTAGCCTATGCGCACCACAAGGATGATGTCGTGGAAACGATGCTCATGTCCCTGATCTATGAAGGGCGATTTCACACGTTCCGTCCGGTAACTTATTTGGACCGCATGGACCTCACCGTGATCAGGCCGCTCATCTATATGAAGGAAGCGGATGTCATTGGTTTTATACATAAATACGAGTTACCGGTCGTCAAAAGCCCCTGCCCTGCAGATGGGCATACGAAACGGGAATATGTGAAAGAACTTCTCCGGGGAATCAATCTGGATGCGCCCGGCGTCAAAGAGCGTATGTTCACAGCCATTCAGGGCGGTCTTGCGGAATGGGAAAAAGGAATGTCTCCGGAGAGCGATTCTTCCCTATTGTGAATGACAGAAAGGTGTTATTTATGGACAGTAAGAATAATAACAATTACCATGACCAGCAGAATATCAATAACATTCAGAAGATGCGGGCTGTACTGGATACGCTTCCGCCCTTCTGCAGGCAGTTCTTCCGCGGGATTACAGAATACACTTCCGCTCGGACAAGACTTGCCTATGCCTATGATATCCGGACTTTTTTTGAGTATCTGCATGACCGTAATTCCTATTGCGCTAAGTTGGACATTACAGAATTTCCGCTTTCCATATTGGAACAGGTCACAAGGGAAGATATTGAGGAATATCTGGAATACTTGTCTTATTATGAAAAGGACGATAAGATTTATACGAATGATGAACGGGGCAAAAAGCGAAAGCTGGCAGCTTTAAGAAGCTTCTATTCTTATTTTTTTGAAGCGGAACTGATTCAGAAGAATCCTGCAGTACTCGTTCCGCTTCCCAAGCTGCATGAAAAAGAAATCGTTCGGCTGGATGCCGATGAAGTGGCGATTTTATTGGATCAGGTCGAGGACGGAACCAATCTGACGAAGGCCCAGCAGCGTTTTCATCAAGTGACCAAAACGAGGGATATTGCGCTTCTGACGCTTTTGCTTGGCACGGGTATCCGTGTATCGGAATGCGTCGGCTTGGACCTGGAAGATGTCGATTTCAAGAACAATGGCATTAAAATACGCCGGAAAGGCGGTTATGAGGCTGTTATTTATTTTGGTGAGGAAGTTGAAGATGCTTTAAAGGATTATCTGGAGGAAAGGCATCATATCATTCCCCAGACAGGCCATGAACATGCACTCTTCCTTTCCATGCAACAGCGCAGAATGTCCGTCCGGGCAGTGGAAAACATGGTAAAAAAATATGCTTCTACCGTTACGAGCTTGAAAAAGATCACACCGCATAAACTGCGCAGTACCTATGGCACTTCTCTTTACCGGGAGACAGGCGATATTTATCTGGTAGCGGATGTGCTCGGTCATAAAGATGTCAACACGACCAAAAAGCACTATGCGGCGCTGGAGGATGAACGGAGACGTTCAGCAGCCGATAAAGTCAGACTACGGGAAAAACATTCCCAAAAGGAGCCATGATGTTTTTCTTAATCTCTGGCAATTAGTGAATGGTTCAGTCATATGGTTGCCATACCCTGTCCCGCAGCGGACTGGAACCATGTAAAATATCATAACTCACAACCTTAAAATGACGTATGGCTTCTATCTGCTCCTCATTATATGATTCAATTGGATGACCAAGGCAGTCAATCACAATGTTACCTGTATTGGTCTTAAAGATTTCTCTTTGATATTTAAGGATCCGTGTCATATCCGACTCTGGAAGATTCGCATATTCAAGTAGCATTTGTGAAAGATAACCGATATTTTCACCGTCAAATGCCACCCTGTCCGTTTCAAAATTACTCCACATTAGAACAGGAACGGCATACTGGTGCCGCTGATTTTCCGAATCAGTGCCGTCCAGTTGAAGCAGCGTCAGGACTTCTTTTGAAAACCCGGGCATATGATCGCCATACATTACCAACACTGTCGGCTCTTCCTGCTGTTCAAAATAGAATACCAACTGTGCAAATGCCTCATTTGCCAGATAAATTCCGTTTATATAATTTACCAGGTCCGTATAGGCTTCCTGCTCTAAGTCACCGTCCAGCGTTACAGAAATGGGATAAGGATAATTTTCGTTAAAGATATGTTCGGCATCCAACCCTCTTATGTGATTTCCGATGGATACCGCGTAAATGAACTTCTGCGTACCTCTGTTTTCTTCACATTCCTTAATGATTTGTCTGGCAAGGCTTTCATCAGAAATATAGCAGGAATAAGTATCCGTATAGAACATATCTTTTTCAAAGATTGTTTTATCAAAACCCAGGGAATGATAAATTCTGTTTCTGCCATAAAAACGGCCATCATATGGATGGATTGCAATCGTATCATAATCCAGTGCATTAAAATAATCCACAATGGAGGGAACCTTGTGTTCTTGTATCTCTGTAGCAATTCCCATGAAGGAATTACAGTATTTTATATTGAGTCCGGTCAAAAATTCCGTCTCAGAACCGATTGTGCCGCCACAGAAAATATTGGTGGAAAGTTCACCTGCAGAGCAGTTTTCGGCAAGTCTATGGTAAGATTCCATCGGGTCGGATGAAAAGGTGACTGAATTGCCAGATATATTGTCCGTATTCCACCATGATTCATTCATGATAACAATTACATTGGGAAACCGCCCGCTTTCAGTCACGCAGTCGTTTACTGCAGGGTTATCCAGAAAAAAACGGTAACTGTTTTCTGCATGAGCTATATCAATATCGGCCAGATTATCATTTTTCAAAAAATTATAAAGAATATATCTGTCATTTCTGGTGTTGGTAACGGAAGCGCTGTCAATAAATTCCATACTGTATTCGCTTCTTATAAAATGTCCTCCATACCGGAACATTGCCGCCAGACAGACAAATCCGCAAAAAATCCGCAGTACATAAATTTTTCTTTGGTACTTTTCCTCTTTTTTCTGAAAAAGTGGGTATTTTCTGCAAAATCTGTCTGATACAAACCCGCAGGCACACAGAAGCAGAATTGTAACAGCTATCATAATCTGTGTCGAAGTGAATTTTAGACTAAGGTAGCGCGTTGCAATGCCTGCCGCTTCCACAAGCCGTAAATCACTGAGCCGGAACAGTTCGTTCAAGGCGGCGTATTTGATACTGCCTGCATAGGATAACAGCAGAAACAGCATTGAAGGAATGAAGAGGGCTATTCCCACTCTCCCGCTGATACACCATACGGAAGCGACCGCCAACATAACGATAACGGTCTCAAAACTATAATATCTGTTAACAGAATTTTGGGAAAAATAATCAAGAACTGTATCCGAGGGCTGTAAAATATAGTAATCCGCCAAATACGGCAGAAAAGTAATAAATATTATCAACAATCCTGCCGTAAGAACACGACAATATATGGCATAACGCTTTTGCAGATTATCTGTCTTTTGCATATTGAGAACTCCTGATTTTTCTGTTTTGTATGGCTGGGCGGCACAAACCGGAGAAATTCTCTAAATTATTGTTTTCTTGCCTCAAAATCTTCAATATATTGAATCAGAAGTTTCACAGTACCGTCTTCACCGAGAATGCTGCTGTTAATGGATAAATCATAACTGTCGGCGCGGCCCCATTTCTTGGAAGAATAATAGTTATAATAACTCTGCCGCTGTTTATCCTTCTTGATCATCATATCTCTTGCTTTTTGTTCTGTCGTGACATCCCCATGTTTTTCCATAATATGTTTTATCCTGCTTTTCTCATCCGCATGGATAAAAACATGCAGGCAGTTCTTGTATTCGCTCAAAGCGTAGTCCGCACATCTTCCAACGATAACACAGGGACCCTCATCTGCAATTTTCTTGATCGTATCGAATTGTGCCAGGAATACTTTGTGGCTGATTGGCATATCTACAAAAGCAGAGGAATTATATCCAAAAGAATAAGTATCCATTACGAGATTATAGAGAAAGGAATTGGTCGGCCGCTCATCGTGATTGTGCATCATTTCTTCACAAAATCCACTCTCTTTTGCGGTCCTTGTTAAAAGTTCCTTATCATAATATTTGATACCGAAATGTTTCGCCAGTTTTTCCCCAATCTCGCGCCCGCCGGAACCAAATTGTCTGCCGATTGTAATTATAGTGTTCATACGCTATACCTCCTTTTACATTATGTTATAATTTATTATATACATTTTTCCCATAAAAAGCAATTATTTTCGAAAATTACTATACAAAA
>CAMWXB010000108.1 GCA_947178125.1 uncultured Lachnospiraceae bacterium | reverse complement strand
TCCCTGAACCATAATATCGTTATGCCCCTTTCATCATTCTTTTTATCAGGCGATTACGAAAAGCCTGTCCGGCCTGACTTTTCGTAATCGCCTGTTCTTTCTAAAAAGGATGTGCGAAAGAGCCGGAATTATTCATGAATCTAAAAAATGTTTTACAAAGGGCGTTATTTCTGGTACATTATTCATATGTTTTGTATATTCATATATAAAATTCTTAACAGTAACAAAAGAGGTGGCATACCATGAAGTGTAAAAAGTGTGGAGCAAGTCTGCTGGATACGGATAAATTCTGTAACCAGTGCGGCTGGAAAGTAGTAAGAAAGCGCAAATGTCCGGAATGCGGTGCAATCTTACGGGAAGGTGTAAAATTCTGTCCGGAATGCGGCAGTATGGTCGGTGGAGAACCGGAGAGCGTGAAAAAGGTTCCAGTGAGGGAAGAGGAAACGACGGATATTCCAATTGAAGATATTGAGCAGAATATCCTGTCCGAGACGGAGCGGGAAATGCGGGGCGGCAGGAAGAGCAGTTCTTCGCCGGAACAGCATCGGAGCAGAAAATCCTCTCAGGCGTCTGAATACGAAGAGGAAAGGATGCGAAAATCTCCCCAGGCGCTGGAATATGAAGCGGAGAAAAGGAGAAAGGCCCGTCAGACATCGGAATACGAAGAGGAGAGAAGAAGAAAATCCGTTCCGGCGCCGGAACCGGTGAGAAAGAGAAGGCCGGAGCCCGTCAGGGAGCGGTATTATGAAGAGTGGGAAGATGATGACGACGATGATGACGAGGACGAGGACCACAGCATTATGGCGATCGTTTCGGTCGTTATGATCTTTCTGATCATAGCGGTGGCGGCTGTGCTGATCTTTACGATGGTGAAAAAGCAGGATGAAGGCGGAGAGGAAGAGCAGCAGACGACCGAGCAGGAAGAAGGCGAAGGCGGCGAAGAAGGAGAAGAAGGGACTGGAGCAGAAGAAGGAGATGGCTCGGAGGGCGAAGAAGAGCAGGGACCGGAAGGCGAAGGGGCGGTCGATGTATTGGTGGATGCACAGCAGCCGGCGGGCAGTCTGACCATTGTATCCAATGTCAACGTGCGGGATAATCCGTCTACACAGGGAACCAATGTCATTAAGGTGGCCAAAGAGGGCGAAGTCTATGAGTATACTTCCGTAGAAGCCGGCGGCGACTGGTACAGTATTATGCTGGAGGACGGCAGTATCGGCTATGTCTTTAAGGACTATGTGAAAGTGGATTAAAAAGACAGGAACCGTTTGCACATTTCTGCATTTAATAATAAAAAGAGCAGAGTGTCAGAAATTATGCTGTTTTCGGATTTTAAGAAAAAAGAAGTCATTAATCTGAAGAACTGCCAGAAGCTCGGCAGGGTGACGGATTTTGAATTTGATGAATGCACGGGACAGATTTATAAACTGATCGTGTCCGGCAATAATAAATTATATAGTTTATTCTGCAGCGATCCCGACTATGTGATCTGCTATAAAGATATCAAACAGATTGGGCCGGATATTATTATCGTGGATATCTGTAAGAGAGGATAAAATTATTTGGGTTGACATAATAATTTTATTATGGTAAGGTAAAGACGCAGGCCACAGGCCTGCGTCCCAAGAATTGCGGGGCAATTCCCTGGAGTAAATGATGCCGGGGCGGCCTGCGTCTGGGTGTCAGAAATGGGGGATATGGGATGAAGTGTCCATTTTGTGGTCATGAGAATACAAGAGTTATCGACAGCAGACCGGCAGAAGATAATAATTCGATCAGAAGAAGGCGTGTCTGCGATGAATGCGAGAAGCGGTTTACGACTTACGAGAAAGTTGAGACGATTCCGTTGATCATTATTAAGAAAGACAATAACAGGGAAACGTATGACAGGACCAAGATAGAAGCCGGTGTGCTCCGTGCCTGTCACAAGCGGCCGATCAGCATAAACCGGATCAATCAGCTGATCGATGAGATTGAGACGGATATTTTCAACAGGGAAGAAAAGGAAATTCCCAGTCAGGTGATCGGCGAACTTGTCATGAACAAGCTGAAAGACTTGGAAGCGGTAGCTTATGTCAGATTTGCTTCGGTCTATCGGGAGTTCAAGGATATCAATACATTTATGGACGAGTTGAAGAAGGTACTGGATACATCAGAAAATCCTGTTGGATAAATCCTGTTGGATGGACTGGCCGGAAAGGAGCTGTATATGACGGAGCAGCAAAAAGAAATCGTAGCGAAGGCCAGTGTGCCGATGACGATTGCCAATGGTTTTCGCTGGTTTTTTATGATCATCGCATTGTTTCTTTTATTATTCGTTTTTTTTGGAAATAAGATCTGGGAGGGGGCAGCATGGTATCAGGCATTTACACAGAACGCCTATTCCTTTTTACTATGGGATATCCTGCTGATGCTGCTCAGTACGATCGTTAAGATGATTTTTACGGTAAGGTATAATCATATTGTGAAGAATTTATAAGGAAGGTGCTGCGAGGCGGCGCCTTTTTTCAAGCGTGAGAAGAAGTTCTAAAGATGTCTCGTCATAGGACGAGACACCAAGAACTTCTACGGTTCGCAGAGCGAACCTTTCTCACGCCGCAGAATGCCCTGAAGGCCATTCTGCATAGCGATGACAGGAGGGCAGCTTATGTTGGAGCGTTTTTATCCGGATGTGTATCTGGATTCAGCGTATGAAATAGATTATGCGGCGCTGTATGAACAGGGCTATCGGGGCGTTATCTTTGATATTGACAATACACTTGTTCCTCACGGAGCGCCGGCGGATGAGCGGAGCATTGCTCTTTTTCAAAAGCTGCGGGATATTGGCTATGAGAGTATGCTGCTGTCGAACAACAAGGAACCCCGCGTCAGGACGTTCAATGATAAGGTGGGTTCCCGCTATATTTATAAGGCAAACAAGCCTTTTTTGGAGAGTTATCAAAGAGCGATGGAAATGATGGGAACGGCGCCGGAGACGACATTGTTTGTCGGAGACCAGCTTTTTACGGATGTATGGGGAGCAAAGAAGGCCGGTATCAGAACTTATCTTGTCAAACCGATTCATCCTAAGGAAGAAATACAGATTGTTCTGAAACGGTATCTGGAAAAAATCGTATTGTTCTTCTATAAGAGGAAGCTGAGAAAGGAGCGGTCGGGAAATGATTGACGGAAAAACGAGACTTTGCGGTCTGATCGGCAATCCGGTGGAGCATACCATGTCGCCGGTCATTCATAATACGCTGGCGGAAAAATGCGGCCATAATCTGGTCTATGTCCCCTTTCTGGTGGAGCACGGACGGATTGCGGAAGCGGTGAAAGGCGCCTATGCGCTGAATGTTCTTGGCATGAACGTAACGGTTCCATATAAAAGTGACGTGATAGGAAGTCTTGTGGAAGTAGACGAGCTGGCGTCCCATATTGGTGCAGTCAATACACTGGTGCGCACGGAAGAAGGTTATAAGGGCTATAACACGGATATGACCGGGCTGTACCGGGCTATGACGAGCGAAGGTATCCGCATTGAGGGTGAGGAGATTGTTCTGCTTGGTGCAGGCGGTGCAGCGCGGGCGGTGGCCTATCTGTGCGGGGCGCAGAAGGCAGCGAAAGTTTATCTGCTGAACCGGACGCTGGAAAAGGCGGATAAAGTGGCGGAAGAGGTCAACAACGCTTTTGGCCGGAAGGTCATCGTGCCGATGTTACTGACGGATTATCCGAAACTGCCGGAGCGGAAATTCCTTGCGATTCAGGGCACCTCGGTGGGGCTTGCTCCGCATGAAGAGGATGTCGTAATCGAAGATGCCGCTTTTTATCAGAAGATACATACCGGATTTGACCTGATCTACAAACCTTTTACGACGCGTTTTATGCGCCTCGTGCAGGAAGCTGGAGGAGAGGCTTATAACGGACTGAAAATGCTGCTCTATCAGGGAATTATCGCCTATGAACTGTGGAACCGGGTGGAGATAACGGAAGAGGAAGCCGGGCTTGTTTATGAGAAGCTGAAAGGAAATATTGGCAAATGAGGAACATTGTTTTGATCGGTTTTATGGGCTGCGGAAAAACGACGGTCGGCATCCGGCTTTCGTACCGTCTGCGCCGGGCGATGGAGGATACGGACAAGCTGATTGAGCGTGAAGAGGGACGGACGATATCCGAAATCTTTCAGACGGACGGGGAAGCTTTTTTTCGGGAACTGGAGACGAAATGTCTGAAAAAGCTGATTCCGACGGCCAAGAATATGATTATTTCGGTGGGCGGCGGCCTGCCCGTGCGGGAAGAGAACCATGCGTTGTTAAAGGAACTTGGGACGGTAGTCTATCTGCGGGCCAATGCGGAGACTATCTACGAGCGGACAAAGCACGATACGTCGAGACCGCTTTTGCAGGGGGGCGATCCGCAGGGGAAGATTCGGACGCTGCTGGATGCGCGGAAGGATATTTATGAGAATGCGGCTGATGTAGTCATTGACGTGGATGGGAAAGATTTTGATACGATTCTGGATGAGATCGTAGAAGCGGCTGCTGGTTGAGAGAAAGGGATGGTTATTGATATGAAAATACTGGTGATCAATGGGCCGAATCTGAATTTTCTCGGTATTCGGGAGAAAAGCGTGTATGGCACGCAGGATTATGATTATTTGTTAAATATGATAGCAGAAAAGGGGCAGAAGGAGGGCTGTACGCTGGAAGTGTTCCAGAGCAACCACGAAGGGGCAATCATAGACAGAATACAGGATGCTTATTCGGACGGTACGGAAGGAATCGTCATTAATCCGGGGGCCTATACCCATTACAGTTATGCAATCAGAGATGCGCTTGCGAGTATTACGGTGCCGAAAGTGGAGATTCATATTTCAAATATTATGGAACGGGAGGATTTTCGTAAAGTATCCGTAACGGCGCCCGCCTGTGATAAACAGATTTACGGAAAAGGGCTTGAGGGGTATCTGATGGCGATTGATTATGTACTGGGAAAAACGGCTGAATGCTGATTTTTTATGCGCTAGGAAATTGCTGTAATCGTAGGGAGACTTCAAACAAGAATTTACGAAGTAAATTCTTGGAGCGCAAGCTGCGGAGCTTGCGCTTTTTATAAAAAGTTTTACTCTTTTTTGGGAAAGAGGTTGAAAAATGAAAATTTATAGTATAAACTATATTAGAATTATAATGTGAAAATAAAGTGAAGATTCAGGAGGATTATTTTATGATATCTGCAGGCGATTTCAGGAATGGTATTACGATCGAGTATGAAGGCAACGTTTATCAGATAGTGGAGTTTCAGCATGTTAAACCGGGGAAAGGTGCAGCTTTTGTCAGAACAAAGCTGAAAAACATCATCAATGGCGGCGTTGTTGAGAAAACGTTCAGACCGACTGAGAAATGCCCACAGGCACGAATTGATAGAAAAGATATGCAGTACTTATATGCGGACGGTGATCTGTTCAATTTTATGGACACGGAAACCTATGATCAGGTTGCTTTGAACAGCGATACGGTAGGGGATGCGTTGAAGTTCGTGAAAGAGAACGAAATGGTAAAGATCTGTTCCTACAATGGAAATGTATTTGCGATTGAGCCGCCGTTATTCGTAGAACTTGAGATTACCGACACGGAGCCCGGCTTCAAGGGCGATACGGCGACAGGCGCGACCAAGCCCGCCATCGTTGAGACCGGTGCGAAGGTCATGGTACCATTATTCGTAAATCAGGGTGAAGTGATTAAAATCGATACCAGAACGGGAGAATATCTGTCAAGAGTATAACGGATGCCGCATAAGATTATTTTCTAAAAGCCTATAAGACAATGGAAACCGCAAAGAATCCATTGTCTTTTTATGTGACAAAAGCCTTAGCGGCAAACTCGTAGAGTCCGGAGAGAATGGAAAGAGAGGACAATATGAGATTAGAACAGTTTGGAGACAAAATATGCAGCGCATTAAAGGAACTTATGGGGACAGGATATGAGATCGTGTTCCGGGAAGTAACAAAGAATAACGGTGTCCGTCTGCACGGTGTTATCATTACCGGAAAGGGGAGCAACGTATCGCCGACCATTTATATCGACGAGTTATATGAGGAGTATGAGGCCGGGCGGGCATTCGGGGATATCGTCTATGATATTTTATGCGTTTATAAGAAGAATGCCAAAGAAATCAATATGGATATGGAGTTTTTCACGCAGTATGCACGCGCGAAGAGCAGAATCTTGTATAAGCTGATTCATCGGGAGAGCAATCAGGAACTGCTGAAAGAGATTCCATATGTTGCGTGGCAGGACCTGGTAATCGTATTTTATTATGCTTTTGAGGATGAACGCTTTGGTAAGGCGACGATTCTCATCAAGAACAGTCATATGGCCATGTGGGGCATTGATGTCCCCGCCTTGTACGAAACGGCAAAGACAAATATGCTTCGGATAAAGCCGGAGGAAATGCTGCCGATTGGGCAGTTGATTCAGGAATTTATGGAACGGAAACTGTACCATAATGGAACAGAAAAAGATGCAAAAATGCTGGAGGGCATCGATACGGCGATGGCGCGGAGCTCGATGATGTATGTATTGAGCAACTGTGACAGGGTATTCGGCGCATCCGCGCTTCTCTATTCCGGTTCCATGAAAGCGCTTGCGGGGAAGCTGAACAAGAACCTGATCATTCTGCCGAGTTCTGTTCATGAGGTGATTCTTGTACCGGATGACGGCATGACGGAGAGAGAATTTTACAAAGAGATGGTGAAAGAGGTAAATGATACGCAGGTGGATCCGGAGGAAAGGCTATCATACAATATCTACTATTATGATAGAGTTTTAGAAAAAGTGACGATATTGGACTGAATAATGAAAGAAGAATGAGGGAACTGGCGTGGGAAGAGAAATATTACTGGTCGAGGATGAAGAGAGTTTGAACCGTGCAGTCAGTTTGAAATTAACGAAGGAAGGATATATGGTGTATTCGGCCTTATCCGTCAGGGAGGCCGAAGCGCTGTGGTACCGGCATGAGATTATACTTGTTATATGTGATATCGAGCTGCCGGATGGCAGCGGACTGGATTTTTGCGCGAAACTGCGGCGGGAAAGCGATGTCCTGTTCCTGTTTCTGACGGCGATGAGCGGCGAGAACGATATCATGAAAGGATACAGGATGGGGGCGGATGATTATATTACGAAGCCCTTCTATCTTCCTGCACTGATCTCCAAAGTCAATGCGATGATGAAAAGGTTTTCGGGAGCGGAGGAGCCGGATATGATCGTATCCGGTTCCATCGCTCTGCTTTTATCCGAGCAGCGGGTCAAAAAGAACGGAGAATATCTGAATCTGACAGCAAAGGAATATAAGCTGCTCGCCTTTTTTATGCAGAATCCCATGCGCATCCTGACGAAGAACCAGCTTTTGGATGCGATATGGGACATTGACGGAAATTTTGTAGATGAAAATACGCTGGCGGTCAATATACGGCGTCTGCGGGAGAAAATAGAGGATGATCCATCCAGACCCGCTTATATTAAGAGCGTGCGGGGGCTTGGGTATTTATTTGAGAAAAATGCGGACGGGGAAAGGAGTACAGTCAAAGGATGAAAAGGGAGACACAGCTTTTTTACGCACTCGTTCTGGCGGGTGCGCTTTTGTTTGGTATGTTCGGACTGACTGTCATATGGGAGGCTTATCTGCATGAGATTCAGACAGTGCAGAATCTTGCGGGAAGAATGTTCGTGAAATACCCGGAGACGGAAAATGATTTTCTGGAAGCGCTCGCCGATATGGACAGAGCGGACAGCGAGGCAGGAAGCGCCTGGCTGGAGCGTTACGGGTATGATGAAGAGAAAAAAATAGAAGAGAACAGGCGTTATCAGCATACGCTTCAGTTTTTCCGGCGGTATCTGGCAGTCTTTGTCATTGCGGCGCTGGCAGGGGGTTATTGTTTTGACCGGATTTCGACACGGAAGAAAAAGCAGCAGGAAGAGCAGATTTTATCCATTCTGGAGAGTTGTCTGTCCGGGGATTTTAAATTTCTGGATGATGAAGAGGCGCTGAGACGTCTTGGGAACAGACAGTTTGCCGATACGCTCGAGAAGTTCGGCCGGAAATTACAGCTCAAGTCCGAACTTCTGGAAGAGGAACAGGATAACACGAAAGGTCTTGTCACCGATATTTCGCATCAGCTGCGGACACCGCTCGGCGCATTGCGGGCCTGTTTTTCCATGTATACGGAAGTGGAGGAGCAGGAGGAAAAAGAGGAATTTGAGGAACGCTGTGAAATGCAGATTGATAAACTGGAAACGCTGACGAAGGCGCTTGGCAGTATATCACAGCTGGAAACGCATATGATCAGATTGCAGCCGGAGAATATCTCTTTTACGGAAATACTGGCGGGAGCGGTCAATGCGGTTTATCATAAGGCAATTGCAAAGCAGATTACGATAGAGATAGATGAAATAGAAGAAGTGCCGCTTTTTCTGGATAAAAAATGGACGACGGAGGCAATTGTGAATGTTCTCGATAATGCCGTAAAATATAGTCCTGCCGGCAGCAGTATTTTTGTGAGGACATGGAAGTTGTTCAGCTTTGTCAGAGTGGAAATTGAAGATCAGGGAATCGGTATTCCGAAACGGGAATGGAATCAGATATTCCGGCGTTTTTACCGCGGTAATAACGATTGCGTGAAAAAGGAAGAGGGAACGGGCGTCGGACTGTATCTTACCAGAAAGATCATTGAAGAAGGCGGCGGCACGATTTCCGTACGGCAAGGCAGGGACGGCGGAAGCATTTTCGTGCTACAGCTTCCGCTTCCCCAGGCCAAGGGCCTGGTGTTCGGGCAGGCAGGAAGTTTTTTATGAGATAGG
>CAMWXB010000107.1 GCA_947178125.1 uncultured Lachnospiraceae bacterium | reverse complement strand
GCTGGATAGATTATACCATTCATTCTATATGTCTATCAAATGGGGGATGAGGCAACACACTCTTTCTATTATCTGATGCACATCTGTGGAAATCCTGAATGGACAGAAAACTATATAAATACACCCGTCCGGGCAAGCCTGCAATACTGCCTCAGCCCTCTCCCGCCTCTGCAAGCGGCACTGCCTCCTCGCTGCTGATAACGCGGTATGTACGGATGGCTTCTCTTTCCATCTTCTTCTGCATATAAATCGTTTCATACTCCGAACGCCTTGCATGGTACTGCGTATCCTGCAGAAGCTTTCTGTTCGCCGCAATAACATCCGCCACCAGCCCGATCATCAGTGTCAGAAAACCGATGATGATTAACGTACAGCCTAAAATCAGAGACTGCACATGGCCGCTGGCCATTCCTATCGCCATATAATAGAGGAACCGCACCCCGATCAGCAGACCGATGAGCGTCGGTATCACTGCCAGAAAAGTGAACGCTTTCAGCGGTTTATACATCATATAGGCCCGCAGGATTGTCAGCATACTCTTTTTTACATAGCCCCAGATGCTGTTAAAAAGTCTTGACGGCCGAAGCTCGCCATTGGTCCGGACAGGAACGCTCGTGATCGCCATTCTTTCACGCCCGGCCTGCACGATTGTCTCCAGCGTATAGGTATAATCATTGACCACATTGATGCGCATTGCCGCATCCCTGCTAAAAGCCCGGAAACCGCTTGGTGCATCGGGGATATCCGTATTGGAAGCTTTCCGCACGACCCAGCTTCCAAAATGCTGCAATTTCTTTTTGATCAAAGAAAAATGCTCCGTTTCATCAATCGGCCTCTCACCAATGACCATATCCGCCTTTCCATCGAGAATCGGCTGTATGAGTTTCTGGATATCGTCTCCGCAGTACTGGTTGTCCGCATCCGTATTGACGATGATGTCCGCGCCGTTACGAAGACATCCATCCAGACCTGCCATAAAGCCCTTCGCAAGACCTTTATTCTGCTTAAAATTCACGACATGGTGCACACCCCATTTTTTTGCGACCGCTACGGTATCGTCCTGACTGCCGTCGTTGATGATCAGATATTCGATCTCATCGATTCCGTCAATCTGCTTTGGCAGCGCATTCAACGCGATTTCTAATGTTTCCGCTTCGTTATAACACGGGATTTGGATGATCAGCTTCATCTTCATGCTTCCTTTCTACACGTCATTTTATAATGACGATATCATCTCTATGACGATACACCGGCCTGAATCCGGTTATTCTATCCTGAATAATACGAATGAATTACTTTCTATGCATTTTTCATATTTATAATCACCTGTCTGCTCCGGCAGGCGCCCGGCCTTTTCCTCCAGCGTCTCAAGATACGGGCTTTTTGCATCGAGAATCAGGAATCCTTCTTCTGGCAGAAGCAGTTCAAGACCATCCCATTCCCCGCCAATCACATCCTCTTCCTGAAGAATTACGATTTTCTTATCCCGCATGGCAAATTGAATCAAATCAATAAAATTTGTTCCGCCGCCATACAGATACCAGACCGGAGCATCAGCATTTTCTGCCTCATACTCCTCTATATATTCACAGACCTTCAGATCATAGTAATCCGAATCATTATAGGTCCATGTGTATTTTCTGCATAAGCAGATTGTGAGCAGCAGTTCCATCAAAAGAACAACCGCCGCCGCACAGATATCCTGTCTCCAATGCCTGCTGATATGAATACTCCCATATGTGATCGCCATCAGCAGGATTCCAAAAAGCCAGGCTTTCAGAAATTCAGGAAATACCTGATAAGAATAGGTGCTTTCCGATAAATAATTGAGTCCGGTCGCAAAAACCCCCCTCATAACTGTCGATTCGCTATGCAATGCCGTCCAAAGCGTGATAACGAACAATATGGAAGAAATGCCTGTACTGTACCCGAACGCTTTCCAGAGATGGTCGGATTTTAACAATGCCAAAATTCCAACTCCCATAAAAACAGGCAGCAAATACTCATTATACCTGCCATAAATAATACTATCCAGCCGCCAGGAACCTCTTACGGAAACTGCAATGAGCAGAAACTGCCCAAGCATCGTCAAGAAGAGAAAACAATAGAACCAGCCGGCCGGCCGTTTCTCTTCCGCATTGTCCTTATCTGCAGTATTTTTATAAAAAATGCGATGCAGCAGGAGCGCCGTTTTTTTGATACAAAATATCACCGCCGGATAAAACAGGCCAAAAGAGGCCATTCCAAGATAGTAAAGTTTCCCGGCGCAGCTTTGTAAGAACTGCTTCATGCCTTCCAGCGTCAGTATTTCTTTCAGGCTTTGAAGCTTTCCTGTATAATCATTGACCGCCAGCCTTTCCGCATCCGCTGCCGCATAGACAGTATTTGTCACGAGATTCTTGAACCGGATTCCAACGGCCACACCAATCATGAGCACTGCACCGGCTATGAGCAGCAGCTTCCGATACCGCGGTTCATGCCATAAATAAAGGACCATGACCACTACCGCAGCTGCAATCATTCCAATCGTACGCATATGTACAAAATGCAAATATAAAAATGCTATTGATAATAGCAATATTCTCAACGCCGCATAAATCGTTTTTGAAGCTTCCAACAACAAAAGAAACTGATAACAGATGAACACATACAGGAACGCAATAAGCGCCTCCGCCAGTGTCGTCTGTGTATAAAAGGTCCATGCCGGATAAAATACTGCCGCGCCGACAGCAAATATCACCTGCAATTTCCTGATGCGTGTTTCTTCCATGCCGCAATCCGTCGGACAATAGAGCCTTCTGAAAATCCCCCACAACAGGCCAACGGAAATACATTGTAAACTCATATTAAGAAATACCGCCGCCCGGTATGCCATAACACCGTCATGGTAAAACCACAGGACCGGCACAAGGAGCAGACTGTATCCAAAAGAATAATAATATCCAAGCGACGCCACGTCGGACCAGTCATATCCGAGCCACTGTGCCGCGCTCGCCCAGTATCCAAATTCATCCGGATAAACGGAAAAACCATATAATCTGTGCATGCTGTATTGATAGATACAGAAAATAAGCACAACAAAGAACAGGAGATACCGGAAGAAGAATCCTCTTCTCCCAGCCTCCATGTCATGTTTCACCAGATCAATACTTGATGATCGCATATGCACCCTGTCCACCTGTCGTTGCAAAAGTAACAACATTCGGATTTGTGCTGGTATTGGGCAGAACCGTTACTGCTCCGCCAGGGCGTACACAGATAACTGCATAAGTCTTACCAGCCTGTACAAAGGATTTCGGAATACCGAAACTCATTGTGATCGGTGCACCGTCTGCCGGAAGCAGAGCAAATTTTCCGCCTTTTACAAAGCCAAGTTCAACATTGATGTAAGGACCTACAGTCGCGCCAAGCGCCTCTGCTGCCTGATTGATCGCAGCAGCCGCAAGCGGACTCTTCTTTACATCCATGTTGTAAACGCGTGTATAAGGGGTCTCCCCTGCACCCAGATTGTAGCTGCTTGCAATATTAGCAGAACTTGTGCTGATAGCAACACCGTTCACGCTCGTTGCAAGATATACACCATTTACAGCAGTTGTTACGCCTGCTACAGAGCTGCTCTGCGGAATCTGCGCGATGCTGCTTACTGCAGAACCGCCCTCATCGTTATCGCCAATAGATTCATTGACAATTTCAACGACTTCTTCTTCAACACTGGGCTTATCTGGCGTATCGCTGCCACCCGGTGTCTCGCTGGCAAAAACGCCCATGCACGGTGCCGCTACAAGAGCCGCCGTCAAAGCGCCTGCCATAAGTTTTTGAATGAATTTTGCTTTCATTCTCCTTCCTCCTCTTAAATATTTATTTGTGCCGCGGAGCAGAAATTGCCTCCGCGCAGCCACCTGTTGTATTGATATTTACAAATAGCACCATCGTTGTATATGCTATTTCCAAAATCACTTCATATACTATAATGCTATTTTTAATATACTTTCAACATCTATAATATGCTATTATGAATATATTTTCAAGTATTTTTTGTAATACAATTCATGATTGTCTGCACACAGGAATTTTGCAAAAGGATGACGAATGAAGCTCTGAAGATTGGGCATTCTATTAAGATACGGGTTAAAAGGGAGTGTGACGGCGAAATGTCAGGAAAACCATTAGAAAAATATTTAAAAGAGCTTCGTAAGTCTTACAACTATTCACAGGAATATGTCGCATCGCAACTGAATATCACAAGACAGACTTACTCACATTATGAGACAGGGCGTATTACACCGCCCGTAGATTCGCTATACAACTTATCCAGATTATATAAAGTTCCTCTGAACAGTTTTCTGGAACTTTCCATCCATCATCCTGAGAATGAAGAGCATTCCATAAACACATCTAACGGAAACAAATCGGAATGTGACGACATAAATGAATTTCTGAAACATATAAGCATTCCTGAAAACAGCAAAAAATTCAAGTTCTTAAAAAGGCAGGAAAAACTCGTCCTCTACTATTATCAACTGTTAGACGACCGCGATCAGGAAGATATCCTCTCCTTTATGAAAGTGAAATGCCGCAACCGGAAAAAAGATGCGAAAAGAAATGCCGCATCCGCAGATATGCCTGTTGTCGAAAAATAAAAATGCGCCTGCAGCGCACACCATCAAAAACCTCTACGCCAACTCTGACGCAGAGGTTTTTCTATCATTCATCGTAATTTTCTGTTTTATCCTTACGCCGCCTTTTTCCCCATCTTCTTACGGAACAGATGCCACAAAGATCCTGCAAGGCAGATAGACGAATAAGTACCGCAGATAATACCCGCCATCAGCGGAAGCGCAAATTCTCTGATTGAAGAAACGCCGAACACCTCCAGCGACGCTACCATAAAGAATGTTGTCAGGGAAGTGAATACACTTCTGGACAGTGTCTGGGAAATGCTTCTGTTCACCACTTCATCCAAATTGTCCTTTCTGCCCATCTCCCTCATGTTCTCACGGATACGGTCGAAGATAACGATCGTCGCATTGATGGAATAACCGACAATCGTCAGCATACATGCGATAAAGGTATTTCCGACAGGCACTCTGACCGCTGCATAGAAAGCGAGCACGACCAGAATATCATGCAGCAGGGCAATGACCGCGCTGGCGCCGAAACGGATATCCTTGAACCGGAACCAGATATAAATCAGCATACAGACAGCCGCTACCACGATTGCAACGATGGCATCAGATTTCATTTCTGAGCTGACGGTCGCGCTGATCGTTTCGGCCGTAATGGAACTTTCCTCTACGCCGAAATTCGCTACCATAACATCCTTAAAGGCTTCTCTTTCCTCTACATTCAGCGTTCTCGTCTTGATAATGATCTGATTGGAACCTGCAACTTTGGTCGTCTGTACATTACCGTCTCCGGTAATGTTCTCAATCAACGGTACGATATCGGAATCAATCTGCTCGATTGGCATATCTTCATTCAAAGTCAACGTCGTGGAAGTACCGCCTACAAATTCCAGACTGTAATTCAGCGCGGATTTTCCGGATGCCTGATTGATTCCCATTACCACGAAACCTGCAAGGATTACTGCAACGGAAATTCCAAAGAATACTTTCTGTCTGGATAATATCTGCAATGTCTTCTTTTCTTTTGCCACACCGTATGCCTTCGGGCTCTGAACGCCAAGCGCATGAAGCGCATTCAAAAGGAATTTGGTAATGAGCAGCGCGGTAAACATGGAAAGAATGATACCAAGCGCCAGTGTCTGCGCAAATCCTTTGATCGAACCGGTCCCTTTCAGACCGAGTACCGCTGCCGCTATCAGGGTCGTGATATTGCCGTCCAGAATCGCGGACAACGCCTTGGAAAAACCAATCTTAATGGCTGACTGAACGGTCTTTCCTGTCGCCAGTTCTTCCCTGATACGGGCAAAAATAATAACGTTCGCATCAACCGCCATACCGATTGAAAGGATGATACCCGCAATACCCGGCAGCGTCAGCGTAATTTCAAAAGCATTTAACAAAATGACCATCAGCGCGGTATACAAAGCAAGCGATAAGCTGGCCGCAATACCCGGCACATAGTAAACTGCAATCATAAAGATAACAACGAGGGCAAAACCAACGACCGCCGCTATCAGGCTGGTCCTGATTGCATCGGAACCCAACTGTGCACCGACCACATTGGAACGCAGTTCCTGCAGTTCCAGTTTCAATCCGCCGATACGGATTGTGGAAGCGAGCCTGTCCGCTTCTTCGAAGCTATGCTGTCCGGTAATGACCGCACTGCCGTCCGAAATCACTGCCGATACATTCGGCACGCTCACAAATTCTCCATCATAATAAATAGCGATGGACTCTCCCGCGTTATAAGCTTTCTCCGTCGCCGCCGCAAAAGCCGCCGTTCCCGTATCTGTGAGCGTCAGCTGAACCACATACTGGGTATTATTCATCAGCTGATCCTGCTGGGTGCCTGCCTGTGCACTTGCAACATCCGTACCTGTCAGCACGATGGAACCGTCCGCCTGCAGCTCTTCCAACGATTTCGTCAACTCATGAATCTCTACGATATTCCCTTCCGCATCGATTCCGAAATTGGAAGTATAATTCTGGTTTCCTGCACTGTCCGTCTGGGCGATAAAATACAGCGTACCCGGCTGTCCAAGTTCTTCCAGAATGGCATTTGCATCGGAAACGCCCGGAATCTCGATGTTGATCCTGTCGTCGCCCTCCTGATATACCTGGGCTTCCGTACTGTAATTTTCGACACGCTGTTGTAATTTGTAAATCGTGTCGCTCATATCCTCTTTATCCGGCAGTTCATCTCCCACTACCTGATAGGTGATACTGACACCTCCGGCAAGATCAAGACCCAATTTGATACCGGAAGCGGAGCCTGACTTATCCGCACCGATACCGAAAGCTGCTGTATAACCCAGACCAATCAATATAAGCACAAAGACAATCAGACCTGTAATGGCTTTGTTCTTTTTCATTTTTATAACCATGCTCCTTTCTTAAATACCGCCCGTCGCCGACTGCTTTTACTCACAATCAGCCAGCGCCGCTTTTATCATGATTGCGCATTCAATACGCTTTCGCTGCAGCTGACAGCCAAGATCATATACGTCATGAATATTTCCATGGAACTGATAGGAATTAGCTGCACAGCCTCCGCTGCAATAGAATTTCGCAAAACAGTCCCGGCATTTTTCCTTCGTATATACATTACAGCTCTTGAAATTATCTCTGATATCCGGGCGGGTGATACCGTCCTTCACATTTCCCATCAGAAAATCCTCATTTCCCACGAACTGATGACATGGGTAAAAATCTCCCCATGGCGTAACTGCCAGATATTCGTTTCCTGAGCCACAGCCGGATAATCTCTTGGCTACACATGGCCCACCTTCTAAATCTATCATAAAATGGAAAAAATTGAAAGCTTTTCCTTCTTTTCTCCTCTTTAAATATTCCAGAGCAAGCTTATCATATTCCGCGAGCAGCGCAGGAACATCTTCTTCCTGCAGGGCATAATCATCCTCCGGCCCCGCAACGACAGGCTCTACTGAAATCTGTTCAAACCCCAGATCCGCAAGATGTTTTACATCCTCTGTAAAATCCAGGTTATACCGCGTATAGGTTCCACGCACATAATAGTTCATCTGTTCTCTGCTTTCGGACACTTTCTGGAATTTAGGCACGATTTCCTCATAGCTTCCCTGTCCGCCGCGATGCGGCCGCATCCTGTCGTTCACTTCTTTCCTGCCGTCGATGCTGAGTACAATATTGCCCATCTCGCGGTTGGCAAATTCCAGAATTTCATCGTTCAGAAGAATGCCGTTCGTCGTCAGGGTGAAACGGAACTTTTTATTGTGTTCCTTTTCAATGCTTCTTCCATATTCCACAAGCCGCTTTACCACATCCCAGTTCATCAGTGGTTCGCCGCCGAAGAAATCTACTTCCAAATTAATCCGGTTTCCGGAATTGGCAACCAGAAAGTCCAGCGCCGCCTTCCCGACTTCAAAACTCATCAGCGCCCGCCGGCCATGATATTCGCCCTCTTCCGCAAAACAATACTGACAGGCAAGATTACAGTCATGGGCGATATGCAGGCACAAAGCCTTAACGACCGTCTCCCGCTCTCCGAAATCCGCAATATATTTCTCATAAATATCTTCCGTAAAAAGCATCCCGGCGTCCCTTAATTCCAGAATTTCCTCTACCGCTTCCACCAGCTGTTCTTCGGAAGCAGGTGTTCTCTCCTGACCGCTTCCATCCATAACGGATTCCTTTTCCTGTCCGAGCCTTTCTATGATCGCCGATTTCTCTGTCACGCCCTCCGCAAGAAATTTCTCGATAACGGGCAGGACATCATAAACAATATCGTCCACGACATGAACGCTTCCACTGTTCACATCCAGTACAATATTGTAGCCATTATTTTTGTATTGATGTATCAAAACAGGTTCTCCCTTTCTTAACGCATAATAAGCAGCGACGCGAATCGCTGCTTATAGAACATTATTCATTCCCACCGATCAAAGGCCAAGTCTGTTTGGCCTGCCAAAATTATCTGGCATACCAAATTTATTTGGCCGCTATGTTTGCTTAGCTGCTAAGTTTACTTAGCATGTTCACAGCTCTGATTTCCAACCGTGCAGGATGTCTTACAAGCTGACTGGCAAGATGTCTGGCACTCACCGCAGCCGCCTTTTTTCATGGATTCCTTTAAATCTCTTGTGTTCAAAGTCTTGATATGTTTCATTTTAATGACCATTCCTTTCTCTCGGCCCGCAATGCAGAACCTCGTTCATAGCTTGGAATAGTATATCATATATTTTTCTACATGAAAAGTGTTTTTTTATTCAGCAAGTTCAGCAGGTTGATGCTGGTCGCAGTTTGGCCGGCAGGCAGGGGATGGTTCCTTTGAAGGCACGCTTCCGCTC
>CAMWXB010000106.1 GCA_947178125.1 uncultured Lachnospiraceae bacterium | reverse complement strand
CATCCTCCAAACAGAACCGCAACTTTCATCTTATTCATTTTCCAGACTCCTTTCAAAATTCACACAATTTTTTATGGTATCTCTCACGGTATCCGCCAGCACCCGTTCCGTATAATAGGCCGTATGCGGCGTAACGATCACATTTGGCATCTTTTGGAGCGAAGATAAGTAAGAATGCTCCATCGCTTTCCCTGTGCAGTCATAGTAAAAAATCCCTTCTTCTCCTTCCAATACATCCAAGGCAGCGCCTCCCAGTCTTCCTTCTTCCAGTGCCTCCGTTAAAGCTTCTGTATCAACCAAAGCCCCGCGGCCCGTATTGATCAAAAATGCGCCCGGCTTCATCATCCTGATCTGATCGCGTCCGATGATATGACATGTATCATCTGTCAGCGGCACATGAAGCGTAATCATATCACTGCGATTCAGCAATTCGTCAAGTGTAACATAGGGTATTTCCCTATTATGATGACAATCATACGCTAACACCTTGCAGCCAAATCCCTTCAGCCGTTCCATAACCGCCTGTCCAATCCGTCCCGTCCCCAATACGCCAACGGTCATATCCTGCAGTTCTTTTCCGCGAAAACCGTTCAAACAATAATTCTGTTTTTCGGTTGACAGTATCATTGCCTTCGTTCCACGCACTGCCATCAGCATCAGCATTAAGGTATAGTCGGCAACACTGCCTGGCGAATACGCCACTGTCCCAACGGTAATGCCCATCCGTCCGGCTGCCCGTATGTCTATATGGTTAAAGCCGATGCTCCGTGTACTGATATATCTTACCCCGGCATTTTTCAGCGCAAGAAGAATCGGTTCGGATACTTCCGCTTTATGGCTCACGCTGATGCATCTGCACCCATTGGCTAATCTTGCATTGCTTTCCGATACGGCATCCCTTACCAGTGTAACTGTAACGCCGAATTCATGGGAGAATTTATCTAAAGCCTCCGCTTCATCCGGCTCACATCCAAAAACAGTAATGGCAATCCTTTTCTCCATTCGTTACCTCCTTCAAGTTTCCAATTGAATATTTTCCGGAAGCTGATACCCGATTTCGCAACAATTGCGATACAGCCGCTTTGACGAGATCAGATCATGGTCCGCTCCGGCTTGAAATACATTCTGGATAATATCCACTTCCTCAAATATTTTATTTTCTTTCCGATAGTAAACCGGCTTGCCATTGGTAATTTTCACTGCCGTTGTCGGCTTAACATCTGTCAATATACATCCTTTGATATTCTTATCATCAAAAGAAATCGCAATTTGAAAGTTATGATCCGTATCGTTTCTTACCTTCAAATCCAGCCATCCCTCGGAAACCGTGGCATCAACGCCAATCGGCGCATCACTTGGCGGCTCCGGAAAATCTTTTATCCCGTGCCCATGCCGTTCAACAATCGTCAGCGGTGTATGAAGAAAAATCCAAAATAACAGATTACTCATTTGGCATAAGCCCCCGCCGGGCATGGTTTGGAGTTTTCCGTCTAATACGACCAGTCCTTCTTTATATGGCGTATCCTTATCCGCATTTCTGGCCAGTTTCCAGAAAGAGAAGGTTTCTCCCGGACGGATCACAAGTTTATCCATCGTATTTGCTAACAGTTTCAAATTGAATACCTTATTTTCCTGATACACCATATCAAATCCCGTTTCAGAGTTATACATGGGACAACTCGTTTCAAAAAGCCGATAGGACAGCAAAGTTTCTGTCTGCCTCGACGAATAGTGGTTCCCATCCAGGCTCAAGCCTGCGTAAAAGCACAGCAGTCTCTGTTTCTTCCGCAGCGGCAAGAGCCATGGGAATAATTGTGTAAGCCGCTTTCTTCTCATACTGTCTATTCCTTTCTTACATAAATTTTCCTTAAATTAAAAAATCGCTCCATCCGATATATAAAATATCAGAATGGAACGATTTATATTTCCGCTTTCCCTTGCGGATAACACACAATTTTATACGATATTTCTTACGATTTTCCTACGAAAGCGGAAGGGTCACGATAAATTCTATCATCTCCGCTTCGCTCCGGGCGGTAATCGTCCCGTTATGGAGTTCCACGATCTGCTTTGCGATGGCAAGGCCAAGACCCGCGCTGCCGCTGTCCGTGCTCCGGGCCGCATCCAGTCTGTAAAACTGTTCAAAGAGCCGTTCCAGCTTTTCTTTCGGTATCGTATCGCCATGATTGATGACTTTCACAAGCAGGGCGTATTTCTGCTGTTCTGCCGTGATCATAATTTCCGTACCGCGGAAACTGTACAGGACGGCATTCCGCAGAAGATTATCGAATACGCGCTGCAGCTTGTCCGCATCGCAGTTTAACAGGATGTCATCTCCCGCCTCCAGCGCAAGCGTCAGTTCTTTCTCCCGGAACATCGGCTCAAATTCATATGCAAGCTGCTCTAACAGCCGGGAAAAATTAATCTTGCCGCATTGCAGCGTAATATTCGACAGGTTATACCTTGCGATTTCAAAAAATTCATTGATCAGGTCTTCCAAATGTTCCGCCTTGTCAAGAGAAATAGAAAGATATTTTTCCCGCAGTTCTTCCGAAATCTCTCCTTCATCGCGCAACAGATTCAGATAGCCGATGACCGATGCCAGCGGCGTTTTCAGGTCGTGGGCAAGATACATGATCAGATCGCTTTTCCGCTGTTCCGATACGCGCATATCGTTCTTCTGCTTTTCCATCGTATATTGGAGTTGTGTCATTTTCCGCTCTATCGGGTATAACTCCTGCGATAACGATATCTCCCCTTCTTTTTGTCCGATCAGAACATCCAGCCGATTGTTGATTTCTTCAAAATAACCGGTGAACCAGCCGAGATAAAAACGAAACAACACCAGAAACACCAACACGATGAACAGCAGAATGAACCATTCTTCATTATTTCGAAAAATCTGCTGGAAGAGGCTGTATGCGGCATCATAATCTATCCAAAAAGCATACTGAAAGACCGATACCATCCATTCGGCAAACTTTCCCTGGATAAAAAAACGATAAAAACAAAAGAAAAACAGCATTGCTATCAGGAACATGAGCACTGTCCTGATAAAAATTTTCGTCCGAAGTTCGCGGAACTCCCTGTGAAATGCTCTTTTTGAAGAAACATCTTTTTTATTTTGGTCCTTTTCATTTTTCAATGGTATATCCGACCCCCCATACCGTTTTGATGAACTTCGGATGTCTGGCGTTTTCCTGCATCTTTTCCCGCAGTCTGCCGATATGCGCCATGACCGTATTGTTATTATGAAAATACTTTTCGCCCCATACGGCTTCAAACAACTCTTCGGAAGGAACAACGCTTCCCTGCCGTTCGCACAGATACCAGAGAATGGAAAATTCGATCGGCGTCAACTGCAGTTCCTTGCCGAACAGCAGGCATTTATGCGTATCTTTATTGATCAAAAGACCCCTGATATCATATTCCTGCATCTCCGTTTCTTTCTTAGGCGCCAGTTTGTTATAACGCGTATACCGTCTTAACTGCGTTTTGATCCTTGCAACCACCTCCAGCGGATTGAAAGGTTTTGTAATATAATCATCCGCTCCCACGGTCAGTCCGGTTATTTTATCGCCGTCCGCAATCTTCGCGGTGAGCATGATCACGGGATAGTAAAAATTTTCCCTGATCTTCTGACAGAGTTTCAATCCGTCGATATCGGGAAGCATGATATCCAGCACAGCCAAGTCCAGGTCTGTCTCTTCGATGCAGTGCAGGGCATCCGCTCCGTTATAGAATTTATATACCGTATAGCCGTCGTTTTTCAAATAAACTTCCAACAGGTCGGCTATTTCTTTTTCGTCGTCCACGACCAGAATCTTTTCCGCCATTTTTTAATATACACGCCTTTCTCAATATGCGATATTTGTGCCGCATTTCCCATTTATATTTGACCAAATAAGTCAATCTGACCATCCTTTAACGTTCTGACCTTCCGCACCGTAATCTTATCCTCCGGCCCGATACTCCCACACAGCAGCGGGGAATCCACATCATACAGCTTCGCATTTTCCCGGACTTTCGCATCCTGAAAATTGGCATAGCAGTATTTACAGCCGTTCAAACAGGTATGATAGGTCCCTACTTCCACGCTTTCCAGACACCCGCATTCTTTCCGCTGGTTCTTATCCTTTGCGCCGGCAAGCCTACAGCCTGCCAGCCGCTCGATCAGATTTTTATCGATACAGCTTCCATGCCGGATGCCAAAGTCCTGAAGCGTTATCTGCTCCGCGCAGGTCTCCACGGAAAGCCGATGTTCGGATGCCGTTTTCGCGATTCCCGCGGCCAGCGAAAGCATATCCGCCTCCGTCATTTCCCGCATACCGAGTCCCGCCATATTCCGTTTCGTTTTCGCGTACGAATCGATAAAACTGATGACGACTCTTTCCGTATGTCCCGCCAGCGCATCCGCCATTTCTCCAAATGCCTCCAGATGATGTTCTACCGTATATTTTTCGCTCAAATATATAGGGTCATACCGCCAGATCACTTTTTCTTTTCCGATCTTCTCCGACAGCTTCCGAAAGGTGGAGAGCAGTTCCTTTTTATCCGGGAGTCCCGGCTCTGTCTCCTTCCCGTAAGGGGTGATCGTGAACTGAAAATAAAAAAGCCAGTTCCGCAGGCGTTCCAGCTGCGCCATCATATTCGCCGGGTTTTTCGTCCAAAATACGATACAGTCCACGATATCCGGCGACAGGTCGATTCTGCTGATCTGATGCGCGTTCATAGGATTTCTGACATAGAGGAAGCCTTCTTCAAGCCTGCGGAAAAACCATTCCGCATAATAATTGGGAATGTCGGTCCTCCGGCTGACACTCAGTATCATAAAACATCCTTTCCGGCCTGCTTTGCAGCTGCCTTAATGAGAAACAGTTCCATCGGCTGCTCATATCCCGGTATGTCCACAACAAAGCCCCCGCAGTCCTTATATCCCAGTTTTCTGTAAAAATGCTGCGCGTTTTCGTCCACCTGGGTAGAGGTCAAGAGCATCCCGTATCCCTGACGTTCCATGTCGTTTTCCCAATGCTCCATCAACTGCCTTCCGTATCCTTTGCTCCGGTAAGCCTCCTCGACAAAAAGCAGGTTGCAGAACGGCGTATTGTCCCAGAAAAGTCCATAACGCAAAAGCCCTCTCGGTATGCCGTCTTCCAACAGGACATAGCCGCGCGCAGTGTTTACTTTTTCCATAAATCCCGGTTCCGGCAGATGCCTGTCGAGACTGTACCAAAATTCTTTGTCATCCGGTTGTACATATCTGATCTCTGTCATAAATATTACCATGCCCTTCTCTCAGCCTGCAAGTTTGAACGAATCCAGTCTCATTCATCATCAGGAAAATCCCCGTTGATCTCCAAAAAATCGAATCCTATCATTTCCAGATAGGCTTTCATAAACGCATTCTTCGTCAGTTCCTTTCGAACGAGTTCTCCGTCCGCTCCCGGCCTGCTTTGGAAATAATAATAGCCGCTGCCCCGCTTCCCATAGGTGTCCGGATAGCTCTCTTTCAGAATCTCGATTTCCTCTTCGTCATAACCTTCCCTGTCAAAATAATAAATCTCCAGCCTGCCGAGCAGTTCCCGTTCCCAATTCTCGTCAAACTGATACTGCTCGTATTGACCATAATTCAATATGCCAAAATTGCAGCAATCGTAAATCAGATTTCCGTTGTCACCCAGATACAAATATTCCGTATAATCATTCAGGTCAACCTTCACCAGTTCTACTGTCTGAGTCATGCCGCCAGTATAAGCAAATATGTGCTCTATCGGATAAACCGGGCCTTTCATATCGCCGCGCACATCGATAAGCTCCGGCAGACCATCACCGTTTACATCCATGCGGCGCCATTCCCAGTCGTCCCTGCTGCTCATAAGGGAATTCAGTTCACAGGGAACAAGCACGGACCAGTCTCTCTGCGCAATCCGTTCAAAGGCTCTGTCACAGGCATCAAAAACTTCCTGATCTGCCTCTTCTTCATAAATTTTTCTCGCATGGGGTGTGACTTTTTCTTCTCCCGTTTCCGGATTGATTTCCCAACTGACATAATATCTTTTTCCCGTATCTTCACAGATCCCCGACGCCTCTCCTTTTAAAAGAACCTTTCCCTGTTCAGATTCCAATGCGCTAAGAATCACCTGTATATCCGAAAAATCCGCCTTTCCGCCGCCTGCGGGAAACTCACAGGCTTCTGCAAGCCAGCCCTGCACCCGACGGGCCGACAGAATTTTTTCTCCCGCGATAATGGCTTTACCGGAACCGTAACTTTTTCCTGCCGTGTATTGGTACAACCCGATAAAATCCTCCTTTTCACCCCTGAAAAGAAAATAGGCGCTTCCGCTTATTTCATCAATGCCATAATCATAGAGCGGGAAAATCTGCCGGGAATCATCCGGTGTCCAGAGATAAGCTGCCTGAGCGCGGTGCGGAAAATGGCGGTCATAACTCTCTGTCAGTTCTTCCTCAATGTATCTGGTATAGATTTTAAAATCTCCGCTGTCATACTCGCAGATACAGTCCGTTAAAGAAATGACAATATCCGTATCCCTGCCCTGATAAGACAACGTAAAGCTATCGTTCTTTTCCTCCGCCGCCCGCGTGTACATTCCTGCAGCCCCTGTAAAAAATAAGACGGCAAATATCGTTGAAATAATTTTGACTTTTGCTTTCGCGCTTCCGAACATATCTGTGCTTCTCCCATTACGAAAACAGTTCCCATCACATGAACCGACGGACAAAATAAATAGACGCAAGCCACCAGCTTACGTCTATTATATCATATAATCACCCTGTCATCCCTTTTTATTTCAGCAGATTTTCAAAGACGGCCTTCTCTACCGTAAATTCCTGTGCTCCCATATAACCGGGCGCGACTTCGTATTCATCAAAAACGATAACAAGATTTCCGCTTCCGTCAAAATAGAAGTTCTGGTCTTCCTTGATTCCCTCCCAGTTCAACTCCGGTATATCCGTTTGGTCCACCCAGTATGCTTTCATCTCGTCTTCCGCCATAGCTGCCCGCATCTGATTCCGGATGTCTTCGCTCAGCACATCCGCATAACCGCTGTTTTCCTGAAACAGATCCGCGATCTGAACCCGTCTGCCGCTTCTTTTATCAATCGTATAGAGTTTGTAGGATTCTGAACCGCTTCCTGCTCCCTGGTAGATTGAAAGCTTTAACGTAAAATACTGTTCGTTATCCGTTACCATCTCATGGTGAATCTCCAGACTGCCATAGCTTTCTCCGAGTTCCGCCGACGCCTTAAATTCTTCAATCAGCTGATTGGTCACCTCCTCGATATCGAAATTGACCTGCTCGATCGTTTCCTGCAGCTGCTTCGAATCTTCTTCCGTTCCTTCGACATTCTCATCCATATCTTCTACAATAATCTGCGGCACTTCCACATTCGCATCAAACCGCTCGCTTTCATACTGGTAATCGCGGAACGTGACCGCCTGGAACAATTTGCCGATGACCGGGATATTTCCCATCGCATAAGCGATGTCCGCTCCTGTATTGGGCAGAAGAATGAGCAGCGCCACGGCTGCGGCCGCAGCAGCAGGTATGCGGAACCTGTGGACTTTCCCGGCCTTCTTCGTTGTCTCTTCCAGCTTCCCTTTTAATTCCTTGGGAACCGGAATTTCCTGATAGCGCTTTTTTTCTTCCAGAAGCCTTTTTTCCAGTTCTGTCAAATCAATATTTTCCATATGCTTATTCATACTCGATACACCTTTCCCTTTCTGTCAGTTGTCCAGATCAAGTTCTTTGCGCAGCTTTTCCAACGTCCTGTAGAGCCTGCTTTTGACCGTACTCAAGTTTTCCTGCAGAATTTCCGCAATCTCGGCTAACGGCTTATCCTCGTAAAACCGCAGGATGATCAGCGTTTTCTCCTGCATTGGAAGTTTATCCACTGCCTCCCGCAGATCCATATCCGAATCCTGCGCTTTCGTATCTATCATATTTTCGTTCAGCATTTCATATTCCCGCCTATACTTCTTGACATAATCCTTTGCCGTATTGATCATGATCCGATACACCCATGTGCCGGCAAACGCTTCTTCCCGCAGGCTTCCCGCCTTCCGCATCGCCTTATAGGCTCCTTCCTGCACAATGTCCATTGCATCCGCTTCCTGATGCACATAGCTGAATGCCAGCCTGTAATAACTCTGATAATTTTCCAGCAATATGCTCCGGACCAATGTTTCCTTCCTGCTTCGCATATCTGCTTTCCTCCTTTTTCCTTATTGTGCCCATTAGACAGATTATCGGTCCAAAAAGTTTCAGGCAAAACAGTTTTTTTGAAATAAAACAAAAAAATACAGCCCCTGCAATACCGCATATGCAATACTGCACGGACTGTCATATTTTTACTTTCTGTTCTTAATCGTGAATCTTTCTGCTGTGAACCCTTTTTACAAAAACAGGGTCAAAATGGTTCACGATTTCAGAATGGCCGATATCCAATCCGGCAATCTCCTTCATGTCTTCCCCGGAAAGCGTAAAATCCCAGATATCCATATTTTGTTCCATACGGTCTTTGTGGGTCGATTTCGGAATGACCATGACACCGCGCTGTATATTCCAGCGAAGCGCTGTCTGTGCGGCGCTCTTGCCGTATTTCTCGCCAATCTTTGTCAATACCGGATGCGTAAAGATACCGTGATTTCCTTCCGCAAACGGGCCCCATGCTTCCGGCCGGACGCCATATTTCTTCATCAGCTCCAGCGCATCCTCCTATTGAAAGAAAGGATGCAGTTCCACCTGGTTGACGGCCGGGATGATTTCCACCGTCTCACACAGATCGGCAAGGATATGAGGATAAAAGTTGCAGACGCCAATTGCACGAAGTACCCCTTCCTTATACAATTCTTCCAGTGCACGGTATGCCCCGTGATAGTCACCCATCGGCTGGTGGAGAAGATATAAATCCAGATATTCCAGTCCCAGTTTCTTTAAGGATGTTTCCACCGCCCTTTTGGCTCCATCATAGCTGGAATCCTGTACCCACAATTTCGTTGTAATGAGCAGTTCTTCACGGGGAATGCCGCATTTCTGAATGGCGGCGCCTACTGCCTCATCAGAGAAGAATTGTCAAGTGTGTTTGTAAACTTTTATATTTTAGGGTATCTTCTACATCAACCAGAACCGGGCATAACATATGTTGCAACGTTTTAATATTGAATCAAAA
>CAMWXB010000105.1 GCA_947178125.1 uncultured Lachnospiraceae bacterium | reverse complement strand
AAGAAGATGTCGAGGTACTTTATAAAGTTATCATTAAATTTATTCCGGAGGCAGTTCCAGAACCGGATGAAATAGAAGCAATTTGGGAAGGGCGAAAGGACAGGGCAAAAAACGGGACAATTCCCCATGATGCAATAAACTGGGATTAAGAAAGTAATAAACAATAAGCAAAAGGATAAAAGATGGATTTTTATATTGATTTAAAAAATATCGCGACAGAAGAATTAAAGAATGTAGACTTGGATAGGGTCAATGTTAATTGTAGTCCACCTGATTTTGAACCACAGCGTCAATATTACTTTATGGCGAAGTGCAGACAGATTGTGAAGTCGGAAAGCGAACGTCTTGGGCGCCCGTTGACCGCATCGGTCACCACCTTCGGCTGTCAGATGAACGCCCGAGATTCCGAAAAACTTGCCGGTGTTCTGGTACAGGCGGGATATCGGCTGACCGACTCCGAGGAAGATGCCGATTTTGTCATCTATAACACCTGTACGGTCAGGGATAATGCCAATCAGCGCGTCTACGGAAGACTAGGATATCTTAACAGCATGAAGAAAAAAAAGCCGCACATGAAAATTGCCTTGTGCGGCTGTATGATGCAGGAAGAATCCGTCATTGAGAAGCTGAAAAAAAGTTATCGATTCATTGATTTAATCTTTGGAACGCACAATCTTTTTAAGTTCGCAGAACTTCTTGTGACGATGTTCGAAAATACTTCCACAGGAGATGAAAAGGATACGAAAAAGGCCGGAAAAGGTACGATGATTATCGATATCTGGAAGGAAACGGACCGCATCGTGGAAGAACTGCCGGTCAGCCGCAAATATCCTTATAAATCGGGAATCAATATTATGTTCGGCTGCAATAATTTTTGCAGTTATTGTATCGTTCCTTACGTTAGAGGACGCGAAAGGAGCAGGGAACCGAAAGAAATCCTGAGGGAAATTGAACAGCTTGCGGCGGACGGCGTTATAGAAATCATGCTGCTTGGACAGAATGTCAATTCCTATGGCAAAAATCTGGAGCATCCGATTTCTTTTGCACAGCTTCTACGGGAAGTTGAACAGATTGACGGTATCCGTAGAATCCGTTTCATGACCTCGCATCCGAAGGATTTATCGGACGAGCTGATTCAGGTCATGAAGGAGTCTTCCAAAATCTGTCACCACCTGCATCTGCCTCTGCAGTCCGGTTCTGACCGCATTCTGCAGAAAATGAACAGAAGATATACGAAAGAGCACTATCTGTCGCTCGTCCGCAAGATCAGGGAAGCCATACCGGATATCGCAATCACAACGGATATTATCGTCGGTTTTCCCGGGGAAACGATGGACGATGTGGAAGAAACGATCGATGTGGTCAGAGAGGCCGCATATGATAATGCGTTTACTTTCATTTATTCCAAAAGAACCGGAACCCCTGCTGCGGCAATGGAAGATCAGGTCCCGGAAGAAATCGTTCGTCCGGCCTTCGATAAACTGTTAAAGGTCGTGCAGGATACGGCGAAAGAACGGGCGCTTCTGCTGCAGGGAAAAGTAATGGAAGCCCTGGTAGAAGAACGGAACGAGCAGGATGCTTCGCTCGTAACGGGAAGACTTTCCAACAATATGCTGGTGCATTTTCCGGGAGATGCTTCCGATATCGGAAAGCTGATGATGGTCTCGCTGGATGAGTGCCATGGTTTCTATTATACAGGGCATGCCGCCCAGCAGGAGGGACTGGATAAGTGACAGCATAAACAAGCTGGAGAGATGTTGTTCCTGTCGGGTACGGAAATCGACGGGTTTACATAAGATTTTTACAATAATACATACGAGAAAGGCACGGTTATAAGCATGGCTGAAATGACACCCATGATGCAGAAATATATGGAAACGAAAAAAGAATACCCCGATTGTATTCTTTTTTATCGGTTAGGCGATTTTTATGAAATGTTCTTCGAGGACGCCAAAACGGTTTCCAGAGAGCTCGAAATCACTCTTACGGGAAAAAGCTGTGGATTGGAAGAGCGGGCGCCGATGTGCGGCGTCCCTTATCATGCAGTGGACGGATATCTGGCAAGACTTGTTGCAAAGGGTTACAAGGTCGCTATCTGCGAGCAGGTGGAAGACCCGAAGGAAGCAAAAGGACTTGTGAAACGGGAAGTGACAAGAATCGTGACGCCTGGTACGAACACCAGCCTTCCGATGGACGATTCCAGAAACAATTATCTTCTGTGCATTTCCTATTTTCCGGGGAAAATCGGCATTTCAGCCGCAGATGTCACGACTGGGGATTATTATCTGACAGAAGTGGAGGACATTCGGAAATTACAGGATGAAATCAATAAATATGCACCTTCGGAAATTATCTGCAACGAAGCCTTTTTTGTCAGCGGATTTCCCATCGAGGAGATGAAGAACCGTCTGAATGTCATGGTCTATTCGCTCGCCAGCCATTATTTTGACGAAGAAGTCTGCCGGAAATGCCTGCTAAAGCATTTTCATGTGACCTCTCTGCTGGGTCTTGGCGTTGAAGATTTTCCGAGCGGCCTGATTGCGGCCGGTGCGCTTTTACAATACCTTTATGAGACACAGATGACTTCTTTAGAGCATTTTACACATCTGTATCCTTATCTGACCAATAAATATATGCTTTTGGACGGCGCAACGAGAAGAAATCTGGAACTGCTCGAAACGCTGCGGGAGAAGCAGAAAAAAGGCTCGCTGCTCGGCGTACTAGACAGAACAAGAACTGCGATGGGCGGCCGCCTGCTGCGGAAATATATCGAACAGCCTTTGATTGACAAAGTCGAGATCGAGAAAAGGCTGGATGCGGTGGAAGAACTGTGTGGAAAGAGTATGCTGCGGGATGAACTGCGGGAATACTTAAATCCGGTGTATGACCTTGAGAGACTTCTTGGCAGGGTAAGCTACCGAACTGCTAATCCCAGGGATTTGGTCGCTTTCCGCAGTTCCCTTGAAATGCTTCCTTCCATTAAAACGGTATTACGGGATACGTCCAGCGACCTTCTGGCGGAAATCCAGTCGGAAATGGATGATCTGTCCGACCTTTTCCGGCTCATCGACGATGCGATCATTGACGACCCGCCGATTGCAGTAAAGGAGGGCGGTCTGATCAAAGAAGGCTTTCACGAATCAATCGACGAACTGCGTAAGGCCAAAACGGAAGGGAAGAACTGGCTCGCCGCGCTGGAAAACGAGGACAAAGAGCGCACCGGCATTAAAAACCTGCGCATCAAATATAACAAAGTATTCGGCTACTATTTTGAAGTGACAAATTCCTATAAAAATATGGTCCCGGATGATTATATCAGGAAACAGACGCTTGCCAATGCGGAACGTTATACGACACCACGCCTGAAAGAACTGGAAGACACGATTCTGAACGCAGAAGACAAGCTGTATTCTCTGGAATACGATGTTTTCTGTGAAATCCGGGAGACCATTGCCGGACAGATTGAACGGATTCAGAAAACGGCAAGAGCGATTGCCAAACTGGATGTCTGCGCCGCTTTTTCCTATGTGGCGGAACGGAATCATTATGTGCGGCCGTCGCTGAACGAAAAAGGTATCATCGACATCAAAGAAGGCAGGCATCCCGTTGTGGAGCAGATGATTCAAAACGACATGTTCATTTCGAACGATACCTATCTGGACAATAAAAAGCATTGTATTGCCGTTATCACGGGCCCGAACATGGCCGGAAAGTCCACTTATATGCGGCAGACAGCGCTGATTGTCCTGTTAGCGCAGATTGGTTCGTTTGTGCCGGCGAAAAAGGCCGACATCGGTATCGTAGACCGGATTTTTACAAGGGTCGGCGCATCGGATGACCTGGCAAGCGGCCAGTCTACCTTTATGGTGGAAATGAACGAAGTTGCCAATATCCTGCGGAACGCCACGGCGGACAGCCTGCTCGTTCTCGATGAGATCGGACGGGGAACCTCGACTTTTGACGGTCTGAGTATCGCCTGGGCGGTCATCGAACATATCAGCAACCGGAAACTTCTGGGCGCTAAAACGCTGTTTGCCACCCATTATCATGAATTAACGGAACTGGAAGGCAAAATGGACAATGTGAACAATTATTGTATCGCTGTAAAAGAAAAAGGCGACGATATCGTGTTCCTCCGCAAGATCATCAAAGGCGGAGCGGATAAGAGTTACGGCATTCAGGTCGCCAAACTCGCCGGCGTACCGGATATGGTCATCGACAGGGCAAAAGAAATCGTAGAACAGCTGAGCGATAACGATATTACGGAGAAAGTGCAGAATATCGAAATCAATATCAAAACCGAAAAGAAGAAGCCTGTGAAATATGATGAGGTAGATTTGGAACAGATTTCACTGTTCGATACGGTAAAAGACGAGGATATTCTCAAAGAACTGGAAGAAACGGATATCACCACGCTGACGCCGGTGGATGCGTTGAATGTATTGTATCGGCTGCAGAATAAATTGAAGAATCGGTGGCAAGTGTGAAGAGAAGTTCTAAACTCACGCCAATGGGCGTTTCGCTAAGAACTTCTATGGTCCGCAAGGCGGACCCTCTTCACACGAAAGAATCGCTGGCGCGATTCTTCCAGGATTATGTTTTAAGAATGCTCTTGTCGGCTATTCTGCATGAATTGTTTGTGCGCCTGAGGAAATCTGAGGCATTCCCTGAAGAATGTCTTTTTCAAGACATTCTTTGTATGAAGCAGATAAAAAGAACTAAAAAGGATTGGGAAGAAATGAAAATTAACGTACTGGACAACCAGACAATCGATAAGATTGCGGCGGGGGAAGTGGTGGAAAAGCCGGCAAGCGTCGTAAAGGAACTGGTAGAAAATGCCATTGATTCCGGAGCGGATGCGATTACGGTGGAGATTAAGGACGGTGGTATTTCGCTGATCCGCGTAACGGATAACGGAAGTGGTATTGAGAAATCACAGATTCGTAACGCTTTTCTGCGCCATGCTACGAGTAAGATTTCTTCGGCTGATGATTTGACTGACTTAGTCAGTCTTGGTTTCCGCGGAGAAGCGCTGGCGAGTATTGCGGCAGTCTCCATGGTAGAGGCCGTTACCAAAGTGGAAGAGGAACTGACAGGCATCCGTTATGTCATAGAGGGCGGTGTGGAAAAGGAACTGGAAGAAATCGGCGCACCGAACGGAACAACGATTTTGGTCAGAAACCTTTTCTATAATACGCTGCCGCGCAAAAAGTTCTTAAAGCAGCCGCAGACAGAAGGCTCGTATGTAGCGGATCTGATGGAGCATCTCGCCCTGTCCCATCCGCAGATTTCCTTTTCTTTTATCATCAATAACCAGAATCGTTTCCATACTTCCGGCAACAGCGACCTGAAGGAAATCATTTATCGCATTTATGGGAAGGATATTGTAAAAGAGTTACAGGAGATACACGCGGAAGCGGACGGATTTTCCATTGACGGTTTTCTGGGCAGGCCGATCATCAACCGCTCAAATCGGAATTATGAACTTTTTTATATCAACGGCCGTTTTATCAAAAGCAATCTAATCGGAAAGGCGGTCGAGGACGGTTATAAAGAATATCTGATGCAGCATAAGTTTCCGTTCTGCGTGCTGCATTTTACAATCGATACAAAACGGATTGACGTCAATGTCCATCCGACCAAAATGGAAGTACGGATTGCCGGCGGGCAGGAGTTCTATGAACAGGTGAGGGAACTGATTCACGAGCAGCTGCACAGACAGGAAATGATACCGGAAGTATCGTTTGAGCAGCCAGAAAAAACAAGAAAAGAAGCCATTATCGGGGATAATGCTGCCAGCGAAACCAAGTCCAGAGAGAGCGAGTCACAAAAGAGTGAGTCCAGAAAGAGCGAGTCCCAAGGGATTGCGCTCCCAAAAAACTGTGACAGGGAAGTACCGGAGAAGAGAGAGACCGTATCAGCCGTTCCCAAATCGAAGCCGCAGCGTCCGCCCGCTGCGCCGGAGCCTTTTGAAACAAGACGGATCGCACAGGAAAAGGCAGTCTTACAGCAATCGCTCCTGCGGGAACCAGCTGTTTATACGGCCGATACGAATACATCGGACAGCGCCTCGAATGCAGGTACAAAGCAGTTGGATGCGGCATCTCAAAAGCCTGTTGCAAAGCCGGAACAGTTAGAGCTGTTCGACGATAAGCTGTTATCCGCAAAAGCAAAAGAGCATTATGAGATCATCGGGCAGCTGTTCGATACTTATTGGCTGATTTCCTATCAGGATAAATTGTTGATCATCGACCAGCACGCGGCCCATGAAAAAGTGAAATATGAGCGTTTTATCAAACGCTTTCAAGAACACAGCATTGTTTCTCAGAATTTGAATCCGCCTGTCGTCATTACCCTGAGCGGCCGGGAGAAAGCCTGTCTGCTGCAGAACAAAGCGCATTTTGAAGCGCTCGGTTTCGTTCTGGAAGAATTTGGCGGCAATGATTATGCGTTGAGCGGCGTGCCGCTCGATTTATATGGATATCAGGAAGCGGGCCTGTTCTATGAACTGCTCGATGAGATGGCCGGAGAAAATTTTTCGGGAACACCGGACAGCATCCGTACCAAAATCGCAACGATGGCGTGTAAGGCGGCAGTCAAGGGTAATTCCCGCATGAGCGCAGCAGAGGCAGATGCCCTGATCGACGAACTGCTTTCTCTGGAAAATCCGTATAACTGTCCGCATGGCAGGCCGACGATGATCACGATGAGTAAATATGAACTCGAAAAGAAGTTTAAGAGGATTGTCACATAATAGCGTGAGAAGTACATCTAAAGTTCACGCCTGGGAATGCCTGAAAAGCGGCATTCTCCCTGACAAGGAGGCTGATATGAAAAATCCATTGATTATCTTGACCGGGCCGACGGCCGTTGGAAAATCAGCGCTGGCCGTTTCCCTTGCCCGTGAAATTGGCGGGGAAATCATTTCGGCGGATTCCATGCAGGTGTATCGGCACATGGATATCGGCTCCGCCAAGATCACGCAGGAAGAGATGGCAGGAATCCCCCATTATCTGATCGATATTCTTGAACCGGATGAAGAATTTCATGTTGTCAGATTCCAAGCGTTTGCAAAGGGCGCGATAAAAGCCGTCTATGATAAAGGAAAGATTCCAATTTTGGCGGGTGGAACAGGCTTTTATATCCAGTCGGTTCTTTACGATATTGATTTTACGGCGACAGAAGAGGATGGGGCTTTTCGCAGGCAGTTAGAGCAGTTTGCCAAAGAGCAGGGCAATGAAGCGCTGTTTGAAAAATTGCGCCGTATCGACCCCAAGTCCTGCGAAATTCTTCATGCCAATAATGTAAAGCGGGTCATCCGGGCCATTGAATTTTATGAAAAGACCGGTAAACGCATTTCGGAGCACAACGAAGAACAACACGAAAAGGAATCCCCTTACCGATTCCTTTATTTTGTTCTGACCGATGAGCGTGCCAGATTGTATGAAAAGATTGATAAACGAGTCGATATCATGCTGAAAGCCGGACTGGTTGATGAAGTGCAGCGCCTGAAAGATATGGGCTGTACCAGAGACCTCATTTCCATGCAGGGACTCGGTTACAAAGAAATTCTGGAATATCTCGATGGAGAATGTACGTTAGAAGATGCTGTTTACCGAATCAAGCGGGATACGAGGCATTTTGCCAAAAGACAGCTCACATGGTTTCGCCGGGAAAAAGAGGTCACATGGATTTCCAGACAGGATTTCAGACAGCCTTCGGAACCGGAACAACAAAGCTGCGGACAAATGTCCGGCGGAGAAGATGCGGCGATTCTTGCCTACATGCTTCGACTTTTAAAAGAAAATGATATTATAAGCTGAAAAAATAAAGCTGGAAAAGGAATTGAACGATAAAATGGAAAATTTTTTAAAAGAACAGTATGCTGAACTTGGAATTTCAAAAGCAGTGTTGGATTTTGGAGATAAAATCCTCTTATCGCTAAAGGAGCGTTTTGCGCATATCGATGAAATTGCGGAATATAACCAACTGAAGGTCATTCACGCCATGCAGAAATGCCGGGTAAGCGAAGCCTGCCTATCGGGTACGACAGGTTATGGCTATAATGACCTTGGCCGGGACACGTTAGAGCAAGTCTATGCGGAAATCTTTCATGCGGAGGATGCACTCGTCCGCCCGCAGATTACCTGTGGTACCCATGCGCTGGCACTGGCGCTCATGAGCAATCTCCGGCCCGGTGACGAGCTGCTTTCTCCGGTCGGGAAGCCCTATGATACGTTGGAAGAGGTCATCGGCATCCGGGCATCCAAAGGCTCCCTGAAAGAATACGGCATTTCATACAGACAGGTGGATCTGCTTCCCGACGGCGGCTTCAATTATGAGGCTGTCCGGGCAGCGATTCATGAGAAAACAAAACTTGTGACGATTCAGCGTTCCAAAGGATATCAGACAAGACCGACTTTATCGGTAACACAGATCGGTGAACTGATTCATTTTATCAAAGAGATCAGACCGGATATTCTCTGTATGGTGGATAACTGTTACGGTGAATTTGTGGAAACGATAGAACCCGGCGACGTTGGGGCGGATATGACGGTCGGCTCCCTGATCAAGAATCCGGGGGGCGGTCTTGCACCAATCGGCGGTTACATCGCGGGTAAAAAGGAATGTGTGGAAAATGCCGCTTACCGCCTGACTTCACCGGGGCTCGGCAAAGAAGTTGGCGCCTCTCTCGGCGTAATGTCCTCTTTTTATCAGGGATTGTTCCTGGCCCCGACGGTTACTGCTAGCGCGCTAAAGGGCGCGGTATTTGCGGCGAATCTGTTTGAGAGACTTGGTTTTCCGGTCATTCCGAACGGTACGGAGAGCCGGCACGACATTATTCAGGCCGTCACATTCGGAAAGCCGGAGGGCGTTATCGCTTTCTGCCAGGGCATTCAGGCCGCCGCTTCTGTTGACAGCTTCGTAACGCCCGAACCCTGGGATATGCCGGGATATGATTCGCAGGTCATCATGGCGGCAGGTGCCTTCGTTTCAGGCTCCTCTATAGAGCTGAGCGCGGATGGACCGATTGCGCCTCCCTATGCGGTCTATTTTCAGGGCGGACTCACCTGGCCCCACGCAAAACTCGGTATTTTAAAGGCTTTGCAGAGTCTGGCGGATAGCGGACTCATCTCTGAAAACGCTCTGAAATAACAGCAATCTGCGGCCGGGCAGGACGGTGTATCGTTCCT
>CAMWXB010000104.1 GCA_947178125.1 uncultured Lachnospiraceae bacterium | reverse complement strand
GGAGCGGAAGCGTGCCTTTCAGTGGAAACTTTTGCTCCACTGACTGCCGGACAGAGTCCAGCACCATAATGAAACTTTAAAAGGGAGCAACATAAAAAGGAGCAACATTATAATATGAAGATTCTACCCAACTACCAATATCCTTCCATTCCGCCTGAGCAGCAGACGGAATTGATCTCGGTCATCATACCTGCTTATAATATCGCGCCGTACCTTGAACGGGGAGTGGCGTCTGTTCTACATCAAACCTACCGGAATCTGGAGGTCATTTTGGTGGATGATGGTTCTACGGATGAGAGCGGGCAGATTTGTGACCGGCTGGCGGCGAAGGACGACCGGGTCATTGTTATCCACAAGAAAAACGGAGGGCCTGCGGAGGCCAGAAATGCCGGTATGGCGATTGCGAAAGGGAGCTTCATCGGATTTGTGGATGGCGATGACTGGATCGATACGGATATGTATGAGCGGATGTTCGGTGCGATGCTTGCACAGCAGGCGGATATGGCGATCTGCCGGTACAGACGGGTATATAAAGACCGGGTCGAGGATGCTTCCGTAGACCGGCTGATCATATGGGAAGGGCAGGAGGCTCTGCAGTATTATGTGGAAGAACGGGAGGAATACGATATCCAGAACGCAGCGTGGAATAAGCTGTATCGCCGGCAGATTTTGGAGGGGCTGCAGTTCCCGCATGGAAAATGGTACGAGGATATTATGTTTTCGGGTAAAGCGCTTGGAAATGCGGGCAGATGCGTTTACCTTGACAGTGCATGCTATAATTATATAATAGACAGAGAGGGAAGTATCATGAATACGAAGATAAATCCCCGCACTTTTACGGATCAGATACCGGCCTATCGGGAGCGGAGCAGTTTTTTAAAGGAGCTGGGCAGACAGGATTTAGCGGATATTCATGATTATTTTGTATACAAAAGGCTATTGCTCTTTTATAATCAGGTAAAGAAAAGCAAAGAGCCTGATAAGAAAAAGTATCTGAAAGAGATAACGGATATTATTTATAAAAACAGAAATGATTACGACCGAATTTATCAGTGCCGTGTCGCCAATCCTAATGAAAAAAGGAAGATGGAATTGTTCTTGCGGTCGCCAAAGCTCTATTGGTGCGTGATGTGCATCAATGAAGCAGTGATTCTTCCGATCAAAACGAAGAGAAAAGGATGCTTATTTGTGTTCGGATTTTGAGATTAATCATGGAGGTTAGTATGTTGATCGTCCAAATGGCCGGCGGGCTCGGTAATCAGATGTTTCAGTATGCGCTTTATAAACAGCTCATCAGCATGGGAAGAACGGTGAAAATGGATGATGAGGCGGGCTTTAAAGAGGACACACAGAGGAATCCGGCGCTTGCCCCATTCGGTGTTACTTATGAAAAGGCATCCCGCCGGGAAATCATAGAGATGACGGACGCTTCCATGGCTTTTACGGCAAGGGTGCGCAGAAAGCTGTTCGGCAGACGGAATCATTCTTATTTTGAAGAAAGCAAACGTTTCCAGCCGCAGATTTTTGACTGGGATAATGTTTATCTGGAAGGATACTGGCAGTCTGAGAAATATTTTCCGGATGTGGCTGAATCGTTAAGGAAAGAATTGAGTTTGGAAAGTGTGAGGAAGAACCGGGAAAAAGGTTATGGCCTGTCCGCGCAGGCGGAACGTTATTTACAGCAGATGGAACGGGGCGAGTCTGTCAGCATTCATGTGCGCAGAGGAGATTATCTTTTGCCCCAGAATCAGGAATTGTTCGGAAATATCTGCACGGAGAAGTATTACGAAAAAGCCGTGAAAATGGCGGCGGAAAGATATCCGGGCTGTACATTCTATCTTTTTACCAATGATGGAAAATGGGCGGCGGAACAGCTAAAGAAGCATGATGGCTTTCCTATCGTCCTGATAGAGCTGCCCGGCGAAAAAGATTATGAGACGCTCATTCTGATGAGCCGGTGTAAGCATCATATTCTGGCGAACAGCAGTTTTAGCTGGTGGGCTTCTTATTTGAACGATAACCCGGATAAGCTGGTGATCGCACCGGAGAAATGGCTGAACGGCTGGGATTGTACGGATATATACAGGGCCGATATGGTGCGGGTCGGCGTAGAGAAGTGATGAGAAAGAGGAAAGGAACAGGTCATATAGATGAAGGAACAGGCTCAGGATAAAAAGAAGATAACGATGCTTCAGAAAATCGGTTATCTTTTTGACAGAAAACAGAAAATGCAGTTCGTCGGGCTTGGTGTCCTGATCTTGATCGGCGGTCTGTTGGAAACGCTGGGTGTTTCCATGATGGTTCCGGTGGTTCAGGGAATTATGGATCCGGCGGCGTTGGCACAGAATGAAATCGTTGGGAAAGCGCTGGGGATTCTGAATATCGAAATGCCGGATATTCCGCAGGACGGCGGGAAGCGGATCATCATCATGATGCTGGCCGTCATGATGGTTCTTTTTATCGTAAAAAACGCGTATCTGCTGTTTCAGACATATGTACAGAATACGTTTGTTACGAGAAACAGGAACCGGATGATCAGCCGCGTGATGCGGGAGTTTTTGAACAGACCTTATGAAGAATATCTGGGAGCGGATATCCCGACCGTATTTCGTCTGACGGACAGCGATATTCCCAATGCGTTCCAGCTGATTCTCGTTTTGATTCAAATGATCACGGAAATCGTTGTTTCAGCGTTCCTGTGTATTGTGTTGGTGATCGTCAGTCCGACCATGACCCTTTTTATCGTCGTGATCTTTCTCGGTATGACTTTGCTGTTGTCGAAGATTTTGAAGCCCCGGCTGAACGCGATTGGAAGAAAAAATCAGGAGATCCAGTCCAGGATAGCCAAGTGGCGCATCCAGTCCATCTATGGGCTCAAGGATGTCAAGGTGTTGAACCGGGAAGAGTTTTTTGTCAGAAATTATTACGAGAGCGGCAGTATCGGCGCCAATGTGGCGAGAAATTATGCGGTGCTGAACAATCTGCCAAGACTTTTGATCGAGACGATTTTTATCGTCAGCATGCTGGCTTTTATCATGGTATATATTCTTGGCGGCGGAGACATCAAGGTACTGATTCCGCAGCTGACAGCCTTTGCGGTGGCGGCCGTCCGTATCATGCCGAGCGCCAACCGCATCAATACCTATATATCGGAAATCGCTTATTCGCAGCCTTGTCTGGATTATCTGTATGAAAATCTGAACGAGAGCATGAAGCAGGATGTGAACGGAAGCGTTACAGGTTATGACCAGGAAGGTAAAAAGGAAGAGAAAGAAAAGCTGACTTTACAGGATAAGATTGTTCTCGACCATATTACGTTTGCCTATCCGGGGACGGATAAAAATATTTTCACGGATGCCCACATGGAAGTAAAGAGAGGGCAGTCGGTTGGCATCATGGGGCCTTCGGGTGCGGGAAAATCTACCATCGTGGATATTCTGCTCGGCCTTCTTCATGTGCAGACAGGAGCCATTACCTGTGACGGCAGGAGCATTTTTGACAATTATGAGTCCTGGCTTGCACAGATTGGTTATATTCCGCAGTCGATTTATCTGGTGGATGAGTCCATCCGGGATAATATCGCGTTTGGAATCGATGCGGATAAGATCGACGAAAACAGAATTTGGGAAGTACTGGAAGAGGCGCAGTTAAAAGAATTTATTGAGGAACTGCCCGAAGGGCTGGATACGAAAATTGGTGACAGGGGGGTCAGAATATCAGGCGGACAGCGGCAGCGTATCGGTATTGCCAGAGCTTTGTATCATGACCCGGAAATCCTTGTTTTCGATGAGGCGACTTCCGCGCTCGATAATGATACGGAAAAGGCGGTCATGGATGCAGTCAACAGCTTCCACGGCCGAAAGACAATGGTCATCATTGCGCATCGGCTGAATACGATAGCCAAATGCGATGTAATCTATAAGGTTGAGGGAGAGAAAATCGTGGAAAGCACGCTCAACTGATCAGAAAGGCATGGTTGTTAGGATGTTGGGAATTGAAACACAGGAAGGCTTCGGGCTTGGAAACCAGTTATTTTTTTATGTGACGACCAGATGTATTGCGCTGGATAAGGGATACCGGTTCAGCGTTTTGGATCCGGAGCATTTTGCCAATAATATGCACAGCAGCTGCGGTCTCTATTTTATGGAACTGGATTACGGCGAAGCTTCTCGAAAAGAAGATTATCACAAGGTCTTTCAGGAAAAAGAGGACAGGCTTTTTGCGGGCAATTCCAGGCATGACCTGACCCACGGTGTGTATGTGACCGATACGGATCAGGCGCTGTTCGAAATAGAGGATGATACGCTGCTTTACGGTAATTTTCAGGCGGAAGACTATTTTATCCGCCATAAGAAGGAAATTAAGAAATGGCTGACCGTGAAGCCGGAATATGACTGTAAGGAATACAGCAGGGAAAATCTCTGCATCCTGCATCTTCGCTGCAGCGATTATATGGGGTCGCCGGAACTGTATCTTCGCAAAAAATACTGGCTTCAGGGCATGGAACAGATGCGGAAGGTCAATCCCGCCATGGAATTTATGATCATTACCAATGACGTCAAAGAAGCGAATAAATTTTTACCGGGGATTCCTGCCTATAACTTTGATCTGGCAAAGGATTACAGTATTTTGAAAAATGCGAGATACCTTCTGCTCGCCAATTCCTCTTTTGCCTACTTTCCGGCATTTACGAGCGATACGGTTCAGTATATACTGGCGCCGAAATACTGGGCGAGGCATAATGTGTCCGATGGTTACTGGGCGTCGGAACAGAATATTTACGAAGGCTGGCACTATATGGACAGGAAAGGCAGGGTTTTTACCGACCGGGAATGCAGGGAAGAACTGGAGCAGTATAAAAAGACTTCTCATAAGTACGCCCGCCTGAATGAGCGGCCGGAAGGCCTGCGGCTGAAGTTTATGGAACTTCATGGAAAATATATTTATGGAAAAGCTTATTGTGCAAAGATTGCCCGCGGTCTGAAAAGACGCATAAAGGAGAAAACCGGCCGGTGAAAAAAGAAAAGGTACAGGAAAATTATCAAAAAATAATAGCTGTGGCCGAAAAATGCGGCGCACGGATGTCTGCTGCCGTAAATGGTATTTCCATGCGGAAAATGGCGGCTGGTGCCGCCGTTCTGCTCGTGCTGTCGCTGATTCCGCTGCTTGTGCTTGGCAGATATAATGTGATGTGCATCGATGATTACAATTATGGCATCCGTGTCCACGATATCTGGATGGAGACTGGTTCCCTGTGGCAGTCTATACAGACGGCGCTCAGGCAGACGAAAGATTTTTTTGTGGAATGGCAGGGAACTTATGTATCCTGTTTTCTCATGGCGGTCTGTCCGATGAATTTCCGGTATGAGGCGGCTTTTATCGTACCGGTCATCATGATCGGCATGTTTGCGGTATCTGCCTTTTTGTTTGGCAGGCATATTCTGGTAAAATGGCTTGGCAGCGATAAACAGACGGCGTCGTTTGTGATGTTCCTGCTGCTTTTTATGTTCTATCAGGTCATGGAGGCGCCTTTTGAGGGAATTTACTGGTATAATGGCGCAACACATTATATTTTGATGGAATCTTTACTGTTCCTGATGCTGACGCTGGTATCGGGCATTTTGTGGGAAGGAAGCAGGAAAGCGGCGCTGTTTCGGTGTCTGCCGGCAGTCCTGCTTGGCCTGATCGTGGGCGGCGGCAATCTTGTGACGGCGCTCCAGGCGGAGGTCACGCTGGCCTTTCTGCTTGTTTATTCATATGGGAAAAAGCGCAGCAGAACGCTTTATGTCCTGCTTCCGTTCCTGGCGTTTTCAGCGGGCTTTTTATGTAATATTCTCGCACCCGGAAATGCGGCGAGGTCGAGTCTGGATACAGATGTGGGGTATTCATCCGTTCTGGCGGTCATTCTGTCTTTTTATTACGCGGTCGTTTTTATGATAGGATGGACGAATGCCTTTGTTCTTTTTCTTTGGTCCGCTCTTCTGCCGGTATTTTGGAAGATTGGAAAGAAGTCTGAAAGAAGCTTTGCTCATCCCGTATGGGTGACGGCGGGCGCTTTCTGCATTTTATCGGCGATGTTCACGCCGACGCTGTATGCGGTCGGTATGGTGGGGCTGTCCAGAGTGGATAATATTATTCAGATGGTCTATTATTTGTGTCTGTTCTTCGTTACGGTATACTGGTTCGGATGGCTCAGCCATCGGGATGTCGAATCGTCTGCCGGAGCGGCATTTGGCACATTTCTGGAAAAGACAGGGAATGGATTGACGTCCGCCGGCATCCTGTTCGTTTTGCTCATGTGGGTGCTGACGGCTGATAAGAATACCTATACGGGAATCTCGGCTCTGCGTTCACTGGTGAACGGGGATGCCACGGTCTACTATGAAGAGGCAATGGAACGGCATGCGCTGTATGTGGATGAGACCGTAACGGATGTGGTGGTGAAGCCGTTTTCCGCAAGGCCGGCGTTGTTTGATTTCGAGGATCTGACACCGGATGAGGATAATTGGCTGAATCTGGCGGTTGCTGATTATTATCACAAAAACAGCGTAAGAAGGGAATGAAGGCCATGCAGACAGAAAAGTTAAAGCTTCCGAATGTTACACTGGCGGCGATGACCAGTGTCAACCTTTATGAAACAATAAAGGCGCTCGAATACAGTATGCGGGGAATCGAATTTGGGGAAGTGGCGCTGATCACCCATAGAAAGCCTCTTTTTTTGCCTGAGGGCATTCATTATAAGCACACATCCAAACTAAAGGATATCGATGCCTTTAATTATAAAATGGTCTATGAACTGGCGGAGCATATTGATACGGATTATGTGCTGCTCGTGCATTATGACGGCTTTGTAGTGCACCCGGAGAGCTGGCGGGATGAATTTCTGGAATATGATTATATCGGCTCGCCCTGGCCGCTTCCGACGAATGATTACGCCTATCGGGATGCAAAGGGAGAAATCTGCCGGGTGGGGAACAGTGTTTCCATTCGGAGCAAAAAGCTGTTGGAATTTCCAAAGCAGGCGAATCTAAAATGGGAAATACTGCAGGATGGCAATTATAATGAGGATATTTTTCTCTGTTGTAAATATAAAAATGTCATTGAAGACGCAGGAATGCGTTTTGCACCGATCGAGGTCGCGAAGTATTTCGGCCATGAACATATGATTCCTGAAGTCATGGATGTGGAAGAGCCTTTCCTGTTCCATAAATGGTGGGGAAGAAATGCGCAGTATCCGCAGTTTGTGAATCCATGGAAGGTGCGCTGGCGGAAAGTGAAAGATGTGCTCAGGCCGTTTCTCTTCTGGAGAAAAATAAAACGGACAGGGAAATGATTGTTGAGAGAAAGGCATGGTTATTAAAATGATTTATGACTGTATACCTTTTTTTAATGAACTGGATATTCTGAAACTGCGGCTTCATGTGATGGCGCCTTATGTGGACAAGTTTGTGATAGAAGAGTCGTCCGTAACTTTTTCTGGAGAGCCGAAGCCGATGATCTTTGCGCAGAACAGAGAAATGTTCGCGGAGTTTGCGGATAAGATCTTATATGTAGCGGTAGAAAATTCTCCGATGGACGTATCGACCCATGAACGGGATAAATTTCAGAAAAATCAGCTTATCCGGGCGATGGGAGACTGTAAACCGGACGATATCATCATTTTCAGCGATGTGGATGAGATACCCAATCCGAAAGCATTGACAGAAGTGATCTCGCATTTTGATGCGTCAAAAATCTATCATTTTGCGCAGAGAATGTTTTATTGCTTTTTGAATATGGAAGAAGTTTCCGGCAGTCTGCTTTCGATCACCGGAGAATTTCCGGGCACTGCCAGAAAACAGTGGCTCGGAACGAAGGTCTGCAGCTTCGGAAATCTGCCTAAAGAAGGTATCGTTTATCTGCGGGAGGTATCCGTTCAGGATGCGCGGAGCGTCCGCGTTGCAGACGGCGGCTGGCATTTTGGCTATATGGGCGGCAATGGGGAAAGGGATGTGGCGAAGCGCATCGGTGATAAGGTGAAAGCGGCGGCACATCAGGAATACAATACTTCCCGGTATCTGACGGAAGCGGTGGACCGGCTTCTCTGCGGGGAGGATATTTTCGGAAGGGATGCCCGTTTTATCCGGGTGGAAATTGACGAATCCTATCCGGTCTATCTGCGGGAACACATGCAGGAATACGACTATCTGCTGGCTCCGCCCGTCAGTGAAAGCAGGATCCGGTGGAAGAGGGCAATGCTTGCGGCAAAACAGGTCTTGCGGAAGCTGCATGGGAAATTAAGGAGAAGATGAGCAGGAATGGAGGATTAGCATGGGGATTCGGAATTTTTATGATATCCTGTGGAAACGCAGGATACCGCAGATTCTTTTCTATATCGGCCTGACGATTGAACTGATCATCGTTATCATTGATAAAAGCAACTACATAAATCCCATAGAGGGTCTTCTGTTCCGCGTTACTTTTCTGATCTTTGCCCTGAAGCTGGTCAGCACGGCGTATACATGGAAAGAATGGTGTCTGATCGCCTTCATGGAACTGATTGCCCTGATTTCCTATAAAGTAACGGGTAAAAATGATATCATCCGCATTGTGACCTTTGTGGCAGCCTGCAAGGGCATTCCGTTAAAGCAGATGGTCCGGTATGCCTTTTATGTGACGCTCGCGGGTTGTGCGGTCATCGTTCTTCTGGCGGTAGCGGGCATATATGGAGAGATGGGTCTTACTGCCGATTATGGAAGAAAGTGGGATGTTTTTTACGGGCAGAACAGTGTAGAAACGAGATATACGCTGGGAATGGGGCATCCCAATGCGCTTTCCTGTATGTTTCTGATGCTTTTGGCAATGGGGATTTATGGATATGCGGAACGGCTGAAATGGTACGGGTATCTTTTTCTGATGCTGCTGAATATCGGCGTATACGGCCTGACAGATTCCAAGACCAGTCTGCTCGTGTCAACCGTTCTGCTGCTCGCCTCTTTTGTGATGACGTACTGTAAGTTTTTCCGGGAAAAGAAAATCGCCTATTTCTGCGGATTTCTGGTCTTTATGCTGTGTGTCGGATTTTCGGTGGATGCTTCGGCAAATGCCAGACAGGTAAGGGAAGCGTGGTTTCATTATGTGTATAGTGAAGTAGAGCCGGCGGACAGCCATATCCGGTTATTGTTACAGGCTGACAGGTTCATGAACGGAAGAATCAAGTCACTGACTGATTCCGCAAGGAAAGATGGGACGATAGAGACGTGGTCGGTCTTTTCCTGTCCGGATAATATGGACTATTATTTCGATATGGGCTGGGTGAAATTATTTTACCGCTACGGCATCATTCCCGGCATTTTATACTGCATTGCATGTGCCGCACTTTTGTGGCAGTTTGGCAGGAAAAAAGATGCTTTCGGGCTGGTCATCTTTACGGTGCTGGCGGTCTATTCCGTGATGGAGGCGCATTTGTTCTCCGTCTACGTCGGCCGGAATTTCTTACTGATGATGATGGGGAGTTATTTCTTCCCGGCAGCCGGCGTTGCCGGCGGCCAAATATCCGACGATTGAAATTATTCCGGAAAAATGCTATGCTTAAGTGATATATTATCTACTGTTAAAATGTGGCAGTTCAGCCCCAGGCCTGACAGCGTGTAGTTCCT
>CAMWXB010000103.1 GCA_947178125.1 uncultured Lachnospiraceae bacterium | reverse complement strand
AGGAACTATGTCCCGTCTTGCCCGGCGGCTGAAACGCTGCAACTTTTTATAAAATTTTATTCTGCATTCCATCCGGATCCTGCGCGAACTGAATTGCCATTTCCCTGTCTATCTTTCCTTCATAGAAAAGTTGCGTAATGCTTTCATCCATCGTGATCATGCCCATCTTGCGGTTCGTCTGCATGACGGAAACAAGCTGGTGTGATTTTCCTTCCCTGATCAGGTTGCGGACCGCATGGTTCGCGTGCATGACTTCGAATGCCGCCACACGTCCTCTGCCATCCATTGTCGGAATGAGCTGCTGCGAAATAACCGCTTCGAGAACATTGGCGAACTGTACGCGGATCTGCTGCTGCTGGTGGGGCGGGAAAACGTCAATAACACGGTCTACCGTGCTTGCCGCACCGATCGTATGCAGTGTGGACAGAACAAGATGTCCCGTTTCTGCCGCGGTTATGGCTACGCTGATCGTCTCAAAATCGCGCATCTCACCGACCAGAATAACATCCGGGTCCTCACGCAGCGCGGCGCGCAGCGCGTTGGCATAGCTTTGGGAGTCCAGCCCTATCTCACGCTGGTTCACCATCGCCATCTTATGCTGATGCAGATACTCGATCGGGTCTTCCAGCGTAATGACATGAGCATCCCTGTTATTGTTGATCTTGTCAATGATAGCCGCAAGCGTCGTCGATTTACCGCTTCCGGTAGGACCGGTGACAAGAATCAGCCCCCTTTTTCTTTCGTATAAATTGATAACGGATTCCGGTACACCCAGAGCTTCCGGCGAAGGTACCTGCGTACCGACAAGACGGAGCGCCAGAGCAACGGAACCTCTCTGCTTATAGGCGTTCACACGATAACGTCCAAGTTCCGGAATCGAGAACGACATATCGTACTCTCCCCGGTCCTCAAAACGTTCCCGCTGTGTTTCCGTCATGATCTCAAGCAGTACTTCCAGCGTATCCGCCGGCATCATCTTCGAATAGTTCATCGCGATCAGATTACCGTTCACACGCATTTTCGGCGGAATTCCGACCGTAATATGTACGTCTGATGCTCCTGCCTCCTTAGCTGTCCTCATAATTTCCTCAATTGTTGGCATTGCTCAAACCTTCTTCCTTCCTGTATTCTCTAAAAAGATCCTGGAACTCATTCCCCTTCCGGATCCTTTCCATCATCATCCACATATTGGGGCTCTTCCACCGTAATGCCCTGCCGTTTCAACAGATCCATATTCATCACATGACGGTTATCCATCGTCTTCATGATATCCACGATTTCAATATGACCGTCGTATACACGATTTCCCAAATCGATAATTCTGTTATCTTTGAAAGTCAGAACAAGCGGTTTTAAGATGTTCCTTTCATTTTCCACAAGCACAAGTCCCTTAGCTCCGGTATTTAATTCCACGCTGACGCCGGGAACAAGAAGCTTAATGGAGCAACTGAGCGCATTCACGACCGTTTCATCAAAATACCGGGGATTACGAAGCAGATGCTTAAAAGCAGCTATCTCAGACTGCCGTTCCCTGTCAAGCTGTACTGCCGTCATCGTATCAAAAACTTCCGCTACAGACAGGATTTTGGCACCCGTGACCATTTTATTTAAGTCCGTCGCCCTGCCCCGTTGTAAATTATCCAGATTATTCTGCGCCTGCACGCAGATACGCTTGATATTGGGATTCGTGGCAAATACATGCTCCAGCTTCCCAAATCCCGCCACTTCGGCATTCCGCATCTGCTCCCTTTCCGCTTCCGTCCATTTATCCTGTATCATAAGGCTCTTCGGTGCCGACAGCTTGCCGATGTCATGGACGACAGCGGCAGTCACTGCATCGAGCTGTTCCGATACGGAAGCCTTCATCGTATGCGCTATCATGGCACAGAGAATCGCGACATTCAAAGAATGCTTATAAAAATAGTCTTCTTTGCTGCGCAGATTCTGCTGGAAGCTGATCTTCCGGTCAAGGTGCCCATAATTTTTGATGATATTTGCTACGATCGTCTGTATTTTGGCATACCGCGAATTTTTTATGATCTGATCCAGTTCTTCCTGAATGGAAAAAACACACATCGTCTGGAATCTTTCAAATTCGATATCGTCTTTGGTCATCGGCGGAACAGGCTCTGCCGGCTCCAGCACGAAAATGCCGAGCAGGCCAAAATTTTTGATACTGTTCATTCCCTGTACTGTAAGCTTTGAATTTCTTTCATAAAGCAGAACGCCGTTTTTATTATAAATAGGACGTGCGATCCGCATCCCGGTTTTTAAATCATCACTTTTTACAAAGATCATATGACTTTATCCCCCTGTCTTTTAACTATCCAAACCCTTCCCGCAGCTTCTCCAGCGCCCTTTTCTCGATTCTGGAAACATAGCTTCTGGAAATCCCCAGATTCTTCCCAATTTCCCGCTGTGTCACTTCCTGATCGTCCATAAGTCCATAACGCAGCTTCAATATTTTCTTCTCCCGCTCATCCAGCTTTTCCTCCAAAAGCCCGGATAAACGCTTCAAATGTTCTTCCACTTCCATCTGCTCTATTACATCGGACTGCTCCTGCTCAATGATATCGAGCAGACTGATCTCATTTCCTTCTCTATCCGTTCCGATCGGCTCATAAAGCGACACTTCTCTGGAAGTTTTCTTTTTTGCCCGCAGCAGCATCAGCAGTTCGTTATCGATACATCTCGAAGCATAAGTGCTGAGCTTTCCTTTTCCCGCATCAAAAGAATCAATCGCCTTGATCAGTCCAATCGTCCCTGTTGAGATTAAATCTTCCATATCTTCATCGACATTCTGATATTTTTTGGCGATATGCGCCACCAGACGAAGGTTCCGTTCAACCAGTATTTCTTTGGCGGTCTGCCTTTGCCGGCTGTTCCCTTCCTTCAGCAGGCGCAGGTATGCGGCTTCTTCTTTCGCCGTCAGCGGTTGTTTAAATGTTTTCAAAAGAAGCCCCCAAAGTTCATTTACTCCTATTCTATGAATTGGGGACAGTTCGAGTGCCTTTCCACGAAATAAAAGTGTCCTAATTTTGATATCATACCAGATATATTATACAAATTTATGAAAAAAAGTTCAATATGAAGTCGTTCAAAACAGGAACTTTCGTCAAAACAGAAACTTTGACATAACATAATTACTGATATCGAATCCGTAAGGTGTCAGGCGGACCGAATCATCTATCAACAGCAGTTCATCCTGCTGCAGCCTGCCCAGAATCTCTCCATATACAGTTTCTATGGGAATGCCGAATTTATCCAGAAATGCCTGCTTTCTGATACCTTCTGTAAGACGCAGCCCCAGAAACATAAATTCCTCCATTTGTTCCTGTCTGCTCAGATACTGCACGTTTTCAGCCAAACGGGCACGGTGCGCGGACAGTGTCTTTGGCGCTTCTGCCGAAGCGGACGCGGCCGCTTTCAACATATCCGGCTCAACTTCCGTCTTCCGGACGAATCCCGGTGAAGACAGCACTGCCTCCCGATATTCCCGCATGGAACTCTTATTGCTCCAGCGCACATCGCTGACCATAGAGGCTGCTCCCAGACCGAAGCCGACATAATCTCCTCTTTTCCAGTAGACTTTGTTATGCCTGCACTCATAACCCGTTTTCGCATAATTCGATATTTCATAACGATTGTAATTGAATGATGCCAGCATCTCACCCGTCAACTCATAAAGTTCCCTGTCTTCATCCTCCGTCGGAAAGGACAGCTCTTTCTGATGCTCATAAAACCAGGTCCCCTCCTCCAAGATCAGGCTGTATGCGGAAATATGTTCCGGTTCCAGAGCAAGCACCCTTTCTAACGTCTGCCGGTAAGAAACGGGCGTCTGTCCGGGAACCGCCGACATCAGATCAATATTGATATTTTGGAAACCAGCCTGCCGCGCCATTTGATAGGCCCGGCAGAAGGTCCGATAGTCATGAATCCTTCCAAGCTGCCGCAGTTCTTCATCGTCCGCACTCTGCAGCCCGATGCTCAGGCGGTTGACCCCTGCCCATAAACAAGCCTCCAGCTTGGCCAATGTCAAGCTGTCGGGATTCGCTTCAAGTGTGATCTCGCAGTCTTTTTCAATGATAAAATCATGATTTAATTTTCCAAATATCTTTTTTATCGCATCTGCTTCCAACAGGGAAGGCGTTCCGCCGCCGACAAAAACTGATATCACTCGATATCCTTCGTAAAAAAACGACTGTTTTTCTATCTCCTTCAGAAGCAGTGTGAGATAATCTTCCTGTTCCTGCACTGTCGCCGGATAAGACAGGAAATCACAATAACGGCATTTCCGGGCACAGAATGGAATATGGAGATAAATACTCAGTTCACGCATGGCGGATATCCCATCTTTCTAATTATCATCCAGCTTCAATACGCTCATGAAAGCGCTCTGCGGAATCTCGACATTACCGACCTGGCGCATCCGCTTCTTGCCTTCTTTCTGCTTCTCCAAAAGCTTCTTTTTCCGGGTAATGTCACCGCCATAGCACTTTGCGAGTACATCTTTGCGCATGGCCTTCACGGTTTCTCTGGCAATGATCTTGCCGCCCACTGCCGCCTGAATCGGTATCTCGAACAAATGCCTCGGGATTTCGTCTTTCAGTTTCTCGCACATTCTTCTGCCCCTTTCATAGGCGCTGTCCGCATGGACGATAAAAGAAAGCGCATCCACTTCTTCACGGTTAATGAGAATATCCAGTTTCACGAGTTTGGATTCTTCATACCCTTTCATTTCATAGTCAAAGGAAGCATATCCTCTGGAACGGGATTTCAGCGCGTCGAAAAAATCATAAATGATTTCATTCAAAGGTAAATCGTATTTTAACAAAGCTCTGGATGCCTCAATATACTCCGTGCTGACATAACGTCCCCGCCTTTCCTGACAAAGCTGCATGATCGGGCCGATGAACTCCGATGTTACCATGATTTCGGCCGCAACGACCGGCTCTTCCATATAATCGATTTCCGATGGGTCCGGCAGATTGGATGGATTCGTCAGTTCAATCATCTCACCATTCGTCTTATGCACGCGATAAATAACACCCGGTGCGGTCGTGACTAAATCCAGATTATACTCTCGCTCCAGCCTCTCCTGTATGATTTCCAAATGCAGCAATCCCAGAAATCCACAGCGAAAACCAAAACCAAGGGCAATGGAGGTCTCCGGCTCATAATTCAGAGAAGCATCGTTTAATTTCAGTTTTTCCAACGCATCCCGCAGGTCGGGATATTTTGCCCCATCAGCCGGATACATACCGCAGTATACCATGGAATTGACTTTTTTATAGCCGGGCAGAGGTTCCGCGCACGGATTGGAAACATCCGTTATTGTATCGCCTACCGCCGTGTCCTTTACGTTTTTGATCGAGGCGGTCAGATAACCTACCATACCGGCAGACAGTTCTTCACAGGGAATGAACTGCCCGGGACCGAAGTAACCGACTTCTACCACTTCCGCAGTCGCACCGGTCGCCATCATTTTGATATTCATGCCTTTGCGCACAGTACCTTCCATGATACGGCAGAATACAATAACGCCTTTATAGGAATCATAGACGGAATCAAAAATAAGCGCCGAGAGAGGGTTGTCCGCATTTCCCCTGGGCGCCGGGATTTTTGCCACAACGGCTTCCAGCACATCTTCAATACCGATTCCGTTCTTGGCCGAGATAAGAGGCGCATCCTGCGCCTCGATCCCGATCACATCTTCTATTTCATTTTTTACACGTTCAGGGTCCGCACTTGGCAGATCAATCTTGTTAATCACAGGAAAAACATCCAGATCATGGTCCAGAGCCAGATAGACGTTGGCCAGCGTCTGTGCTTCAATCCCCTGCGCGGCATCCACGACAAGAATTGCACCGTCACAGGCCGCAAGGCTCCGGCTGACTTCATAGTTGAAATCCACATGGCCGGGGGTATCGATCAAATTAAAAACATACTCCTGTCCATCCTGTGCCTGATAGATAATACGAACGGTCTGTGCCTTAATGGTAATGCCCCGCTCCCGCTCCAGTTCCATATTATCGAGAACCTGTGCCTGCATCTCCCGGCTGGTCAGCAGCCCGGTCTTTTCAATGATCCTGTCCGCCAATGTTGATTTTCCATGATCAATATGCGCCACAATGCAGAAATTTCTGATCCTGCTCTGATCTACTGTTGCCATACGAATACTCCATTCTTGCATTTATTTTTTGTTCTTACAGCCCCATCGTATCCTGTGCCTGCTGATAGCGCAGCGCCAGGAAAGCGTTATGGTCATTATGATATAATCTCTTTAAATCATCCGAATAGCCAACTACCATATGAGGGAAGTTATTTGCATAATATTCCAGAATCTGTTCGCTGACTTTCTTCTTCACTGCGATATCTCCAATCTGTTTCGTTCCGTTCGCCTCAAATATCAGCACATTGTAGCTGCTTCCGGTATAGAGACCGTTCCTGTAATGTTTCGTACGGTACAGATAAGCCCACGCCATATTTTTGTTCAGATAGGCACGCGGTGAGGTCGGTACTGCATTATAAGTAAAAAGACGCCCGATCCGGATATTCTTGCCGATGACATTCGCGCTCTGATAATCTGAAACAATCTGGCTTTCCGGCAGACCTGACTGTTCAAAGTCTTTTTTGATTTCTTTTAAGTAACCGCCAAGGGCTGCTTTAATCAACATAAATATTGCCACGATGATCAATACCAGACTGACCGCGGTCATGATATAGAGCCGCATCGGACTGATGCTGTTGGCAAATGCGCCATCCTCCAGAACATAATTGAGCGCATATTCGCTCATTTCCTCATCGCTGTATTCCATCGCATGGAACCAGTCTTTATAATAATACAATTCATCGCCGTCCATGACACGCACATTTCCTTTGACCGAAACGGTTTTGGTCAGCGATTTGGAATTTCCAAGAAGAACTTCCCAGGTATCGTCGCAGATGCTGTCCATCTGATCGATCTTGCTCTCATCGACGCGGACGGCGATAAATCCTTCTTCCCCGTAAGGAATGACATAATAGTCATAAATCTGGCCGCTGCTCGTCTCATATTCCGCAAAACAGTCATATACGGCATTGATTTCACTGCTCGCTATCACGTCATACATTTCCGACTTCGGAATACTGTCCAGATTTTTACCGCCTGTCAGATAATCGAATAACTGTAATGTTGCGGAGCCGTTAATGACAAGCATAACAACAGCAGCCACAAGCAAGATCAGTGAAATCGGCATGACATTCCCGACTGACCTTTTTTTCATCTCTTTTAATAGTTCTTCCATCACTTGTCTCCCTCTCATTCGTATATAATAATATAATACTTTCTATTTTATAAGAGATAGGGGACTATGTCCAATGTTTTTTTCATTGTTTCCTTTAAGCTTGTTTCCTTTAAGTTTGTTCCCTTTAAGTTGTTTCCCTTTAATCCACATCCGGCTCCTCTCCTACGAGCACCAGATGAATGATATGGGCTAACGGGTCTATGGCATTCATGATCTCCTCTACGGTATTATTCTGGGCTCCCAGCTCAATGAGAAGCGACTTGGGCCGTAAATGAAGGTTATAGCGGTAGGCTTTCAGATAAATTCTTCTTGCGATGCCCGGATAATATTCGTTGCTTGCGGTCTGCATCTGAAAGGAAAAAGCCAGATTGTCGTCCAGATAAGGGTTTTCCAGCGATTCGATCGGACCGTTTCTGGCGGTTCGGCTGAGTCCGTTAAAAAACATGAACTGCGCCGTTGGTCTGCCCTGCAGGTCTACGACGAGACGCCGGTCTTCCGGCATCGCATCTCTATGTAAATCGATCACGACTTCGATCGAAGGATTCTCTTCCAACAATTGTTCGAGCACCGGAAGCGAATTGCTGTACGCATAGTCTCTTGATTCCTTATCAAAGCTTTCCGTAAGATGAAGGACATTGTAACCGTACTTTTCGCGCAGCAGCTGGGCCAGCTTTTCTCCGGCTCCTACGATGGTCGTAGATTCGTCTCCGGGTATGGAATCCGCAAAAGCCTCCTGTGAATGGGTATGGTAGATGAGAATCTGAGGTTTGTCATTGCCGCCCTGCATCCGCATATCTTTGGAAAGCAGCTTTTCCGTATTCAGCAGTTCCGTTCCCGCTGTCGTCGTAGAATCTATCGCATAAAAAGCCTTGACCAGTTCCGTATAATCCTGCAGATTCTCCCATTGGTAACGGTATGCCGGCTCTTCTACTTCATGGAAGACTGCATCCGCCTGCTGATACTGCTGCTCCATATTCTCCGGCATTTCTTCACCAGCTGCCGGATTTCCGCCAGCCAGTCCATTTTCTTTCAGAAAAGCTTCCTCCAGGCTCTTATCCAGATGAATTGCATCCTCTCCGTATTCCAAAGACCCCTCTTCTATGTCTTTTCTATTTTCATCGGAACCTTCCAGTAAAAGCAGCTGCGCGTAATCGCTTTCTTTTGGCGCATCCTTATCGTATTCTTCCGACTGCTCCATACTATACAAAAAGACCGGAACGTTCTCCAGAACGAACCACTCAAGCAGGCTGTGATCGACCTTCCGCTGTTCCGTCTGCAACGCGGAAAGACCCGGTGTCCAGACATTCAGGACAGACTGCTCCAGCCATGCCTGTAATCTGCCCTCATCCTCTTTTTCCTGTGCTTTTACCCCACGATAAAGCTCCTGCAAAAAAGCAACTCCCGCCATCAAACACAGGACAAGGAGCAGAATCCGCAGGATACCGCGCCCGATATGAATCTCATCGTTCCACTTTCCAAATAACCGCCTTTTTTTCATGTACACTTTTCATCCCATCCGGGTCAGAACATCATGACTTACCCCACTGTTCATTATATGCAGGGCATGGGTGTTCTCATGATAGTGAGATGTCCAGTGCCTTATTCAGTGCGTCACATAAGATATGGCTGATCTGCTGTATCTGAAAATCCACATCTTTGCTCGTGACATACATATTGTTCAGTTCCGAAAGCGCGCTCGGATATTCTCCAATCGCATCGCCCACAATCGTCGCCGCATCCACTACCGTAGGCACGCCGATTGCCAGGACCGGAATCTGAAGGCTTTCCTGCGTCAGTGCATTTCTATGGTTTCCAACGCCGGAACCCGGATGGATTCCCGTATTCGTGATCTGAATCGTGCGATTCAGCCTTCTGGTAGACCTTGCCGCCAGCGCATCGATCACGATGACCTGGTCAGGATTCGTCTGCTCGATAACGCCCTTGATGATTTCCGCCGACTCCATACCGGTCTTTGCCATAACACCTGGTACTAAACTGCTGACCATGTGCATTTTGGAACAGTTATAGGCTACCTTACCGTATTCCATTACGATATGCCGGTTAATAAAAAGATTATCGACTACATTGGGACCGAGGGAGTCCGCAGTCACATCCCGGTTTCCGAGCCCGACCACAAGAATTGACTGTTCTTCTTCCGGCGACTTCAACAGTTTCCGTATCTCTCCGGCAAGAATATCCGAGATTTCCTGATGGTAATCTTCTTCCGGTTCGATCATCGCAGGCGCTTCCAGCGTCACATAAGTTCCCATCGGTTTTCCCATGGCGCGCGAACCGTTCTTCGTCTCGATGACGACCGTTGTAATGTGTACATCATTTTCCTTATCGTAATCTTCTTCTACCTTAACTCCATGAATTTCGTTTTCTTTCCCGTCAATACTTTCTCTGGCTTCTAACGCCAAGTCTGTTCTGACCTGAAACCAACTCATAGCTCATGTCCTCGTTTCTTCTTTCCTTAGTTTATTATATGCGTGTGATGAAGAGGGTGCGCCAGCCGGGGATGGAGCCAGGGCGGTGAGGCCGGGGAACGCTTCGCTGCCCCGGCCGGGCGGAAATAAAAGCCATGCAACCTCGATTCCGCTCCGCTACATCTCGGTTCGGGCTGCGCCCTATACTTTTCACCAAGAACATCCATTTCCGTGCAAGCACGAGCTGGCTGTTTTCTCCCCGTGTAAGCGGTGAGGCCGGGGAACGCTTCGCTGCCCCGGCCGGGCGGAAATAAAAGCCATG
>CAMWXB010000102.1 GCA_947178125.1 uncultured Lachnospiraceae bacterium | reverse complement strand
CTCATATGATAGTTTTGGATATTTCCATTGTCTACCATATGGGGAGCATATCATTAAATTGGATTTTCATCGCTCCCAAAACAGGGGACATATTTTCAGGAGTATCGGACAGGACTTTTCGGAGAGCATACGGTTTATCGGCAAAGAGCAGTCGGATATTTTAAAAATGCTGTTATTAGCGGCTCTTTCCAGATTTTTTGTCATGGGAATCACGATGGTCGGTCTGCCTTATATTGTGCGCAGTGTTCTGGGATTTGACGCAAAATATTATGGAGCCGCGGAGAGTATTTTGGCGGTGGCGACGATTTGCGGAAGCATTCTGGCAGGTCTTTTGACGGAAAAATTGAAAACAGGGAAATTATCCATCGTCTTTTCCCTGATCGGTCTGGCCATCATTCCCGCCGGTATTGCGTTCCTGCTCCCTGTCGGGCGGCATATTATCTACGGAATCAATATGCTTTCATTTTGTTTGATGCAGATTGCGATCAGCATTTTTTCCATTTTCGCGGTATCGTTCATTCAGCAGAGAACGCCGAATCATCTGATCGGAAAGGTCATGGCCTATACTTCCGCCATTACCCTGTGTGTGCAGCCGGTCGGGCAGATGGTCTATGGTCTTTTGTTCGACGGATTCCATGATGCGGTCTATCTGGTATTGATTCCAACGGGAATGATTGCGGGGGCGGTCGGGCTTTTGTCAAAAGGGGTGTTTGGGAGAATGGCTGGACAAAACAGAGATTATTCATAAAAAAGTGAATGGAAAGTGAATATTCACTGCTTCCGATTGATAAAAGTGAATGTTTTGGGTATAATATAGACATTAGAATAAGCGAGGTGGCAGGCTGTGGTTTTTGAATCCAAAAATATTGAGTTTAAGCAACAGATGGTTGATGATATTTACAAAGAGGTCATTGCGTTTGCAAATACGGATGGCGGTGTTATTTATGTCGGAATTGATGACGAAGGTAAAGTTACCGGCCTTGACGATGTGGACGATACTTACACCCGCATTACCAATGGTATTCGTGACACAATTTTGCCGGATGTGACCATGTTTATCAAATATGTTTTACAAGACAATCAGGTTATCCGCATCGAAGTAGGAGAAGGCAGCTACAAGCCATATTATCTGAAATCCAAAGGCATCAGGCCTGCAGGAGTATTTGTTCGCCAGGGAACATCCAGCGTTCAGGCATCTCCTGAACAGATACGTCAAATGATAAAGTATACCGATGGGGATATATTTGAAGCTATGCGTTCTATGGAACAGGAGCTTTCTTTTGTGTCAGCAACGGAAGCTTTTACAAGATATGATGCAGCGTTTGATGAGGACAAATACTTTGCACTCGGTCTGCGAAATATTCATGATGACCTTTATACAAATCTCGCATGGATTCTTTCTGACCAGTGCAGACACACAACAAAGATTGCAGTATTTGCCGATGAGGCAAATACTGCATTCAAGGATAACAGAGAGTTTGGCGGTTCAATTTTCCGCCAGCTTGACGATACTTATTCATATCTTATGCTCTGCAACCGTACGGTCTCTACTTTTAAGGGACTTGAACGCATCGAGAAACAGGACTACCCCGAAGAAGCCATTCGAGAGGCATTGCTGAATGCGCTTGTGCATCGCGATTATAGTTTCAGCGGCAGTATCATCATCAATGTTAATGATAGCTGTATGGAATTTATCTCTATCGGTGGTCTGTTGCCGGGACTTTCCGCAGAAGATATCCGCAGCGGTATTTCTCAGCCGCGCAATCGAAATCTTGCAGAGATATTTCATCGGCTGAAGCTGATTGAATCTTATGGAACAGGTATTCGAAAAATATTTCATCTATACCGTGAATGCGGCGCACAACCGAAAATTGAGGTTACGCCTAATACTTTTAAACTGATTCTGCCGAATAGGAATATGGAAGCCGTTGTTGATGAAAGCGTCCACACACAAAAAGAGCATTTTAGCATCACGCCACAAATGAAAGCAGTGCTTGATTATCTTGCCGAATATGGAGAAATCGGAGAGGAGGAATTGCAGGAACTCCTGAATGTGAAGCGTACGCGGGCTTATCTTGTGGCACGTCAGCTGTGTGAAGCGGACTTGATCGTTGCACTCGGGCGTGGAGCCAATAAGAAGTACAGGCTGAAGTGACAGACGATGCAGGCAGTATGACAGATATTGCCTGTTTTGCTGTTTTTAGATTGTTATCGCCCGTTCTGCTATTTCAAGAATGGAGGATTTTTATGATCTGCCGCCCCATGACCCATACCACGAAAAAGTAACAGAAGCAGAAACAGAAAGTACATAACAAAAAAACACCGGTAAATCGGAGAAGAATATTGCGCATGGAAAGCGGCAGTACCAGGTTCATTTTCAGGTTTAACAGCAGTATGCAGAAAGAAAACAGCAGCAGGGCCATTGTCATTGGGAAAAGCAGTCTCACTGCAATCTGTTGTATGATGAGCGTTTTGATCTGCCGGCTGCTTTTCCCGATATAATGCAGTATCCGGATATTTTGGGCATTCTGCCGCAGCTCGATGATCTGGTGCAGCGACAGGATGGAAAAATAAATGATTGTAAACACGATATAGATGCCAATCTGCAATATGCCCATCCATTGCTGCATATCTATGTCCCAAAGCCGGATTTCCGGCTGTAACATCAACATACCGGTCCCGAAAGCAGCCGCGGAAAATAAGAAGCACATACAGAAAACGGCATTTGTAACGGCGGCCGTTCTTACGTTGGACGTCAGCGCGGCTGCAAGATATAATCTGTCATTTTGATAGAGCATGACGGCCTGTTTCTTCCGGCGTGCATACAGAAAGCCGAGGCACCACTCATAAAAGGCGGAAATGGACAGCAAAAGCGGGATTGACGCAGTGGATACGAGCGGCACGATGTCCTTTTCCGGCAGGAAAACGATTCCGCATACGATGCCGACAAGGCACACAAAACTGATACAAAAGACAATGCCCCAATTCTTATAGTGGCTCTTATTTTTCACTGTTTGATGATGATTCTTTTCATGCATCAGCTCCCGAATCTGCAGTTTATCCAGACGATATTTTAAGGAAAGCGCACTTATCATTTCAGTCATGGAAAAGTAGAAAAGGGTATGGAGCAGGCTTTCTGCATAGAGAGAGCCGGACATCTGAAAACAATGGAAAGATGAACTGAAACAAAAAAGTCCGTATAAAATGAAACCGACCGTCGTTCCGGCCAAAAAGCAGAAGAGACCGAGCAGCAGGATTTCGCAGAGGAACAGATTCGTCAGTTCTTTTCTTTTCATACCGAGCAGTAAATAGTTCGCAAATTCTTTTGCGCGCTGTTTCAACATAAAGGTGTTACTATATTCGGTCAGAACGATTTGAATCATCGTGACCAGCAGCGGGAAAGAAACAGCCTGAAAACCAGCCGATTTTCCCGTGACGGTAATGCAGTTGGATACTTCCATGACTGCTGACAGGGCAGTCATCGTTACAATATATAATAGATAATCTGTGAAAGAACGCTTTGCATTTCGGACCGACAATTTAAAATACGTCATGATAATCTCCATTCCTTTCTCATAGCCTGCGATATTTGTGTCTGAAAGGCACAAATTCGCGGTTGAAAAATTTATTTTTCAACCTATCCATGCCATTTTTTCCAGAATCTTTGCAAAAAAGGCCTGTTTATTTTCCTGCTCGCGATGAAGTGAGGCTTTTATTTCGCCATCCCGCATGAAGTAGAGTCTGTCGCAGTAACTTGCCGCCATGACATCATGAGTGACCATTAAGATCGTTGCGTGGTATTCACTGCAGAGCGTGGAAAAGGTGTTAAGTAACTGTTTGGCGGCGTTAGAATCCAGTGCGCCGGTCGGTTCGTCGGCCAGTATGATATCCGGGCTTGCTGCGATGGCGCGTGCACAGGCGCAGCGCTGCCGCTGTCCGCCGGATACTTCATAGGGAAATTTATCCAGTATGGAAGAAATCGCGAGCTTTTCGGACAGATTTTGAATCGTCGGGCCGATGCTTTCTTTCGGAACTTCTTTGATCGTCAGGGCAAGTGCAATGTTTTCATAAATGGTCAGCGTATCGAGCAGGTTATACTCCTGAAAGACAAATCCCAGATGCTCACGACGGAAATCCGCAGTTTCGGCTTCCGGAATATCCGTTATCGTCTGTCCGTTTATTTTAATCGTTCCATTTGTCGGCTTATCAATCGTTGCGATCAGGTTGAGCAGCGTTGTTTTACCGGAGCCGGAGGCCCCCATGATTCCGACAAAGCTGCTGTAAGGTATTTGAAAACTTACATTGTTTACAGCCAAAACGGAATTGCTTTCGCTTTTATATATTTTGGAAACATTCTGTACCTCTAAAACAGTTTGGGACGTAGTATCGTTTTCACTTGTTTTGCCGCCATCATGTCCCAGCCAGTTTGTAATGACCTCCAGCAGTACCGCGTCCGTTCTTTCTTTCAGGTCTTCTTCCGGAATACATTCGCCGGCAAATAATTCATTTAAAGTGATGTCCAATAAGTCACACAACGGAACGAACAGGGACAAGTCCGGCAGAGAACGCCCGGTTTCCCATTTGGAGACTGCTTTGTCGGTGATTCCCAGTTTTTCCGCTAAATCATTCTGTGTCCATCCCTTCGCCCTGCGGCGTTCGGAAATGAAGGCGCCGATTTTGTTTTGATTCATTATACACGACCTCCTGTCTGTGTTAAATTATATAACTTCGATGGAAAAAGGGAAACCTACTGACGGTAGAGTTTTGAAAAATACCGGTTTTGAAAAAGCGGGGGAGAAAAATGTTCCATATTGTATTGACGTTGTTATCATAAGTGATATTATAGAACGATGGGGGAAGAAAGAGTAAAAAAATAAAAGGCATACGGCAGGGGGAAAAACATGAAGAAAAATTTTTTGGCAGCTTTTCTTTTTATATTGACATTATTGACCGGTTGCAGCAGCACGGGTAACAACTCACAGCAGAGCAGCGTACAGCAGGATTCGGCAGTGCAAGGCCAGCAGGCGGCGGAAGATGCAGGGAAAGGACAGATTCAGGAGCCGCAGACGGAGGCGCAGCAAACGGCAGAACAGCAGGCAGAGCTGCCGTCAGGGAATACAGACACAGGATTCGGATTTGAGGCGTTGGAAGGCAGGATTTTTGACTTTAGCAGCGGTGCAGGGGCCTGGGCCACGGAACTTTCTATTAACAGTGACGGCACATTCAAAGGGATTCATAGTGACAGCGATATGGGTGACACAGGAGATGACTATCCGAACGGTACCAGATATTATTGCAGCTTTACAGGTAAATTTGACAATCTGGAAAAGGTAGATGAATTTACTTATAAGATGAAGCTGGTTTCACTTTTGTATGATGATGAACCGGATAAAGAGGAGATTATTGACGGTATTCGTTATATCTATTCCTCTGCCTATGGGCTGGTCGGCGGTACGGATTTCCTTCTGTATCTTCCGGGCGCGAAGCTCGCGGATCTTCCGGAGGGATACCGCAGCTGGGTTGGTTACTATTATCTGGAAAGTACGACGGAGACAGAACTTCCCTTCTATGGGCTTTACAATTTGAATGAAGAAAACGGTTTTTCCAGTCATGTATATGAACAGCAGAGCCTGGCGGAAAGGGTTGCGATGGAAATTTCTTTTGCGGAGGAGCGCGGCGCAGAACTGGAAGCCCAAATGCAGGAAGCTTCCTCGCAGGGGGATATGAATGCGGCCGGCGCGGAATTGTTCCGGACATGGGATGATGCACTCAATACCGTGTGGAAATTGCTGGAATCGGAGCTTGATGCGGAAACAATGGAAACTCTGCGGGCGGAGGAAAGAGAATGGATTGCCTTCAAAGATGCGGCGGTGGAGGCAGCCGGACAGGAATTTGAAGGCGGCAGTCTGGAGCCGATGGCAGAAGCCATGAAGGCGGCGGAACTGACAAAGGAAAGAGTGTATGAGCTGGCAGAGTATGCACAATAGTTTTGTGCGTGGTGCAGAACAGAAAAGCATACAGTCCGAATTGGATGATTCGGGTTGTATGCTTTCGTAACTTTGTCGGTTTACAGATTGTGTACCCGCAGGGCCCGTATCGCATTCAGGACCGCAATGACCATGACGCCGACATCTGCGAAGATGGCGAACCACATATTGGCGATGCCGAGGGCGCCGAGTCCGAGGCAGGCAAATTTGATGACCAGTGCAAAGATGATGTTCTGATAGACGATGGAAAGGCATTTTCTGGAAATTTTAATGCCTTTGGCAATCTTCATCGGGTCATCGTCCATCAAAACGACGTCCGCGGCTTCGATTGCCGCATCGGAGCCCATCGCGCCCATCGCGATGCCGATATCCGCACGGGACAGAACAGGTGCATCGTTGATACCGTCGCCCACAAAAGCGAGTTTGGCTTTGAGAGCTTTGGTTTTTAAGAGTTTTTCTACTTCGGTCACTTTATCGGCGGGAAGCAGTTCGCTGTGCACTTCGTTTACACCCAGTTCTGCGGCGACCTTTTCGGCCACGCGTTTTGCATCGCCCGTCAGCATGACGGTTTTTTCGACACCTGCTTTTTTCAGCGCTGCGATGGCTTCTTTGGCATTCGGCTTTTCGATGTCGGAGATGACAATGTGTCCGGCATAAGCATGATCGACCGCTATATGAATGACGGTTCCGACGCTGTGACAGTTTTCATAAGGAATGCCAAGCTGTTCCATCAGTTTCGTGTTGCCGACGGCTACCGCTGTGCCGTCTACTTTGGCGGTCAGTCCGTGGCCGCTGATTTCTTCAATATCTGTTACGCGGTTTCGGTCAATTTCTTTTCCATATGCTTTTTGCAGGCTTTTGCTGATGGGATGGGATGAGGCACATTCCGCCAGTGCCGCATATTCCAGCAGTTTTGTGTCGTCCATCTGGCTGTGATGGATGCCGCTTACTTCAAAAACGCCCTGTGTCAGCGTTCCGGTCTTATCGAAAACAACGACTTTCGTTTTGGAAAGGGTTTCCATGTAATTAGAGCCTTTGATCAGAATACCTTCTTTGCTTGCGCCGCCGATTCCTGCAAAAAAGCTTAGCGGAATGCTGATGACGAGCGCGCATGGACAGCTTATTACAAGGAAGATTAAGGCACGGTAAATCCAGTTGTCCCATCCGGCGGGGCTGCCCATCATCAGGTTGATGACTGGCGGAAGGACTGCCAGTAAAAGGGCGGCAATACAGACTGCCGGGGTGTAGACTTTAGCAAATTTGGAGATAAAATTCTCTGATTTGGATTTTCTGGAACTGGATTCATCCACAAGCACTAAAATCCTGGAAACGGTCGATTCTCCAAATTCTTTCGTCGTTTGAATCTTCAGGACGCCGGTCATGTTGATACAGCCACTGATGATCTCGTCTCCGGCACCGGCTTCTCGCGGCAGGCTTTCTCCGGTCAGCGCGCTGGTATTCAGAGAAGAAGTTCCTTCTATGATAATGCCGTCAATCGGAACTTTTTCGCCGGGCTGTACGACGATGATACTGCCGATGCCGACCTCATCCGGGTCAACTTTTTCCAGAACGCCGCCGCGTTCGATATTCGCATAATCCGGGCGGATATCCATCAATGCGCTGATATTCTTACGGCTCTTGCCGACCGCATAGCTTTGGAACAGTTCGCCAATCTGGTAGAACAGCATAACGGCTATTGCTTCGTTGTAGTCGCCGCTCTTTTCATAGAGTGCAAGTGCGATTGCGCCTACTGTTGCGATTGCCATCAGGAAATTTTCGTCAAAGACCCGACCGTTCAAAATTCCTTTTCCGGCTTTCAGCAGGATATCATATCCGATGATCAGATAGGCGATCATATAAAGCAGCATGCGGAGCCAGCCGGTGACCGGTATAAAATTCAGCGCCACGAGCATGACCGCAGAAATAATGATGCGGATCAGCATCTTTTTTTGCTTTTTTTTCATAATCATCTTCCTCTCTTCACCCTTTCGGGAACAGCCGCTATCGGCGGCACAAACACTTTCTATTCTTTTCCCCTTTTCGGGCATACGGTATAAATTTTCGGATATGCCCAAGGTGAGTTAAAATTCAATTTCACAATCGGGTTCCACTTTTTTACAGGCTTTCAGGACAGCCTTCATGACCTGCTTCGGTTCCTGACCCTCTTCAAATTCAACGGTCATTTTCAGTGTCATAAAATTGACGGTAGCGGAAGCGACACCGGGCGTCTTGCGGGCAGCCTCTTCCATTAAATTAGCACAGTTAGCGCAGTCAACTTCGATATTGTAGGTTTTTTTCATGGTAAATTCTCCTTTTCTATTTTTAAAATTTATCAATTAAGCACTTGTTTAATTGAATTAATTGAAGTATACTGTGTAAAAAGCAGAAAGTCAACCGGAGCAGGAAAGTCTTTTCCAAAAGGGAGAAAGTCTTTTCCAAAAAGGAGAAAGCATAAACTGGCAGGTTGAGCAGGAAAGGAGGAACACGATGACGGAATTATCATTGCCGCATCATCATGGGGAGGGCTGCACCGAAGAATGCCTGAAAGAGCAGTTGGACAGACCGGAAGATTTTCAGGCGGTTGCCGATATTTTCAAATTGCTGGACGATACGAGCAGGGTGCGTATTTTCTGGATGCTGTGCCATTGTGAAGAGTGTGTTATCAATATTTCCGCGATGGTAGGAATGACGAGCCCTGCGGTTTCCCATCATCTGCGGCAGCTAAAGGCAAGCGGTCTGATCGTCGGGCGCAGGGAAGGCAAAGAAGTGTATTACAGGGCGGCGGATACGGAGCAGAGCAGGCTGCTGCATCAGGCAATTGAGAAGATTATGGAAATTTCCTGCCCAAAAAGATAAAAAGTTCGCAGGTTGAGAGAAAGGCATGGTTATTCTTATGAACGATTATCATGATATTCTGCCGGGCATTACAATCATATTTCAGGAGTACCGCTCGGAACAGGTTTTCTGCACGCACAGGGCGGAAAGGAATCTTCTGGAGATCAATTACTGCCGGAACGGCCGTATCGGCTGGAATATGCAAAACGGGCGCTCCATTTACCTCGGTCCCGGCGATTTTTCGCTTCACACGAGAAATCTGTGTGCGGGTTGTGAGATGACCGTTCCGAACAGTTATTATGAAGGGATTACAATCTGTATCGATTTGGCAAAGTTCGACCAGTCGCTGCCGGACTTACTTGTGGGAACCGGCATCACAGGCAGAGCGCTTGCGGAAAAGTTCTGTTTCCGCGGCGATGTTCAGCCGGAGAGGTGTTTTGAAGAGCATTTCTCGGTCTTTTATGGAAATGAAAAAACGGAAAGCATTTTTGCGGGCTTTTATCAGGAAAAAGAAAATCTGCTGCGGCCTTATCTGGTGCTGAAAACACTGGAACTGCTTTTATATCTGGGAGAAGCGGAAAGCGGACAGGGAAAAGAAGCGGGCAGATACCGTTCAGAGCAGGTGGAGACGGTCCGGGAAGTGCACGACTATCTTTTACAGCACATGGATGAGCGCATTACGATTGAAGAACTGTCTCAGAAATATCTGATGAATCCGACCACGCTGAAAGCCGTATTCAAGGAGGTCTACGGGGAATCTCTTGCTTCCCATATGAAAGAGCATCGCATGGAAAAGGCGGCGGCGCTTCTAAGCCAGACGACGGACAGCATTGCACAGATTGCAAAGGCAGTGGGTTATGGAAGCCAGAGCAGGTTTTCCACGGCGTTTCGGGAGACGTATCAGATGCTTCCGCTGGAGTACCGGAAGCGGCATAATTAGTTCCAGTTTATATGGGGCAGCTTTTTTTGTGTTGCACGATATTATTTTTGGACAATTCCATTTTTACCATTTTTGGAAAATTTTCCTCTTGCTAAATGGGACGAAGTATGGTATTATATCATTCGTTAGGTTGCTTGTGAGAGCATGGCTCCGTGGTCAAGCGGTTAAGACATCGCCCTTTCACGGCGGTAACACGGGTTCGATTCCCGTCGGAGTCATTTTCGTTTGCCGATATGGCTCAATTGGCAGAGCAGCTGATTTGTAATCAGCAGGTTAACGGTTCGAGTCCGTTTATCGGCTTTGCTATGATAATAAGCAATGACCCGTAAGGGTTTGCGGACCTTTAGCTCAGTTGGTTAGAGCAACCGGCTCATAACCGGTCGGTCCTGGGTTCGAGTCCCCGAAGGTCCATTCTTTCAAATTGAATAACTGGTTACAAACGATGGCCCGGTGGCTCAGCTGGTTAGAGCGCCGCCCTGTCACGGCGGAGGTCGTGG
>CAMWXB010000101.1 GCA_947178125.1 uncultured Lachnospiraceae bacterium | reverse complement strand
GTTTCAAGGGCCTTCGCAGGAACCATACACCACCCTGCCCGGCGGCTGAACCGTTTTTTTATTTTTCACCTTCCAGCATCTTCTCAAACACATCCTCCGGCACCGGCTTACAGTAACGATACCCTTGCGCCACATAAGCTCCGATTTCCATCATCAGTTCCGTGTCGGCCTCCGTCTCCACGCCTTCGCAAACAACCTGGGCATTCAGGTCTCTGGCAAGATTTACGATATTCTTCATGATCTGTACCTGCCTGGTACGGTTTTCATTATTGAGAAGGAAAGAGCGGTCCAGCTTGATGACGGATGCCGGTATCTGTTCAAATACGCCCAGAGAAGAATACCCTGAGCCGAAATCATCTATGGAAAGGCGTACACCCTTTTCCCGCAGGATATCCACAATTTCCCTGACATTCTGCTGCTGTACATCTTCTACCACAAGAGTCTCCGTGATCTCCACCTCAATCAGCTCTTTGGGAATCTGATATTTATCAATGATAGACAAAAACTTTTCCGGGAAACCGCTCTCCATGAAGTGCATCCTGGAAAAATTGCAGGACACAGTCACCACCTCTCTGCCCTCATCCATACGCCGGCGCAGCATTTTACATACGCTCTCCATAACAAAGAAATCGATCTCCCTGATCCTGCCGGTACGCTCATAATAGGGCACAAAGAACCACGGCGTGCGGATGGCGCCATCCGCCGTAGGATCCTTGAAACGCACCAACGCCTCTGCTCCTACGATCTTCTCGTTACGGATGTCCACCTTTGCCTGATAATAAGCCACAAAATCCTTGTTGATATCGACGGACTCCAGAAGTTTTTCCCGCTCATGAGTCTCTCTCAGCTGCGCCCGCAGCTTGTCATCATAAATCTGTACTTCATTACAATAACTGTTCTTTAAAGACTCTACAAGCTGTATACCTTCGGACAGGGCACGCTGCAGATCATCGTCCCCGTTCTCCAGGCAGCCGACGCCCATGACCAGAGACATATGCGTCTCCGTTTTCTCATAAATCCGTGAAGAAACCCTGTCCGCTATGTCCATCAGACGCTTCCGCAGCGTTTCCACATTTTCATACTTCATAAAAAGGACAAAATGACATCCATAACTTCTGGCGTAGAGTTCTCTCTCGTCATCCACTTCTTCGGAAAGCGCCTCAATGACCAGTTCCAGAATACGCTGCCCGGCGTCCCATCCATACAGTGCATTGTAGTCTTTGAACTGACCGATATCCGTGTAGGCAATGGCATAGTTACTGTTCTTATCCACCGCCAGCTTTTTCGCCGCCCGATATCTCAAATAGTGGAGATTCCAGATATTGAACTCCGTATCCTTGTACATCAGCTTCTGGACCCGCATACTGTTCCGCAGCAGAAAGAACAATACCAGAATGACCGCCGCCGCACAGCACGACAGAATCAGAATAATCGGAATGCTGTGGTCGCTGATGAAGTTCGCCATACTCATTTTGGAATAGAAATTATCCTGAAGCATATAGTCATTGACCATCTTGTCGCTGACCTCGATCAGTTCCTTATTCAAAATACCAAGAAGCGGCGACTCCTCATCATCCGCCACCACCATATAGATACTGTGGACATCGCTCAGTACGCTGTGAATCTCCATCTTGTTAAAACGAAGCTGGGAACCCAGCAGATACTCTGCCAGATACCCGTCGCATATAGCAGCATCCGCCTCCCCGGCCTTCACAGCATTCAGGCCTTCAAGCTGGGTAGCATACAGCAAAAGACCCGTATTTTCACCGGTGAAGTCCTGTACTGCCATTCCCGAAGCATTGCTCTCCTCCACCGCCAGAACATCTATGGAGTCTGATTTGTCATTCCTTCTCATAATAATGACCTGGGGTACCTGGGCATACACTTTTGTGGCCGCCAGTCCATCCAATTTCACATTCTGAGCAGTCTCCCCACAGTAGCTCAAAATATCGATACTGCCGTTTTTTAAAGCTATTCCGGCCTCCTCCATGCTTTCCAGCCTCACATAGTCAAAAAAGATACCCGTGCTCACAGACACCTCTTCCAATACCTGTCTGGAAAGCCCCATATAAATCCCCTCATTTTCATAGGAAAACGGGTAATAACCGTCCAGATATCCCACGGTCAATGTTCCTTTTTCCGCAATATACTGCTTCTCACTGTTGGTCAGCAAAATTGTCTGGTCCAGCCTGCTGTCATAGTATTTCACCATCAGCTCATTTTCCAGACCCGGCCGGTTCATCTTCACGTCCGCTATTCCCTGATTGAGCTCTCTGATCAGATCGTCATTCCCCTGATAGGTTATGTAATAAAAAGGCATGGGCGCAAATCTGCCGATTACACGCTGTCCTTCCCTTACCTCCGTCAGGGAATGCACAAAGGCATCAATCTCCCCCGCATCCAACGCTGCCTGCAGAACTGCCGAACTTTCATACTCCTTTACTCTGGGATTAGGAACTCCGTGGTCCGCCATGTATTCATAAAACTCGTCTTTTCGGATATAACTGCTCACAACGCCGAAGGAAGCATCGCTCATGGCATCAAAATCTTCATAGGCATATCCGCTGCTGCCATTTACCGCAATCACCCCAAAGGTATATCCGCTGGCAAGGTCCGCATACTGATACAGCTCCGCCCGTTCTGTGGAATACTGCGCAGAACCCACCAAATCTATCTGCTCATCCAAAAGCATATTCAATGCGTCATCCCAGCTTGCGCACTCCACATACTCAATATTCCAATTGACATAGTCGCACAGCGCCTCCAGATACTCCACATCCATACCCATGCGGCTGCCGTCCGCTCTTGTTTCATTGTAACCTTCCATAGGGAAAAAACCGACTCGAACCGTACGTTTTTCCGCCCCCTGTACTGCCCCGGCGTTCCCCCCGAACACCAGAAGCGCTGCCGCAAGCATAAGCGTAAGAAGCCTGACCGCCATGCCCGCCGTTCTTTTTTGTACCTTCTCCATAACCCCTTGTCCTTCCTGATCGTATTATTTTAATTATAGGTTAACAGACTCTCCGGATGCAAGTATTTTACATTTGAATGTTTGACAATATATCGAATATGAACATGATTTTAAGAATTCAGACGAAAAGACTTAATATTTTCTTCTCTTGAAAATCCCCGCTTCATAAAGTATGATAAAAGAAGTACTTTTGTTGTAGTAAGAAGGGAGAAATTATGCTTCGTATTATTACCGATTCAGCCAGTGACCTGCCAAAAGATTATATTGAGAAGCACCATCTTCATGTTATCCCGACGCCGGTCGTCATCGATAACATCGACTATTTTGACGGTGCGACCATTCAGACGGAAGAATTTTATAAAATACTGGACGACATCAAACGCGATGTCAAGACCTATCATATCAATCCGGCCATGTTCACGGATGCTTTTACCCCTTATGCAAAAGCGGGCGATACCATTATTTATCTCTGTTTTTCTACGGGTATCGCGGGCACATATAATGCCGCCAATATTGCCAAAAGCAATGTTCTGGAGGAGTATCCCGATTTTGACCTGACGATCATCGACTCCAAATGCGCATCTGTCGGGTTTGGCCTGTTAGTCTCCAAACTCGTCACAATGCTGGAAAAAGGAGCCTCTAAGGAAGAGATCATCGAAGCGGCCGATTACTTCATTTCGCACATAAGGCACGTTTTTACAGTACAGACACTCGCCTACCTGATCAAAGGCGGACGTCTTACCAAATTCAAGGGAACCATTGCGGAAACGCTGGATATGAAACCCGTTCTGATCGTAGACGAAAACGGCGCGCTTTCCGTTGTCAAAACAGTACGCGGGCGCAAGAAATCCCTGCGCTTTTTAATCGATTACGCCAAGGAGACCGGTTCTCATCTGGAAAATCAGATGGTCGCAATCTGCCACGGAGAAGATTCTGAAACGCTGGATTTCATAAAATCGCTAGTAGAAGAAACTTTTCATCCCAAATCCATTATGGTCTCTACCGTCGGCTGTGCCATCGGCGCCCATACAGGCCGCGGTATTATCGGCTTCTGTTACTTTGATGCCGACAACGGCAAATATGCAGACTATTTTTCCGAGGCATGATCATGGACGAGACACGAGAACACATTTATCTGGAAACCAACGAAAACTTTAAAATGAGGGAACTGGACAAAGGCGATCTGGAGCAGTTCAACGCACTGCTGCAATACGCCTTTCAGGTCACTTCCTATGACTTGTTTCAGACCGGATGGGAACAGGATGAGATCAAATATGCCAAGCGGCCCATTCTGGAAGAAGCTTATGTATTGGGCTGGTTCTATCAGGAAAAGCTGGCCTCCATGATTGTCGTCTATTCCATGAAAGTCAACATCCATGATACGATCATGGATATGGGCGGCATTACCGGTGTCGCCACTTACCCGGAATATACCGGCCGGGGCCTGATTCACGCTCTGATGCGGCACGCTCTGGACTATATACATAAGCGGAAAATGCCGATTTCTTTTCTCTATCCATACTCGATTCCCTTTTACCGTAAAATGGGCTGGGAAATCGTATCCGACAAACTCACTTTTGTCGTAAAAGACACACAGCTCCCTAAAGCGGTTCCGGTAGACGGTATGGTGGAGCGGGTCAGTCTGGATTCCGAAGATTATCATAATGTCCACTCCTATTTTGCCCTGCAGCGTCATGGCGCGCTCATCCGCGATGCCCTTTCCTGGGAAGAGTACTGGCGCTGGGACAACGAGGATATTATCGCCGCCGTCTATTACACCAAAGAGCACAAACCGCTCGGTTATGTCGTCTACTATATCGCCAATGAAATTTTTCATATCAAGGAAATGGTCTATCTGAACATCGAGGCCAATCATGGCCTGTGGAACTACATCAGCGCCCATTTTTCCATGATCACACAGGTACAGGGCGATAACTATTCCGGTGAAACGATGGCTTACTTATTCGACGACAGTGAGATTACGGAAACGATCTCGCCTTATATCATGGCGCGCGTTGTCGATGTAAAGGAATTTCTTACCGATTATCCTTATCAGGTACAGCCTGAGGAACTCAAGCTGCATTTTCTGGTGCATGATACGATGGCCCCCTGGAACGAGGGCGACTACATGGTATCCTGGCATGACGGCAAAACAATCTGCGAACGGGTGGACGACAATCAGAGCATCAATGTCGTGGAGCTTTCCGTCAATACGCTGACCACGATGCTGATGGGCTACAAAAGGCCGACCTATCTCTATGAACACGAGAAGATTCAGACAGAATACTATATGCTGACATGGCTGGAGCGGCTGATTCCGGTCGAAAAGCCTTATTTTTCGGATTATTTTTAAGAATAACAGGCTGAGAGAAAGGCATTGGAGATTAATGAAAAAACGAATCCTGATCATCAATACGGGCGGTACACTGTCCTCCGTCAACAACGAACATGGATTAAGTCCCGGACTTTCCAGCAAAGAAATTCTGGAAGAACTCAGGATGGTATCAAAGAATCTTGAGTTGGAAACGGAAGATTTCTGTTCCCTTGACAGTGCAAATATTTTTCCCGATGACTGGGCCGCGTTAGCTGTAAAAATCGGACAGGTCTATATGAACTATGAGGGAATCGTTATCATCCACGGTACGGATACACTCGCCTATACAGCTTCCATGCTCTCCTTTATGCTGCAAAATATTCCGGTTCCGGTCGTCTTCACTGGAAGCCAGCTCTCCATTTCCCATCCCGTAGCGGATGCCATGGAAAACTGCCGGTGTGCGATTCATATGGCGGCAAGCGGATGTCCCGGCGTCTTTGCGGCATTTAACAGGAAAGTCATGCTGGGCTGCCGGACCTCCAAAGTCCGGTCCATGAGTTTTGATGCCTTTGACAGCGCCAATTATCCCAATGTGGCGGAAATCAGCGCACTTGGGCTTCATATCAGCAAAGAACTCCTTCCCATGAAAAAAGGAGTTTTTCGGGTACAGTCGAATTATTCAGATAAAGTTTTTCTCCTGAAATTATATCCGGGTATAGAACCTTCTATCCTCGCCCTCTTGCAACAACAGGGATACCGCGGCGTTTACATTGAGGGATTTGGCTTGGGTGGAATGCCCTTCTTAAAACGCGATTTTATATCGGCTGTCAAGAACGCCGTAGATGATGGCATGACAATTCTGACCGGAAGCCAGTGTCCTTATGAGGGAAGCAATCTTTCGGTCTACGAAACGGGACTTCTGGCGCTGAAAAACGGCGTGCTCCAAGCATACGATATGACGGCAGAAGCCGCTGTCACGAAACTGATGTGGGTACTTGGACAGACTGAAAAAGCAGAGGAAATACGGGACTATTTTCAGACAAATCTGGTGCAGGAAGTAACGATTCCGCCCATGGGCTGAAAACAGTCGAAATCCTCGTGGCCATTCCTATTCGTTTGAAGTATATTTTTGAAGAATTTCATCAGGAAGGAAAATCGCGAACTGACAGCGTTCCTCTCCGCGCAAAGCAGAATGCAGGACTTCGCCTTCCAGTTCCATATCCAGTACGGTCTCCCAAAACATCAGGTTATGTCCAAGACTGCATGAACACATCGTATCGGATACCGTTCTGTCAGTTAATATGGATTCCCTTGCGAACTGACAATGGCACATAAAATACCGTTTTTCTTTGTCGTTTTCCGCATTCAGATATTCATGCGCATGAAAAGGGATTGCAGTTGATAAGATTCTATTTCCATATCGTTTTCCATAAAATAAATCCGGAACTGTCAAAGCGAACTGATATACCTGCTCCGTAATGGCCTGACCGTAAAATGACTCATTACTGTCTTTCAGTCTTTTCAAAGTTTCCAGCTGATTCTGCAATATGACTTCCGCAAATTTATCAATATCGTTATACTTTAAAAATTCTTCCCTTGCCCAGCGAAAATCTTCTCCGGTAAGTCCATGCCGCACTTTTACAAAGGCTGCCCTTCCCTTGTTCTGTTCCAGCGTATCCAGCTTTTCCAACATAGAACAGGCAGCGGCGCTCAACGCCTTATTATCCATGGACGAGGACGGGCAATGCCCGGAAGTGATCTTATCCCATGTACCGTTCCCGACCGCGTTTTCGACTTCTCTTTTCATACAATCAATAATTTTCTGATTTTCAGGATATCTGATTTCTTCACTCATAGATTTCTCTTTCATTCCTGTACAATTATCTTTTCTGCCGGTCACTCCTGCTGGTCTCCCAATATCAGCCCGCTCAAGAACTCCGCCGCCGGAAGCAGCATTTCCGGCTTCACCATGAACGCCGGATGATGAATCGGATGACCGATGCCGGTTCCAATCTTCACATAGCAGCCCGGAATTTTTTCTTCATAAAAAGCGAAATCATCTCCGCCCAGAGAGCTTTCTTCCACGGCCACAGGAAGCCCCATTGTTTCGGCCCATCTGGCACAAAAGTCCGCCATCTCTTTATCATTACAGGTAGCTGGCGGTCCTGCAATCCATTCCACTTCCGCCTCCGCGCCGTAGGCCTGTGCCGTCCTTTCCGCGATTTCCCGCAGACGTTTCTCGTATAGGACTCTGTCTTCCCGTTCCATCGTCCGGACAGTGCCTTCCATAACAGCTTCCGCGGGAATCACATTCCAGGTCGTTCCCGCACTGACCCTCGTCACGCTGAGCAGCGAAGGATGAAACGCATTGACATTCCTGCTGACGATCGACTGCAGAGCCTGTATGATCGCCGCCGCAACGGGTATCGGGTCGATTCCGTGATCGGGATGTGCGCCATGACAGCCTACGCCCTTCACCGTAATGACGAACCGGTCCACCGCCGCCGTCACATATCCTTCCCGAATGGCGACCGCTCCGGCCTCATTCGTCGGGTCCGCATGAAATCCCCAGATTCTGTCCACGTCTTTCATGACATCTGTTTCCAGTATTTTCAGAGCCCCGAGCGAAGTCTCTTCCGCCGGCTGAAAAATAATCTTGACCGTTCCCCGCAGCCTGTTCCGGTTTTCCTGTAAAAGAACCGCGCATCCGATTCCCGCCGTAATGTGCATATCGTGCCCGCAGGCGTGCATCTTGCCTGCTTCTTTGGAGCAATAAGACAGCCCTGTCTCCTCTACGATAGGCAGTGCATCGATATCACACCGGAGCGCCTGCACTGCTCCGGCCTTCTCACCCCGGATAACCGCCACAAGTCCCGTTTCCAATTTGTATGGAAGTATCTCGATTCCATGCACCGTCAAAATCTCCCGAATCTTCTCCGTCGTCCGAAACTCTTCATAAGCCAGTTCCGGGTTTTCATGAAACCAGCAGAATGCCTCCCGCAGTTCCTTTTCCAAACACATCATATCCATTACGACTCCCCCTATTGCTTTTTCTCATTTTATCGTCTTTCTTTTTTCTAATCTGCAGTGCGGTAAAAAGCCGCTCCGGGCAGTCTTTTCTGCGAAAAGCCTTCTGTGCCATGTAGCCGAGACTGTCCATACAGGCTCGGCGGAATGCCCGGCGCAACAGGATTTGAGCAGAAAAGACTGCCCGGAGCGGCCCACAACCCCACTGCTCATCTCTTCTCACTATTCGGATCCAACGCATCCCGCAGTGCATCTCCCACAAAGTTTATCGCAATTACCAGCACGACGATCACCACACCGGGCGGAATCCACAGCCACGGCTGACTTGTCAGTATCGTCAAAGACTGCGCGCCGTTCAGCATATTTCCAAGGCTTGCCGACGGCGGCTGTACGCCCATTCCCAGGAAACTGAGCGCAGCTTCATCCAGCATGGAGATTGCCAGAACAGAGGTTGCATAAACAAGAATGGGCGCGACCGTATTGGGCAGAATTTCCGAAAACAGAATATGCCGAAGCGGCATCCCCGCCACAATATTTCCTTTGACAAAATTCGTCTCCCGAAGCGACAGCACGTTACCGCGCACGAGTCTGGCAATGCCCGGCCAGTCCACGAAACCCAGGATCAGAATGATATTCCACAGACCCGGTTTAAAAATGGAAGCTGCCACCAGCACAAGCAGAATATAAGGGAAAGACATGACCATATCCGTAAAACGCATGATGAGCATATCCGCTACACCGCCGAAATATCCCGCAATCAGCCCCAGAATCACACCGATGACCGTGGATATCAGTGTCGCCATCACACCGACTAACAGCGATACCCTTGTCGCATAAAGCAGTCTGCTCAGAACATCCCTGCCAATCTGGTCCGTACCGAGCAGAAATTCCTTACAGGGCGCACCGCTGAACGGCCCCACCATAGCATCCGGATCATAAGGTGCGATGACCGGCGCCAAAATCGCCGCACTGCATAGAAAAAGCAGTACCCCCAGACTAAATGACGCCAGATGATGCTTTCTGAACCGCCTGACGATGGTCTGTCTGTAGCTTTCCGTTGCAATTTTCCGGTTTTCGGTATATTGTGCATCCATACGAATTACCATGCCTTTCTCTCAACCTGCGATATTTGAGCCGCAGGCGCAAATTCGCGATTGAAAAATCTCTGATTTTTCAATCTATTCCCGCTCTCTCATTGTTGGAAAGAATGGCTCTCCAGAGCCATTCTTTCGGGTGAGAAAGGTTCGCTTTGCGAACCATAGAAGTTCTTGGCGAAGCGCCCTATGGCGCGAGCCTTAGAACTTCTTCTCACCCTATTGGAGTTGAATCGTCGGGTCAACAAGCGCATACAGAATATCCGTCAGAAGATTGCCGACCAGCACAACGACCGCCGAAAGAAGGCACACCCCCATGATCACAGGATAGTCCCGGTTGCTGATCGCGCTCATCGTCATCAATCCGAGCCCCGGCCACGAAAATACCTGTTCGATAATGATCGCTCCGCCAAACAGCATGGGAATTTCCATCCCGATGACTGTTACGATCGGTATGAGAGCATTTCTAAGGGCATGTTTATAAATGACCTTAAATCTGCCGATGCCTTTCGCACGCGCCGTTCGAAGATAATCCTGCTGTAAGATTTCCAACACCGCGCTCCTGATATAGCGGATATTGCTCCCCGCCATGGAAGCTGCCAGCACGATAACGGGCATCACCATATGCTTCGCCACATCTCCGGCTCCGCCCTCCGTTCCGAGCGTGATCATGCCGCTTGACGGAAGCAGTCCCAGCTTGACCGTAAAAATATAAATCAATAACAAAGACAGAAAGAAGCCCGGCACGCTGCTGCCCAGAAAAGAGAGCGTCACGACCGCATAATCTCCTTTCGAATACTGATGGACCGCACTGTAAATCCCCGCCGGCGCTGCAAGAAGCAGACTGACGAGCAGCGAAACACCCATCAAAAGGAGCGTGGGGCCAAGATGGCTTCCGATCATCGATGCGACCGACTGATAGGACTTGACGGAATACCCCATGTTACCGCACAAAAGCTGTCCAAGCCAGACAAAATACTGAATGTAAAAAGGTTTATCCAACCCCAGCGCTATCCTTTTCGCCTCCAGGGCGCCCTCCGACACTCTCGGCCCCTGAAGCATCGCGAGCGGGCTTCCGGCAAGACACATAATCCCGTAATCGATAATCGTAATTCCAATCAATACAGGAATCGCGATTAAAATTCTTTTTAAAATATATTTACCCATTTCCGCACGCCTCTCTATTTATCCATAATCCGCGGGCAGGCTGCATAATGTCCGCTCTCCGCGCTATAATCTGCGCGTTCAGCCGCAAAACATTCTCCACCTGCCTTATGATGTCCATCCACCGCCCCTGTCGCTGCCTTCATCATCGCGGGTTCTTCCTTCCCACAAGCTTCCACCGCATAAGGACATCTCGTATGAAATCTGCATCCTGCCGGCGGCGCTTC
>CAMWXB010000100.1 GCA_947178125.1 uncultured Lachnospiraceae bacterium | reverse complement strand
CTAAGTACCGACGTTTTTCAAGGGCCTCCAAAGAGAACTATGCGCCGGCCCGGACGTCCTCTGAACGGTAATCCTAATAAGATATTCCCTGCGGATGAATATCCATATATCCCCGATAAGTTCCTTTCGTCTCTTTTTTCACTTCATAAAGCGCCTCGTCCGCATGGTTCAGAAGTTCGGAGATATCAGCCTTGTTGTTGTCAGTCCATGCGAACCCGGCGGAGGCGCTTATGACTCTGGTCTGCGTATCGGATAACGCGACCTGATTCCTGCCGAGCAGTTCATAGAAGTCTTCCAGGAAGTTTATCACATCAGCCCTGCCCGTACAGTCAAAGATGAGCATACAAAATTCGTCACCGGAACGTCTCGCCGTCAGGAAATGCTCTTTCGGCATAGACGCCATAACTGAGGAAAAGCCCTGCAGATATCTGTCGCCGGCATCATGGCCAAAGGTATCATTGATGCCTTTAAAATAGTCCAAATCCAGCATAACGGCGGCACAACCTTTCCCTTCCGGTATATTACGCAGAATTTCTTCTGTCATCTTTTTAAAATATTGATATTTGTACAGTCCGGTAAGAGGGTCATGGATATTCTCATAACGCATCTTCCGCTTTTGAACGATATCTCCCGTCACATCAGATATAACGCCCAGTCTGCCCTCCGGCGATTCAGACATATGAATCCGGACATATTTTTCATCACTGATCCGGTAGACATCCTCTTCGCCTTCTACAGCTTCTTCCGTAAGCTGCTTTATATAGTCATCAAAGGAATATGCATTCCGGCATAGGGCAGCGACCCTCTGATCGGGAATCCCCAATAATTTCCCGAATCCGGATGTCACAAATACATGCAAAGATCCGTTCCCATACTCAAATGCCGCCAACGGAATACCGCTGATCTCAATAATCGCAGAAATACGGTCGGAAAGGCTGACAATGCTCTTCACCATCGTATTGATTCCGCCGCTCAGTTCCTGAAACTCCCGGTTGCCGTCCTCCGCTACTATCGTATCCAGATTCCCGTTCGTAATAGCTATCAGTTTTTCAATAATACGATGAATCCCGTCAATCACTTTCTGTTTGACAAGATAATTCATCAAAAGAATGACCGCCACCATTATGAACAGCAGATACAGAAAGGTCCGAAGCGTATTGCGAAATAATTCCCGAAACAGGACATCTCCCTGCAATACTGCGCAAAGCAGCACATCATCATATTTCTCACTCACTACATACATTAACCGGTCGTCTTTTCCTCTTCGATATGCACCTTCCGCACAGTCGAGCAGCTGCTCCAGCCGATAGCAGTCCGCCGCAAATTCCTGCTGAATTGTTTTGGAATGCCCAAGGACGGCCCCGGAATCACAGTCCAAAACAAAAAGTTCCTCGTTCACATCCGTCGGAAATCTCGAAAAAATATACTCATAAGTATTCCGTGACTGCGCTTCCAGCTGCCGTGTCGGCTCAAACCCGACCTGAACGACACCTTTCTGACCTTTTCTGGCTACTCCGACATACTGCATGATCCTTCCTTCCGCAGCATTGGGCTGCGGTTCCTGAATCAGATAGGCATCCTCTCCATCACTGTCCAAGAGGGCAAGAAACGCACGGGTCTGCTCATGAGCGCCCATATCAAAGCCGACATATTGTGAAACTGAGGCGGCAACAATGATACCGTTCTCATCAATAATATGAAGTTCATCCACATTGAGCAGTTTTGCAAGATACTGCATTTCCGCTACATTAAGCGACACTTCCTCCTGTCTGTCAAAAATATAGGCCGCCGCTCTTGCCCTTGTCAGATAATCCTCATCCAGATTGGCATTCATCAACGCAAGCTCCTGCCTGTTGTTCTCCAACGTATGTATCACCTGGTCTATTTTGGTACGAAAAGTAGCGAACTGCTGCGATTCAAGGGTATGCCAATAAAACAGAAAGTTAATGAGAAGAATGAGAAGACTGGCGAAGGTCATGATCGCAATCGTATATTTGATAAAAATTTTCTGCATGAAAATATCCTCTTTGTGCTTTGGAAATATATGGGCTTACTCGCAAACACGCGCTTTCAGCGCTTTATGTCCGACTTCATCGGACGTTTGCTCATTATTGACCGCAGAAAAACAAATGCCGCTTCGCGTCGCTTGTTTTTCTTTTGCGGTTATTATATCATTTTTCGTCGTCTGGGATATTCCCTGTTCTTCGCATATCTTCCCGAAATTTCGCAAACAACATAATATGAAAAAGACCGTTCTCGCAGTATGCGCCAATGTTTCCTCCGATTTTGTCCGAAAAAGCGAGCACACTCTGCATTCCAAGACCATGCTCCCCTCCTGCCCTGCTCTGCGGAAGCCCGGTGCGTTCATCAAATCGGATTTCTTCCTCATACGCGTTCTGCATATGAACCAGTAAATGGTCCGCCGGACAATCAATCTTCACATCCACATATCTTTTTTCTTTTACGAACTCTTTCACACAGAACAGCGCATTTTCCAAAAGATTCGCAATGACCGAGGCAAACTCATAGGCATTGACCGGGATATCCCTCGGCACGAAAAGCTCCTGCCGTACTTCAATATCGAACTGTTCCGCTTTTTCCATCATATTCGAGAGCACCGTGTTCACGATCAGGTTATCGCAATATCTGACCACCCTGTTCTCATCCGTCACATCATTGATATGCTTCGTCACCTTTCGTATCTCGTCATATTCTCCCTGCTCCAGCAGAGAGTCGATCATACCGGAAAAGTGCCGCATGTCATGCCGTAGGATTTTCAGGTTTTTCTCCGACTGCTCCACTAAATAATACTGATTTTCCAGCCCCCTGATATAGGATGAGAAAAGCACATTCTTCCAGTAAACATTCTGTCTGCGCGATTCACTCTCCACATAGCGGAATACGATGACATAAGAGGCGAACATCGTTATGACAAAAAACAGAACGCCCGGAATCGACCTGGGATTCTCATCCAGTGTATATGGGAAAAATGAAAGAAAGCAAAAACCGCAATAAAAAAACGCAGGAATCAGGCAGAGCGGCCACCAGCTCTTCATCATTTTTTCACATTGATACTCATGCCATATATCTCTGACCTTGATGACGAGAAATAATAAAATGACAAAATGCACCACAAAACTCCCGGCAAGCGAGAAAATATCGTTTCCGGTGTAGAAATACAGAATCGTGGATACAATGCTTCCGGCAATGACATAATTCGATGCCGTAAGCCCAATGAACAGAATCTTGCTGTTCCTCTCCTTTGCAATAAAAATCCCTGTACACTGTACCACGAGTATCTGAAAGAGCGTCACAAGAACATAACATAGATTACTGTCAGGAAATACATTGAGTTTCAGGCAATCCGTCGTACACAGCAGCACAAAAGAGATAAAACAAATACCCGCCGTTTTTTCTTTTGAATACCGGTGTACGATGAATAAATAGATGAACAGCAGCAAAAAGAGATGGCTCATCATGTATGATATATTTTTATAAAATTCCGTACCAACGACCATATCTATTTCCTACCTGTACTGCTCTGAGACAAAGAGCAGATATTCTTTTTTCACTTCAGCTGCCCTTGTTTTGCTGACCGGAATGTTCCTGCCGCTTTCCATAAAACAGGAATCCTGCGTCAGACGCCTGATATGATTCATATTAATCAGAAAAGACTTATGAACACGCGCAAAATTCCTGTCCTTCACAATTTCCCGTATTTCCTCGTCAAAAGATTTCCTGATAAAAATACTTTTGATACTGCTGCCGTCCGTCAGATGAATATCCAATATCCTCGAAGCATTCTCGATATATTCGATATCAGAATAAAGCACGGAAACCAGACCGCCCTTCGTTTTGACCGGATAACGCCCTTCTCTGTACGAAGCCTCGCCATGCAGAGTGTTCCATACCGCTTTCACATGTGATACGGCATAATCCATTGCCTCAAAAAAAATTTCTTCCTGCACCGGTTTGACCAGATACCGCACCGCGTGGACACCGTATGCCTCCAACGCAAAATCATCGGAAGAAGTGATATAAACAATCACACTTTTTCCCATCTTATGAAGAAGACTTCCAAGGTCAATTCCTGACTTTTCAGGCATGATCATATCCAGTATATAGATATCCGCAAGGTCATTTCGAGATATCCTGTCATAAAGTGCTGAAGCATTCGAGAACTTCTCCACCGCAAATTTTTCACCGGGAAAAGTTCTCATATACCCTGCCAATAAGTTCTCCACTTTTTTCAAGTCTTCCCTGCTGTCGTCGCAGATCACGATTTTCATATGCTTTCCTTTGCCGAAACATCATTTTATTAATATAATTACATAAGTTCTACGAGCAGCTCATGTACGTTATCTTCTGAAAGTCCCTTGATTTCTTCCAAAGAAACGGATGCCCTTCCCCCTTTGTCATCCACTTTCTTTCCGTCCAGAGATACCATGCCCGTTTGATAATCGCCGCATTCCTTTTCCCCGGTATTCAGATATACGATATGCCACCTTTTCCCGCCAAAATTCAAATAAATGCCCGCTTTACCATCCCTGAACTGTTCTTTCAGCAGCCGTGGTTCCAGTACAAGAGTGCCACAGTCTCCTTTTACGCCGAACATCTCCGTAATGACGGTCAACATCATCCAGCTTGCTGCTCCGGTCAGGTAATGATACATTCCCCTTCCCCGGTCATTGAAATATTCCGGGATTCCCGGATAAATACGGCTCACCGCAAAATCTGCCGCCTGCTCATAAAGCGTATGCAGCGCACGCCAGCCTTCCTTTGCGAAGCCCTGTCTGTAAAGCGCATTGGCATACATCGTCGTCATATGAGAAAAGACCGCGCCGTTTTCCTTGTGCCCATAGGCAAACCCGAACATCCGCCCCAAATCCGTTTTTAATTCCCCAAAATCGGTATTTAAACGATAACCACCGATTTCCTTCCGATAAAGATAACAATCCGCCGCCTTGACGATTCTGGCCGTCTGTTCCTTCGTCGCCGTGCCGGACATCACGGAAAATACCTGACCGGTGAGCATCATCCTGACTCCCTGCTCTGTCACACCCTCGCACGCTCTTCCATGATCGTCATAGTAACTGTTGAACCATCCGCGCTCTTCTCCGTCCTCTATCCACTCTGTCCTGCGGATATGCTCTTTCAGCCATTTCGCCTTTTCCAGCAGGCTGTCTTGTACCTGTTTACAGTCAAAAGCACGTTTCCTGCCGGATATATTGTGGAAACAGCTCTGACAATATTTTGACAATACCTCTTTTTTCCGGTCAATATCCTCATAAAAGTCCGTACCCGTCTGCAGAAGCGGCTCGATTTCTTCAAGCAGTTCGATGGAACGGATTCCCTCTTTTTCCTGTATTCGTTCAAGCAGTGCGGCAAGTGTCTCAAGATTGTCCGCGTATGCGGCCGTAAATGCCACGCTTTCGCCGCGCTCTGACGCCATATCCAACGCATCGTTCCAGTCCGCGCCCCGCAGACGCATATGGTTATGCTCGCCCACCTCATAGAAAACGGTCAGATTCTGCACCAGAATATGTTCCAGAATGGTGCCCTGATATACCGTGCCATCCTCTCCCTTTAACACGGGAACGCCGCCTGCATCCCAGTTCTCATCGGTTTTGGTCCCCCGCTCTTCCTGTTTATCTTTAAAGTAAGTATTCTCTTTTAATAAAATGGATAAATCCCCGGTCTGATCAATGTACAGCTTTGTCGTCATCAAAGGCCACAGCCCATGATCCATCCAGACCCTTGTGATATTATTCCGGTCCGCTATGAACTCGCCCTGCCCGCTTCCGATGATGGTCGCATTGCTACCGTCGATTCTGACCCCGCCATAATTATCGATCAGCATCTGCCGCACGCCGTCCGGGTTCATAATGAGAAGCGCCAGACAGTCCTGCCACAGATCCCGCCAGCCTCTTCCGCCTTTTCCATAATCATGATGGGGTAAAAAAGAACATCCGTAAATCCGCCGGAGCATCGGCTGGAAATTCACCCAGTACATGAAATTATCGAATACCGGATCCGCGGTCTCATAAGACACGTTAATCTTATCGAGCCAGTACTGCTTCGTCTGTGCGAGCGCTTCCGTCACTTTTTCCGCACCGCGGTACTGCGCGAGCATTTCTCCTATTTTTTCCCGCTCTTTCTCCGCACCGATAAAGATTGTATAGCTTTTCTTCTCTCCCGGCTGCAGCTTTGCCTCCCGGAAACGCAGCGCGCCCACGATTTCATAGCCGTCATACTTTTTGCCATATACATCATAAGGCAGATTCCGAATGACACTTTCCGGCCGTTCAAAGCTTCCGCCTTCTCCGATGTAATCTTCCACGACCGGCATAAATCCGGCAGGCGCTGTGCCGTCACTTTCCATGCCGCACACATAATAGGTCATCTCGTTTTTCCGATGTCCCCGCTCGTCAAAAGAAAGCGTCGGCGTCACCAGAACGCCCTCCGGTATCGTTTCCGCCCGGTGCAGAAGAGACGTCACATGACGGTGGTCCCGCAAATTGTCCGCACTTCTGCCGTACAGCGGGACAGCCGCCGTCGGCACAAAAGAAAGCGTTTCGTTCCCTTTATTCTCTATCTCTACATACATAATCTCCACTTCATATTCCACGACCGGCACAAAAGAGGTAATGCGCGATACGAGAGAATATTCCTGCGATTCCCGCTCAAGCTGATGCCACATGGGCCCCGCCGTCAGAACGCTCCTATCCTGTTTGTCGGTGAACTTCACCGCCTGTGCCTGAGCAGAAACCCCTGTCAGCGAATAACAGTCATCCTCCCCGAACCGACACCAGAAATTCCGCGTCGATTTATTATTGTGAAGTTCCTCTGCACTGACCGGCTGTAAAATAAACTCATTTTGGCCGCATTTCAAATCTCCGCCGAGCGACGGCGTCAGCGCACCCTTGATACCCTGCTCTCCTGCCACCGGAAAATACAAGTAACTCGTGTTCTCCGGCTGTTCTAACCGAAAGGTTCCCTGTTCGTCCAAAAATTGATACTGTGTCTTCATTTTAATAACTTTACTCCTTTCCAGCTAACATGCCACCGTTCTTTCTATATTTGTATGGGGATATCCCATAATACTTCCGAAATATCTCGCAGTAATAACTACCGCCGCAGAATCCATTTTCATATGCGATATCCGTAATCCCGGCATCCGAGTCAAGCAGCGCTCCAAGGCTCTTCTGCAGACGCAGCTTCGTCATATAGGTCACAGGCGTATCGCGAAGATACTTCTTAAAAAGCATCGAACACCGGCTTTTACAACATGTTCCGGCAAGCGCGATATCCGCGAGCGAGACCGGTTCCGCATAATGTTCCTCGATATAGGTGATCATACGCCGCAGCGCCGTGAGTTCCGCATTTTCTTTTCCCAAGACCGGAAGTTTTGCCGAAAGATTTTCGTATAAGATTTTCATAATAAAAAGAAAAGTTTCCAATGCCTGAAAACAGGCCGATGCTTCGACAACATCGCCGATAAAAGTCCGATACAGTTCTTCCAGTTTGTCCAGAATCGCCTGCTGCCAGCCTCCACTGTCAAGATATAGATATGGATAACTGTAATTTTGCGTGATATTCGCAATACATGTCTGATAAAACCATTGATTCCCCCGCAGCAGCTCAGGTGAAAACAGAATGCAGAGAAATTCGCATTCATGGTGTTCTGCGGAAAATCCGTAATGCAGTTGTCTGCTGTTTACCATGATGCCATTCTTTTCGGAAAGTTCGACCAGTTCCCCGTTCACATTATAGGTCATCTTTCCCTTTTTGATAAGAATGAACTCCAAATCCTCATGCCAGTGGCTGACTGCGGAATAATCCGGATAACCCGACAGCACATCATACCTCACATAGACCGGAAAGCATGGATGATTATATGCCACCCTTTCGGAGAAATCCCTATTCAGATTCGAACAGTATTTAATATCGCCGTCCATATACACCCTCCGAAAAGAAGATTGTTATAAAATTATAAACTATTGTGAAAGAATTTTAAAGTGGAAAATGGTATTGTTAAAACATTAAAATATATTGTATATCTTCATAAGAAAGGAACGCACAAAACAATGACGAACAGAGAACGAAGAGATGCCGGAATGGCTTATATTTCAGATGACAGCATTTTTGAGGAACAGCTCGTGTGCAGACGGATTCTGCAGAAGCTGAATTTTATGGACCGCTCCGATTTCGCAGGTATCGGCGAAGTCGTAAAGAAACTTCTCGGAAAATCTGACGGTGCATTCATCAATCCGCCATTTTACTGTGATTACGGAAAACATATCGAAGTGGGAAAAAACTTTTTCGCCAATTATAACTGTACGCTCCTGGATGTCGCACGCATCAAGATCGGCGACAACTGCCAGATGGCCCCGAACGTAGCGATTTATACAGCCGGCCATCCAATCCATCCCGTCACCCGCAATTCCGCCTATGAATACGGCAAGGAAGTGACCATCGGCGATAATGTGTGGCTTGGGGGCAATACCGTGGTCTGCCCCGGCGTGCATATCGGAAACAATGTGGTCATCGGCGCAGGCAGCGTCGTGACAAAGGATATCCCGGACTGGTGCATCGCTGCCGGCAATCCATGCAAGGTAATTAAAAAAATTACGGATGATGATAAAAAGAAACTGTTCCGCGGGGAAGAAATAGATGAAGAGGCATGGGCGGATATTGCATCGAGGTGCACCTTTTAAAAGGTTCATAAATGCACAAGCTCGTTAAAATACGGTGCTCCTTAAAATGCGAAAATTTGAGCGTCTGCTGAAGCAGACAGACGGGTATAAACATGATTATGGATATGAATACGAACATGGATATCAAAACAGACTATATGTATCATTATGATTCACCGCTCGGCGAAATAATACTGGCAAGCGACGGGGAAGCCCTGTCGGGCTTATGGTTCCGCGGCCAGAAATATTTCGGCAGTACGCTCGGCGAAGCGCCCGTTCAAAGAACGCTCCCTGTTTTTGACCGGACGAAAGAATGGCTGGATATTTATTTCAGCGGAACAGCGCCGGATTTCACGCCGCCGCTGTCTCTGCGCACTACGCCCTTCCGCAGAGCCATATGGGATATCCTGCTCAAGATTCCTTTCGGACAGACAATGACTTACGGTGAAATTGCCGGACAAACAGCAAAACAGATGAATCGTCCGCATATGTCCGCTCAGGCCGTCGGTGGTGCGGTCGGACACAATCCTATCTCCCTGATCATACCATGCCACAGAGTCATCGGCGCCGACGGGAGCCTGACGGGCTATGCTGGCGGTATTGACAGGAAAAGACGGCTTTTAGAAATGGAGAAAGGTAATATGTCTGTTTTTTAGATTCATGACACATGGAACTCGGAGATTTCATACTCAACCATTTTTCAGCCGAGCAAAAAATGTATTTATAAAAGTAAGATTGCATAAATTTGTCTCTTGCCATACAATGAATATAACAGCTTATAGACACGAAACGAAGGGAAAACTCATGCGCATTTCAAGAGAACAATTCAACATCCTAAAAGAATACAAAAAATCCATCATCAGGGAATCTTTTATTGCTTATCCTCTTTAGGGGTGGGTTTATGATGCGGGGGGGGACTTCCTGACTTGCATTTAAGCGGTAATGATGAAAATATTACGGCAATTTTCAATCTGCAATCTGCTGCAATCATATTTGGAATGGCAACGCTTACGGCATTGAAACTGGAGCATGTCTGAGGATGATATGATGTGAAAATGCGATATCTCTAAATTCAGGAATTTCCTCCGCCTTACACTCAAGATCATACATCTTTGAAAACCACTCTTCCCCGGTTTTAAATTCATTTTTCTGTAAGGCATAAAAAATGCGTAAACCATAGATTTTGTCAATCCTAAGCATACCCTTGGCATATTCTTCTAACTGGCAATCCTCATACGCATTTACCATGCCGAAATAGACAGATTCCACATCTTCATGGGCCAATAGTTTCAGCGCCTCGTCAACATTATTTTCAAATACTGCCTTTTGCATGATCTTCCCTGCTCTGTTATGCTTGATAATGGAAATATATCCATCCGCTTTCAATAGTCTCTTAAATTCGGATAACACCTCTTCCCTGTTATCCATATATTCCAGAACATTATGGCAGACGATCACATCAAAAGATTGAGCCGGCATAGTCTTTAAAACTTCAATGCCGCCATTGATCTGTTCATAATCATGGTCGTCAAATCGGTATTCCAGCATCTCTTTGTTCGGTTCAACGGCAACCACACGATTGTATTTGGCAAGATGGTCTGCCGTATATCCAAAACCGCTTCCAAAATCAAGGATTCTTTTCCCGCTGCATTCTATATTGTGCCATATCAATTCATAAAACAGCCTGCCCCACGGCATGCGTATAGAGTCTAAATATCCTTGTACGTTTACTTTTTTACTCATAGCAATCTCTCCCAAATTTATTTTGACACGACTTGGATTTCTCTCTCAAAGCGCTTTATGTATTGAGCCGGCAAACTGAATTTATGTTAAAAGCCTATCCAACTCTTCATTTAATTTCATTTTTAATACTTCCAGTTCTTCGCTCGCCGGATTATATTTTTCATCAACCAATTCTTTCCCAAGCTGCCAAACAGGACCGGGAACAGGTGTGTCCCCATCTCTTCTCGGATATATATGCCAGTGCATGTGCAGACCACGTCCAACGCCTAACAGTGCATGATTCAATTTATCCGGTTGAAACGCATTATATACGGCTTCAGATACAACTGCCATTTCATGCAGAAATTCGTCCCGGTAATGTGATTCTAACTGATGCAGTTCATACGCATGCTGTTTGCACAAAAACAAAGTATACCCTTTTATCCTTTGCTGATCCCCTATTACAACATATCCCGTATTCAATTCACGGACAAAGTATGGATTTTTATTTTCTTTTATCAATGCGATTCTTTCACAAACCAGACAATCGTTCATGCTAATAACCATGCCTTTCCCACAACCTGCGATATTTGCGCCGACGCTGAAAGCGTCTTGGCACCAAATTCGCGATTGAAAAAATCTTTCCTCTTGTAAGCATAATTATAGTCTGTCTTTAACAAAAGTACAAACATTTTAACATAACAAAATAAGAGAAATACAGCATCTCTACTGTATTTCTCTCTAAAAAAATGATGCCGGCGACCGGAATCGAACCGGTACGGGAGGTTAGTCCCGCAGGATTTTAAGTCCTGTGCGTCTGCCAGTTCCGCCACGCCGGCAT
>CAMWXB010000099.1 GCA_947178125.1 uncultured Lachnospiraceae bacterium | reverse complement strand
TATCAATATATATTGTATCATCTTCTATTGAAAACAGTACTCTTAAATCTCCGACCCTTAAACGATAACCATTTTCGATCCCCTGTAACTTCTTAATGTCTCCAAGAGGGATTTTTTCTATGACTTCTCTCAAACGTTTCTTCGTTGGTTTATCAACAGAGTTGATATATTTTACTGTCTTCTTACTATACTCAATTTTCAAATGATTCTCACCCTCTCTTTCTCGGGTTCGGAGTGCATTTGACAGCCAAAGATCATGACCGATATGGTCAACGGACGCTCAACTCGCTCATTCTCCGCTTTTACATACTCCCTTGCTTTCATTATATAATTATGCTGAAGCTGCGCTTCTACCATATCATCTTTTCTAATATCAATCTTTTCGTTCATACCAGTTACTATGCCTTCCCTCAACCTGCGAACTTTGAGCCGCAGGCACAATATTCGCAAGACGAATAGATTCGTCTATGAAAAATCTTTGATTTTTCAACCTCTATATTTGAAATTGATTCATAATATTTACCAGCATTTCTACCTGTGCCTTCTGTTCCTCGCTGACAGCGGCCGTTTCTTCGGATGTTGCAGAGTTATTGTTTACTGCGGAAGAAATATCGGAAATATTGTTATTCAAATTGTGCATATGTACCACGTCCTGTTCGAGCATATCCGTAATCTGGCTGATTTTTTCCGTGGCAGTTTTGGCGCCTTCCATGACTTCCAACATGTTTTCCGCCGTTTCATCGGCAATGGCAATACTCTTATCCATTACGGTGACGGTGGTTTCGATCAGTTCCGTTGTCTTTCTTGCAGCCTTTGCGGATTCATCGGCAAGATTTTTTACCTGGTCGGCTACGACTGCAAACCCTTTACCAGCCTCACCTGCTCTCGCCGCTTCGATTGCTGCATTCAAAGAAAGAAGGTTCGTCTGGGAAGCAATGCTTTCAATAGTACCGATGATGGTACTGATTTCTTCCGAGCATTTGCTGATTTCCTGAATGGATTTTTTCAACTCATCCATTTTCTGATTTCCTTTAGCCAGCGTCATGCCTGCAGAGGATGCGAGTTTGGCAGATTCCTCTGCACCCTCACTGTTCTGCTCCATACTCTTTGTCAGTTCATTCAGTACCCGCACGAATTCGCTTACCTGCATCGCCTGCGCGGTACAGTTTTCTGCCAGGTCTTCGGCTGCACAGGCCAGCTGGTCAGAGCCCATGTCAATTTGACAGGAGACGTTGCGTATTGTCATTAAAGTTTCCCGCATTTTCTCCCCAATCTGCTGAAAAGATTCTTTGATTGTCTCAAATTCCCCAACAAAATCCTGTTCAATGGTGATATTATAATTGCCGTTTCCCATTTGTTCAAGGGTTCCGGTTATCGCTCTGATCATAGCGAGCAGATTTTGTTTCATAAAGGCGATGGCTGAGACCATTCTGCCGACTTCGCTGTCATCTTCCATCATATCTAAAGGCGTATGGAAATTGCCTTCTGCCAGAACGCCCATTTGTTCTGATACCTTTTTGATCGGTTGGAGTAATTCTCTATCCGCAAATTTAATCATTTTGACCAACTGCATAATGACATAGACAAAAGAGCAGGCGAACAGAAATTCAAAAACGAACTGTATGACTTTTAATGCAGCCTGCCGCTTATCTTTTCTGAGCAATATGCTGAGAATTGTGTCATCCGTCTGTTGGCTGATTTTGGTTACGGTGCTTTCATATTCCGAACTGAATACACAGGCCTGCGCAGCGTCCAGGTCGCCTTTTCCCGCATATTCAATTGCCGATTCTTCCAATGGCACAAGATCCTGTGACATGGATGCAATTTCGTTCAGGCTTGCCCATTCTTCTTCAGTAAGATCGCAGTTCTTTAAGGTTTCGATGGCCGTTTCTCTGTTCCGGTCCTCATTTAATTCTTTTCTATAAGCATCTGCGTACTCTTCATTTCCCGTAACGGCATAGGATTGTACATTATAGGTCAGCGTCTTGGAACCGATTCGGTATTGGTTCAGCGCTACCGTAGTATTGAGCTGAGCGGCAGATACCTTTGACATTCCGATCGTAAAAAAAATGAATCCCAGTAACAGCACGGCCCCAATACCGACCGAAATAAAAGCCTGTCGTATAAGCTGTCTCAATTTTGCCGATTGACTGTTTTTCCCAAATGTGTCGTTTTCTTCTTTCTTCCTCATAATGACCGCCTTTCTGCGAGTTTGCTATAAAAATCCCCACCATTCAAAATGGTGGGGATGAAATGCCTTCATGGAATCCTTTATAACTCGCACCACCGGTCGGCGAGAACGCTTAACGATATAAATTATTATACGAAAAAAAAGGTAAAAAAGCAATACTAAATTCGAGGCAGCCTCTTAGATATTGCGGTTCCGCCATCGTGCAGGAACTATATATGCACCTGCACGATGGCGAAACTGTAACTTTAGAGAGGCTGCCCGTCTAAAATTACCTGCTGTAATGTAAGACCGTCTCTTTTTAAAAGAACAACGTCCGCTTTTTTTCCGGCGGAGATACTGCCGTGTTCCGCATAAATACCAACACTTCTGGCAGGGTTGACCACAGCGCATTTCACGGCAGATTCCAGAGGGATTCCCATGAAAAGCACCGCAGTCCGCATACAATCTAAAAGATTTGTAACAGAGCCTGCAATCGTTCCGTCCGACAATGCCGCAAGATTGCCGGTAACTTTTACGTCCTGCCCGCCGAGCGTATAGTCTCCGTCTTCAAGGCCGGTCGCTCTCATGCTGTCGCTGATCAGGATGATCCGGTCATCTCCGAAAATCTTAAAGGTCGTTCTGACTGCCGCAGGATGGATATGCACGCCGTCACAGATCAGTTCGACTTCTGCTTTTATTGTATCCGCAGCCGCCCCAATCGGGCCGGGCGCCCTGTGCGTATAGGGGTTCATCGCATTATAAAGATGCGTAACATGATTTGCCCCTTTTTCAAAGGCCCGCATCGCGGTATCATAATCCGCACTGGTATGGGCCAGTGAAATGACCGTCTGCCCGTGCCGCTTCTCAATAAATTCCATAGCGCCCTCTTCTTCCGGGGCTATGGCAAGAAGTTTTACGCAGTTTCCGGACGCATCGTTCAATCTGTCGAACACTGCCAGACTGGGTTTTTGGATATAGGTGCCGTTCTGTGCGCCCTTCTTTGCATGGGATACGAAAGGACCTTCCATATTGATGCCGTGGAAGCGGGCTTTCTTCTCCTGTACGCCCTCTTCTTTGTATGCCCTGGCCGTCTGACAGATACCGAGCAGCATTTCTTCCGAAAGCGTCATCGTCGCCGGCACGATATTCGTTACGCCGACGGACGCCTCATAAGCCGCCATCGTATCAATCGCTTCCCTTGTACCGTCACAGAAATCATAGCCCATACAGCCATGAAAATGAATATCGGTCAGTCCCGGTATGGCATAGCAGCCAGACGCATCAATAACCTGCGCATCATGAACCTGTTCTTCGCTTTCCACAAACCGGTCCCCGCTTATATAAATATCTTTGGTCAGAAAAATTCCGTTTTCCGTATAGACACTGGCGTTTTTAATGATCATAAAAACCGCACTCCCTTTGTTTCTTTTTCTGTTTATTCAACTTCCGATAACGCCGCTTCATCCGCTACGACCGTTACATCACGGTGCAGCTGCAAGACGGATGCCGGTACTTCCGGTGTGATTGCTCCAAAAAAGGCTTTCTTCACGATTGCGGCTTTGTCCGCACCGCTGACAACAACAAGGACTTTCTTTGCCAGCATAATCGTTCCGATTCCCATCGTATAAGCCTGACGCGGAACCTCCTCTATGGATGCAAAAAATCGTTTGTTCGCCTGAATGGTAGACTCCGCCAGATCAACGCAGTTCGTCCGTGCCACAAAAGCCGTGCCCGGCTCGTTAAAACCGATATGCCCGTTGTGTCCAAGGCCAAGAAGCTGAAGATCCACACCGCCGACTCCGGCGATGATCTGGTCATATTCGCGGCACGCCTTTTCGCTGTCGGGTTCCGTTCCGTCCGGAAGAAAGGTGTGCTTCGTGTCAATATTGACCTTGCTGAACAAATGATCGTTCATAAAATAATAATAACTCTGGTCATTGTCTTTTGTCAGACCTTTATACTCATCCAGATTAACACTCGTTACCTGTGAAAAGTCCAGGTCTCCTTCCTGATACTGTTTGACTAACCTGGCATAAGTCCCGATCGGTGTCGAGCCCGTAGCAAGTCCAAGCACGCAGTCCGGTTTCATAATGACCTGCGCCGCAATGATATTTGCCGCTTTCCTGCTCATGTCGTCATAGTCCTTTGTTCTGATGATTTTCATTCCTCTTCTCCTTACTCTTTTTACTTTTTAATATTTCTTAATTTAAGAAGAATGGCCCGTTTGAGCCATTCTTCGGGGTAAAGAGCGGTTCGCTTTGCGGACTTCTCTATTACCCTAACATTTTTTTCATTTCATCCGCCACGAACTGTACTTTCGTACCTACGATGACCTGAACCGCATTCTTACTGGGTCTCATAACGCCCGCTACACCTGCGGATTTGATCTTCTTCTCGTCAATCTTCGTATAATCTTTGATTTCCAGACGAAGTCTTGTAATACAGTTATCGAGAGAAACAACATTTGCTTTGCCGCCGAGTCCTTCCAGAATGATCGCCGCCACATTTGAGAAATTATCATTGGAAAGAACAGCTCTCTTCTCTGCTTCCACATCATCGTCTTCTCTTCCGGGTGTCTTTAAGTCAAATTTGACAATGACGAAGCGGAATACCAGATAGAACACGATAAATGCCGCGATACCGAGCGGAAGGATCATCCATGTTTTCTGTGCTGCCGGAAGCGATGCGGAGAAAACAAGGTCCGTTGCGCCTGCGGAGAAGCTGAAACCTGCCCGGAAGCCCAACAGTGTCGTAATAACCGTGAAAATACCGTATAACAGTGCATATACAAGATACAGGCCGGGAGCTAAGAACATGAAACCGAATTCAAAAGGTTCCGTAACACCACAGACAAATGCACAGAGGGCTGCAGAAGTTACCAGACCGATTGCCGCTTTCTGTTTTCCTGTTTTAGCGGTATGAACCATTGCCAGTGCCGCACCCGGAATACCGAACATCATACAAGGGAAGAAACCGGACATATACATACCGAGGCTCCAGCTGACATCCGCGCTCGTATGTCCTGCCCAGAAGTGGGACAGATCGCCGAGACCTACCGTATCAAACCAGAATACATTGTTCAATGCGTGATGTAAACCTGTCGGAATCAAAAGCCTGTTCAGGAATGCGTAAATACCGGCGCCGACCGGCCCAAGGCTTACGATACCGTTGCCGAGTGCAAGGAGCAGACCGTATACGACCGGCCATACGAACAGCAGGATTGCAGAAGCAATAATGGCAACAACACCGGATACGATTGCTACGCAGCGTTTTCCACTGAAGAACGACATCCAATCCGGAAGTTTTGTATTCTTGAATTTATTGTAGCAGCTCGCACCGATAATACCGGAAAGGATACCGATAAACGGATTTGCGATCGCGGAAAATGCAAGGGTCTTTTTCGCATCTTCTGCGATGGAAGGCATAAGGGTCGTAACCGTCCCAACGGAAAGCAGGTTGGTAATCATCAGCCAGGATGCCAGCGCTGCCAGCGCCGATGTACCGTCATGGTCGTCAGACATTCCGACGCCGACGCCGATAACGAAAAGAATCGCCATATTGTCAATCAATGCACCGCCCGCTTTTACCAGGAAAAAGCCGAGCTTATGCACAAAACCGACGACGTCGCCGCCCTGCATTGTTGCCGGACATAACGCATATCCGATTCCCATCAGGATACCGCATATCGGAAGGCATGCAACAGGGAGCATCAGGGATTTACCCAGCTTCTGTAAATATTTCATCATAATAACTACCTCCTTCTCATTTTAAATTGTTGGTAAAAAATTTGCGCCAATTTACTTTTTCAACTTCAGAATAACATCACCCTGTGCAACATCGCCGGTTTCTTCCATCTGAACTTCGGAAAATTCATCCGAATTGCAGACGATGACCGGTGTGATCACGTCATATCCGGCTTCTTTGATCTTCTCAATATCCGCTTCCATAAGAAGATCGCCTTTTTTGACTTTCTGGCCGTCGGAAACATGAATCGTGAAATGTTCTCCTTTCAGTTTCACCGTATCGAGTCCGACATGAACCAGAACGACGACACCGTTATCGCCCGTGATGCCGGCCGCGTGTCCGGTCGGGAACATCGTTGTGACTGTACCGTCTACCGGTGAACAGATTCGATGGCCGGAAGGAATGACCGCTGCTCCTTTTCCCAGAACTTCCTCACTGAATGTCGGGTCATTTACTTCCTTGATGCTGACGAGGCGTCCCGATACCGGCGATTCCACTACGATACCGTTGTCCTTGCCCATAAGATTTTGAAAAAGCTTCATGTATGCTCCTCCTTTCCTCTTAAATTGACGAATCCCCTTAATTTTGTATACAAAAAGACCGGATTTTATAAACCGCTTTAATGACTAATTTATAAAATCCGGCCTTAATTGCTCCTTTACAATGACCGTCAAAAAAATCAACTGTTTTCATTTGTAATTATAGCAATATGTACAAAAGAAGTCAACAGAATATTTTTTTATTCGCCAATATATCCATTTCTCCCATTTTTTGCATTTTCATTTTGTGCATATAGTACAATATCGCCGGCTCGATTCAAATTCTACGCATATACTTATAAACATACACGCTTCATAAAGCTTATTTCATCCTATGATGAAAAAGAGCGATTCATTCCCTATATTTTCTTACAGCATGTAACGGCCAGTGCGCCGGGACCGATATGACAGGATACGCTCAGCGATAACGGATCCATATAAATATCAAAACCGGGAAAAGCCTCCTGCACTTCCTCACGGAACTGTTCCGCCGCTTTCAGATCATAAGTATAAGCCATCGCCAGACAGATGTTGTCCGGTGCTGCCCCGCCAAACCGGTTGTTCATATCATTTCGAATGGCGTTGATCATAATGGTCTTTCCCTGGGAAACGGTACGGGCTTTGGCAAAAGCATCCAGTTTTTCACCCTGAATCTGCAAGACGGGCTTCAGCTTTAAGATCGTGCCGAGCGCAGCCGCAGCCGGTGTAATGCGTCCGCCTTTTTTCAGATAATAGAGCGTATCCAACATAATATAAATACTGGAATTGAATTTGTCTTTTTCCAGAAAATCTTTGATTTCCGCAGCATTCATGCCACGTCCGATCAACTCGAGCGCGTCCAGTACGGACTGTCTCTGGGTAACGGATATCCGCTGATTATTGACGACCTGTACTTTTCCGTCATAATCTTCGGAAAGCATGACCGCGCTCTGACAGGAACCGCTCAGACCGCTGGACATGGGAATATGCACAATCTCGTCATATTCTTTCAGCAGTTCATCCCAGAGATTCATCACCGATTCCGGTGTCGGCTGGCTCGTAACGACTGCCGCTCCCGCCATTAATTTCTCATAAAATTCAGGCTGTGACAAAGTGATATCTTCGTAAAAGGTTTCTTCATCGATCATAAATGGCATCGGCAGAACCGAAATACCCATCTCCTTTGCCTGTGCCTGTGTAATTCCGCTGTTACTGTCCGTAACGATTGCAATTTTTGACATAACGCCCTCCATACTAATATTTTTATATGCTCCTAAAGTCAACTGCCTTTGCGGCCGACTTTTCCAAAACCTGTAAAAGTGCGCTGTTTTCTGATTTTAAAAAATCAGGGTCATCTAAGAGCATCCTGTCCGCTTCTTCGCTTGCCTGTTGTAAGACCGGGGCATCAGCGAAGACATCTCCGAGTTCAAATTTCATCATGCCGCTCTGCCGGATGCCGAACAGTTCACCCGGTCCGCGCAGCTTCAGATCCTGACTGGAAATATAAAAGCCATCGTTTGACTCATTCAAAATTTTCAGGCGCGCCATTGTCGCCCTGCTTTCCGATGTGCTGACAAAAATGCAATAAGACTGGTGTTCTCCACGTCCTACCCGTCCCCGCAGCTGATGAAGCTGGGCAAGCCCGAACCGCTCCGCATTTTCTACCATCATGACGGTGGCATTGGGAACGTTGATGCCGACTTCAATGACCGTCGTAGAGACCAGCACATCGATCTGATGCGCTGCAAAGTCTTCCATGATCCGGTTCTTATCCGCCGGACGCATCTTTCCGTGCAGCGCGGATACCCGGATGGAAAAAGGCAGAACGGCCTTTAATTTGTCCGTATAAGAAAGCACATCTTCCAGTTCTTCCATTTCTCCGTCTTCCACCATCGGGCAGATAACATAGACCTGTCTGCCGGCATTTACTTCTTTTTCAATAAAACGATACGCAGTATTCCGATAAGATGTGCCTACGACGCAGTTCTTAATGGGAAGCCTGTCTGCCGGAAGTTCATCCAGTACGGAAATATTGAGGTCTCCATAGAGGATAATCGCAAGCGTTCTCGGTATCGGCGTAGCGCTCATGACGAGCACATGAACGGCATTTCCCTTTTCGGCCAGAATCTCCCGCTGTCTGACGCCGAAACGATGCTGTTCATCGGTGATGACGAGCGCCAGCTTGTGATAAGCCACTTTTTCCTGTATCAGCGCATGGGTTCCGATGATGATATCCGCTTCGCCATCCGCTATCTGTGCATAAACCGTCTTACGCTCTTTGGCTGTTGTGGAACCGGTGAGCAGAACCGGTGTAATTCGCAGCGCATATTGTTCTTTCAGCTTCAGGAGCGTTTCATAATGCTGTCTTGCCAGCACTTCCGTCGGTGCCATCATCGCACCCTGACAGCCGTTGCCGGAACACATCAGAAGGGCGAGAAAAGCAAGAATCGTTTTTCCCGAACCGACATCTCCCTGAATCAACCGGCTCATCACAGTATCGCCGCACAGATCCTGTCTGATTTCCGCCCAGACCTTCTGCTGGGCATTTGTGAGCTGATAGGGAAGCGATTTGACCAGCCGCTCCGTATCATCAGTTTCTATCATTTTGTAAGTATTGGGTAATCCATGATTGTCCGCTTTCATCCGGCGTAACATCAGAATGAAAAGGAAAAATTCTTCAAAAACGAGTCTTTTTCTCGCCTGCATCAGCGTTTCCTGGTCTGTCGGAAAGTGCATCTCATACATGGCATCATAATGCGGCATGAACTGATAACGTGCCACAATGGACGCCGGCAGAAACTCTTCCGAAGCGCCATGGAGTGAAAAAGCCTGTTTGACCGCTTTGGTCACTGCCTGATTGCTCAGCCCTTTCGTTAAAACGTATTTTGGAAGCAGGCGGTCTGCGAGTTTCACATATTCTTCCGGCTTATAAATGGCGGGCTGTTCCATGATGAGCCGGTCTCCCTGTTTTAGCAGTGTTCCACGGAAAATGTGAAAAACCCCTTTTTTCAGAGTGCTCTTTAAATAGGGCATATTGAAAAAGGTCATCTGTACCGTTCCGGTCGCATCCTGTACCGTAAAATTCAGAATATGCAGATTGCGCACATATTTCGCCGCCATATTTCCGGTGATGGCCCCGCGGATAGCGGTTTTTTCGCCGGCTTCCGCCTCGGCTATCGTCAAAGGCGCCTGAAACTGTTCATAATCCCGCGGATAGTAACACAGCAGGTCTTCCGTTGCAGTGATACCCAGTTTTGCGAACAGTTTCGCCGTTTTTTCTCCAACACCTTTTAAGGCCGTGATCTCCATACAAATAGCTATACCTTTCTCTCAGCCTGCGGACTTTGGGCCTTCCTTATTCCACAGACACCGTATAATAATAGATGGGCTGTCCGCCGTATTGTAATTCGATATCACAGCCGCTGTATTTGTTTTCGACTTCCTTTTTGAGCGTTTCCGCGTCATCTTCGGTAATATCCGCACCGTAGTAGATGCTGATCAACTCCATTTCGTCGGACATCATTTCATCGATCATATGAAGCGCCACATCCTGTATCCGGCTTCCGACAGAAAGGATTCCTTTATCACCAATGCCCATAAAATCGCCCTGTTTGATTTCCTTATCGTCGATGGTCGTATCCCTTACCGCATATGTTACCTGACCGGTATGGACGTTCTTGATCTCTTCCGTCATCGTTTCCGTATTTTCCTCGATGGAAAGGTCGGGAACGTAATTGATGACTGCGGTAATGCCCTGCGGTACGGTCTTTGTCGGAATCACGATGATATTCTTGTCCTCCACCAGCGTTTTCGCCTGATTTGCGGCAAGAATGATATTTTTATTATTCGGAAGGATAAAGATATTTTCCGCATTTACTTTTTCGATGGCATTCAGCATGTCTTCCGTGCTCGGATTCATTGTCTGGCCGCCTTCAATGATATAATCAACGCCAAGCGCCTTTAAAATCTCATTGATACCGTCTCCGACGGAAACGACAATAAAGCCGACGTCTTTTCTCGGGCCGTCGTTATCAGTATTCTGCTCTTCCGGATGCTGGGATTGAGTCTCCGAAACGGCCGCTTCGTTCTGGGACATCTTAAAAAGCTTTTCCTGATGTTCCAGTCTCATATTGTCGATCTTCAGATTGGAAAGTGCACCATACTTCAGAGCCTTCTGGATAGCAAGTCCGGGGTCATTGGTATGTACATGTACCTTGACCACATCATCATCTGCAACGACTACGATCGAATCGCCGATGGATTCCAGATATTCTTTGAAGTCCATCTCCATTTTAATGTTAAAGACTCTGTTCAGCATAATGATAAATTCCGTACAATAACCGAATTTAATCTCCGCATTCGCCTGTGCTTCCAGATTTCCGGATACTTTCTTAGGAGAAGCGGCGCTCTGGTCTGTGGAAATGGAAAAATCGATTTCCTTTCCAAGAAAAGCATCATAGGCGCCTTTTAATACCTGCATCAGTCCTTGACCGCCAGAGTCAACAACGCCCGCCTGTTTTAATACGGGAAGAAGCTCTGGTGTCCGGCTCAGTACCTCATCCGCATATCGAATGACCTGATCCAGAAAATCAGCAAGGTCTTCCACACCTGCATCCGCCAGTTCTCTCGCCTTTTCAGCGCCGCCTTTGGCAACGGTCAGAATTGTGCCTTCCTTCGGCTTCATAACAGCTTTATAAGCGGTCTCGACAGCCTTTTCAAATGCGTCGGCAAGTACCGGAACGGTAATCTCCTGACAGTTCTTGACACTTTTGGTAAAGCCTCTGAAAAGCTGCGATAATATAACACCGGAATTTCCTCTTGCGCCTCGCAGGGAACCGGAAGAAACTGCTTTGCATAAAGACGGCATATCAATAGCGCCCGTATCGCGAAGCGCCGCAACCTCTTTTGCCGCCGACATAATTGTCAATGTCATATTCGT
>CAMWXB010000098.1 GCA_947178125.1 uncultured Lachnospiraceae bacterium | reverse complement strand
TCGTACGAATCACATCGCCCCCTATTATGGACTATCTATTTCCCGACAGCCCCTTATTTTGCATGAGGACAGTTTGCAATGCCTGCTGTCCATTGGCTGTATAGTCAGCCAGTTTTTTACCGGTTTTTCTTATTTTTTTCATTTCTGCCTTTTTTATTTTTTGTAAGCAAATTATGCAGCAAATTTTGTAAGTTAAATTTTGTAAGCAAATTTTGCTTTTTTATAGGAAGTATGATAAAATAGAAACCGATTTCTATGTGTTCCACAAAGAGGAGGGAGATTATGAAAAACAGAAAGCTGATGGCAGTTGTATCCGTTATTATTGTACTGACACTGGCGGCTTGTGGTAATGCAGCGGAAAACGTGACTGTTGTGGAGGAAAATACAGGCTCAGAGACTTCTGCAAATGATCTGTTAGTAAATTCGCTGGAATATTTGCTGAGCGAAGATGGCAAGACATCCGGTGAAGAAGGACAAGCGCCTGAGGAAGCTGACGGGCAGGAGGAAAAAGAGGAGATGACGGCGCAGATGGAAGTGACGATTTATTACGGAAATGGCGCGTCTAATATGTTGAGCAGCGAACTGACGGAGATGGAGCAGGTCACTGCCGAGAATCTGATCGACGCTTTGTTAAAGCACAATATTGTGTCTTTGGGAACAAAGGTCAATTCTTTTGAGGAAGAAGAGGTGGACGGCGTAAAGAAGCTGCATTTAGATCTGTCCAAGACTTTTCGGGAATATTTAAAGACAATGTCGCAGGAAGGCGAAAAGGTTATCATGTCTTCCGTGGCTGCTACTTTTCTGGAAGCTTACAGCGCGGAAGAGATTGTCATTACAGTGGAAGGCAAAGTGCTTGAAACGGAGCACATGAGTTATGAAGAGCCGATTCGGCTTTCATCGGAAATATTCGTTGCACCGCTCAGCGAATAAGTTGAAAATTTTCAGTCATAAAAATCAGAAAGGGGAATGGGAAAATGGCAGAGATATCGGCGAGAGAGCAGCTTATTTTTGATATTGCAGAGGAAGAGTGGGATATGTTCCAACATGTTTATAATACTGGTGGACGAGCTTCCTGTCAGGATGACCCGGAGACTTTTTTCCGCATGAGGATGAGCCAGTGGATGGTTTATTCGGACGAACTGCTTACGAGTTATCGGAAGGACTGTGAGCGGGCGCATGCAGAAGGCCGGAATCTGATCTTTGAAAAGTACGGAAGAATGATGGAGAGCACTTATCCTGAAGAATATGAGAAAATAAAAGAATATCTGCCTGACGCAGAAGACAGGAAGGAAATTGTGGAGAAGATCGTCAAGGTGCATTTGGAATGGGATGCGCAGATGCTTGCCGATTATCCGAATATCCGGAAAAGAGGAAGGACCATGACAACAGCACAGGATAATGTGACGGATGGTTCTTCGATGGAGAGTTATCTGCGTGCGGAACTTCTGACATATTCTCCCGATACGTTGAAGCTTCTCTGGCAGGAGACAGAAAATGCTTATAAAAAAGGTGAAAACCTGCTGAAGCAGATCATCACCAATGAGACGTTGTTCTATGGTTATAAATCGATAGATGAAGCCGAAAAGAAGCTTTAAAGGCTGATATTACTAAAAATGCAGACGTCTGCGTACTTCGTTGCGCAGGCGTTTTTTGGCGATAATGGTAATCAGCGTGATGTCGATGATGACGCATACCGTTAATACAACAGCGGACCAGGTGATGCGGTACGGGACATGGCAGAACCGTTTGATCAGCAGTTCCAGTGTAACACAAAAAACGGGAACCTCTATGAAGAAGTAGAGGGAGCCTGTCAGGACCGAAAAGGGGAATTTATGAGCTAACAGGGTAAAGAGTTCGATCAGGGCCGTTACGGAAATGACGATGGGCAGTCCGAGCTGCCAGAACCACCTTGCGGTCGCAGTTGTGGTCAGGAAGGTGATCAGATATAGATAGAGCCCCACGGCAACGCCATCCGCCAAAAGGGCCGCATAGACCGGCGTTTTTGTATAAATGACCGCTGGAAAAGCGAAAAAGAACAGGCAGATACAAATGCCGATGACAAGAAAAGACCAAAGGCTGTTCTTGAACACGAAAAGATTCAGTAAAAAACAGGTAATGCTTGTAGCCGACAGCACGACGGACAACAAAATACCCAAATCTTTTCTTTTTACGACCTCGACCTGTCCCTTTGAAGACGGATAGGGGCCGGAGCCTGCTATGGGATAAGGCTGTTTCGGATTTATGACAGGCGTATTACAGAGGGGACATTCTTTCAAAGATGCTTCCAGTTCTACGCCGCAGTTTACACAGTATGACATAAGGATACCTCCATGCCTGCTTCAACAGGCGTTCCATTCGTTTTCAGGTTTAATATCGGATTTCCCGGTTGCTCTCCACTTTGACGTGAATGCCGTCCTGAACCAGCTTTCGGAAAAAATTGCATTCCACATCAGTTTCCACGATGCTGCTCGCAAAATTGATGGTAAGGATGTCCTCAAAACTGATGATGGCACAGTTGGTACGGGAAGAAAAGGGCTGGCCCATATAAATATCGAACCGTTCGATATAGGGTTTCATATCTTCAGGTACTTTCAACGCTCCCATATTTGTCAGTCCTGCGGAAGAATTTTTATCCTGTACTTTTGTATAAAAAGTGCGGACAACGAAATCCTTGATAAAAAGCGGAACGACGCGGATGACGGGATTGCGCTGTGTAGCGGCGTTCGTCGTGATGTCGCCCCGAAGGAACTTTTCGCTGATATAATATTTCATGTAATGATGCACCTGTTCAACGATTTCCTCAAAAGTATAATCGCCCAGCCGCGGGTCGATGGAAGGATAGACCATCGTGATAAAATTGCGGAGGGTCCTGGAGGGGAAAAAACGCCGCAGATTTACGGGCATCGCAATTTTGACGGGCCGTATTTTATAGGGTGCGTCATTTTCCTGCTTTTGCAAAAGGGCATACAGCAGGACAGCGTTAATATATTCGGTCAGCGTTGCGTCGTATTTTCTGGCGACTGCCATGACTTCTTTCACGGACATGATGCCGTCGATAATATTGAGGGTATAAAAAGGTTCTTTCGTACCGCTGACGCGATAGGTCTTTTCCCCTGGTCTCGGCGGCCTGACCCTGGCATTGGCATAACGCATATAAGCATCTTCCAGTTCCTCCGGGTCTGGCATTTCATCGATATCCAGCACAAAGCCCGAAGGCGTCACGGAATGTCCCTGAAGCTTTAAGTATACCGCGATCAAAGTCTGCAGCACGCACATACCGCCCGTGCCGTCACCCAGACAATGATGGGCTTCCAGGGAAATCCGTCTGCCGTAATAGTAAACGCGGAGCAGGTACCGGTTGTTTGCTTTAAAAGGCATGGGCATACAGGGATTCTTGATATCGGGCGTAACAAAAGGACCGGGCCTGTTGTTCGGTTCCAGATAACGCCAGAAAAGCCCCTTCCGGATAGCGACTTTATAGGTCGGGAAGCGGGGCAGTGTCATATCCAGCGCCTTCTGTAAAAGAACAGGTTCGATTTCTTCCTTCATCAAAGCGGATAAGCGATATACGGAAGAAAAATCCTTTCTTTGCAGAGTCGGATAGACGATTGCGGATAAGTCGAGCTTGTACCAGACTTCCCGTTTATTTTTGAACGATGCGGTTTTCTTTTTATCGGAAATGGACATGATGATCCCCTGTCGTTATTTTCTGGATGAATCTGATATAACTAATATAATACAGTATAACACAAAAAGAAACTTTTATGGTACAATATTACTAATTATATGGAAAGGTCAGGGCAATATGGCAATTTCAGCGAAAAAGAACCAGAATTTAATGAATCTGATCAGAAAAGTACATGGTATCGTGGAGAATGCAGACCTTGAGAAACACAGGCAGTCTCAGGACCATTTCGGCGCTCTGCTCGGAAGCAGTAGGGAAGTGGATATCCGGGAATTTGAAATCGAAGGAATCCATGGGGAATGGACTTCTGTCAACCGGGCTCACATGAAAAAATATATCATTTTGTACTGTCATGGGGGCGGTTATTCGACGGGAAGCAGTCTGTATGCGCGGACGTTGACGACGAAATTTGCGATGTCAACTTCGATGGACGTGCTGTGCTTTGATTACAGGCTGGCACCGGAAAATCCTTATCCGGCGGCGACGGAGGATGCCATGAAAATATGGAATTATCTGATGCTGCTCGGTTATGGGGCGAGGGATATTATTCTCGCAGGCGATTCGGCCGGCGGTAATCTGGCCCTGTCCCTTGTGTTGAAACTGAAAGAGGAAAAGAGGCTGCTGCCGAGAGGACTGGTGCTGATGTCTCCATGGACAGACCTGACGGCTTCCGGGAAATCCCACAGTACCAAAGCGGATATAGACCCTGTACTAAATGCCGGCTATCTGCAGAAGATGACGGACAATTATGCGGCGGGGCAGGATTTGGAAAATCCGCTGATTTCGCCTTTGTTCGGGAATTATGAAGGCTTTCCGCCGACCTATATCCAGGCGGGAGATAATGAGATTTTATTGAACGATGCGACGATGCTGCACAAGAAGATGGTCAGGGAAAATGTATCGGTGAAGATAGATATTTTCAAAGGGATGTGGCATGTATTCCAGATGTCGCCTTTTAAGACGGCTTATGAGGCGATGGATAAAAATGCAGAATTTATCTATGATATCTGCAGATGAAAAAGAAAAAAAGGATTTTGGGCAGAAAGGCAGAATATTATAAATAGAACCAGTATTCAACGATATTAGATAAATGTCTGTTAAGGCCCTGCCAAATTTGCCGGCAGCGGCAGACTGGGGGATTATCATGAATATACGGGAAAGCTTGGAACAATGGGAAAAAGAATATTTAAGTCCCTATGCAATGCTCAGCATGGAATCCAGAGGAAGGAGCAAGCCGGAAGAGCAATGTGATATCAGGGCTGTGTTTCAGCGGGACAGGGACAGAGTCATACATAGCAAGTCTTTTCGGAGGCTGAAGGACAAGACACAGGTATTTCTGACACCGGAAGGGGATCATTACAGAACGCGCCTGACGCACACGCTGGAAGTCAGCCAGAATGCCCGGACGATCGCAAAGGCGCTGCAGCTGAATGAAGATCTGGTGGAGGCGATCGCGCTCGGTCATGATTTGGGCCATACGCCTTTTGGCCATGCCGGAGAGCGGGCGCTTAACCGTGTGTGTCCCTATGGATTCAGCCACAGCGTGCAGAGTGTCAGGACTGTGGATCTGATAGAGAAAGACGGTCAGGGAATCAATCTGACTTATGAAGTAAAAGACGGAATCCTGAACCACCAGACATCGGGGATGCCCTGTACGTTAGAGGGAAAAGTGGTCAGACTTTCCGATAAGATAGCCTATATTCATCATGATATGGACGATGCGATCCGTGGCGGTATCCTGAAGGAGAGCGATGTGCCGAAGGAAATCAGCGATGTGATCGGTTATAGCTGCGGACAGCGGCTGGATTATTTTATCCATGACATTGTGACAACGAGCCGCGGACAGAACGATATCCGGATGTCTCCGGATGTGGCGGATGCCATGCACGAACTGCGGAAGTTCATGTTTGAAAATGTATACCAGAATCCGGTCGCCAAAAGCGAAGAGGGCAAGGCGGAAGTGCTGATCGAAACACTGTATGAGCATTACAGGAAGCATATCGACAAACTGCCGGCATTTCTGCTCCGGCTGCGGGATGCGGGAGAACCGGAGGAGAAGCTGGTATGTGACTATATCGGTTCCATGACTGACCGTTATGCGATTGCCAAGTATCAGGAGATTTATATCCCGAAAACGTGGCATGGTTAAGGCGAGAAGGACTTCTACGGCTCGCGATGCGAACCTTTCTCGCCTGAAAGAATCGCTGGAGCGATTCTTCCGGGAAATGAAATGTGAGAGGATTCGATAGAAAGGCATAGTATATGTATTATCCGGATGAAGTGATAGAGGAAGTGCGGGCGCGGAATGACATCGTGGATGTGATTTCCGGGTATGTCCGTATCCAGAAAAAAGGGAGCAGTTATTTTGGACTTTGTCCCTTTCACAATGAGAAGTCGCCGTCTTTTTCCGTTTCACCGGGCAAGCAGATGTATTACTGTTTCGGCTGCGGAGCGGGCGGCAATGTCTTTACCTTTCTGATGGCATATGAGAACTGTTCTTTCGGAGAGGCTGTCAAAGAACTGGCGGAGCGGGCGGGCGTTTCGCTGCCCGAGGCGGAATACTCCGAAGAGGTAAAGAAAAGAGAAGGCAGGCGGGCAAAGCTTCTGGAAGTGAATAAGGAAGCTGCAAAATATTTTTATTATATGCTGCGTTCACCAAAAGGAGCGGTCGGCTACCGCTATTTATCGGGAAGGGCGTTAAGCGATGAGACGATGAAGAAATTCGGACTCGGTTTTGCCGGTGTGACGAATAATGAGATGTCGGCTTACCTGCGTTCCAAAGGATACGATGACGGGTTGATCCGGGACGCGGGGCTTGCCAACTATGATGAAAAACGCGGTATGTATGACAAATTCTGGAACCGGGTCATGTTCCCGATTCAGGATATCAATCACCGGGTCATCGGATTCGGCGGCAGAGTCATGGGAGATGGACAGCCGAAATATCTGAACTCGCCCGAAACGATGATCTTTGATAAGAGCCGAAATTTGTATGGATTGAATTTCGCAAGGACTTCGCGGAAAAATAATATTATTTTGTGCGAGGGATATATGGATGTCATCGCCATGCACCAGGCTGGTTTTACACAGGCGGCGGCTTCCCTCGGAACAGCCTTTACGGTGGGACAGGCCAACCTGCTGCGGCGTTATACGCAGGAAGTGCTGCTCGCCTATGACAGCGACGGCGCGGGCGTGAATGCGGCGCTTAGGGCAATCGGCATCCTGCGGGAGACCGGACTCAGGGGCAGGATCATCAATATGTCTCCGGCAAAGGATCCGGACGAATTTATGAAAGCGTATGGTGCGGAGGCTTTTCAGGAGCGTATCGACAAGGCGGAGAACAGCTTTTTCTTTGAACTGCGGATATTGGAACGGGATTATGATCTGGGCGATCCGGATTCCAAAACGAGATTTTATCGGGAAATCGCAAGAAAGCTGTGTGGCTTTGAAGATGAGGTTGAGCGTGAGAACTATGTGGAGTCCGTGGCGGAGAAATATCATATCGGTTATGAGAACCTGCGGAAAATGGTCGCTTCTTATGCGGCGCAGACGGGACTGGTTAAGCCGGTAACGAGACCGAAACCTACCGTATCGGCCAAAAATACGCCGCAGGAGAACACGAAGCGTTCCCAGAGGCTGCTGCTCACATGGCTGACTGAAGAGCCGTCGTTATATGGGAAGATTAAAAAGTATATCCAAGTGGAAGACTTTACAGAGACACTCTATCAGCAAGTGGCCCGTAAGCTCTTTGAGGATTTGGAACAGGGGAATTTTCAGCCGGCAGCGATCATCAGCATGTTTCAGGATGAAGAAGAACAGAGAGAAGTGGCTTCCCTGTTCAATACAAAGCTGCAGGAAGAAATGACGGATGCAGAGCGGGAAAAAGCGTTCCATGATATCGTATGCACGGTAAAACGGAACAGCTTTGAATATTATTCCAGCAGGACAGGCGTAGATATGAATGCGCTGAATCAGGTAATCTCGGGGAAAAAAGCACTGGAAGAACTTAGCAAAACGCATATTTCCCTGCGTTAGAGGAAAAAATAGAACTGTTTAACCCGGAAAAGGAAGGATGGGCCAAATAATGGACGAAAATGTACAGGCAAAGTTTGAAGAGCGTTTAAAAGAACTCTTAAATATTGCTAAGAAGAAAAAGAATGTTCTGGAGTACCAGGAGATCAGCGAATTTTTCCATGACATGACATTGGAAGAAGAGCAGTTTGACCGGATTCTGGAAACATTGGAACAGAACAATGTGGATGTCCTGCGGATTACGGAAGAGGACGATGTGGATGATGAAGAGATCATTCTGACGGAAGAGGATGATGTGGATGTGGAGAATATCGACCTGTCCGTGCCGGACGGCGTCAGCATCGAGGACCCTGTCAGAATGTATCTGAAAGAAATCGGTAAGGTTCCTCTGTTAAGTGCGGAAGAGGAAATCGAACTGGCCCAGAAGATGGAAATGGGTGACGAGGAAGCGAAGAAAAGGCTTGCGGAAGCGAATCTTCGTCTGGTTGTCAGCATTGCCAAAAGGTATGTGGGCCGTGGTATGCTTTTTTTGGACCTGATTCAGGAAGGAAACCTGGGTCTTATCAAGGCTGTCGAAAAATTTGATTATAGAAAAGGTTATAAATTTTCTACCTATGCAACATGGTGGATCCGTCAGGCCATTACGAGGGCGATTGCCGACCAGGCGAGGACTATCCGCATTCCGGTGCATATGGTGGAGACGATCAATAAGCTAATCCGTGTGAGCAGACAGTTACTGCAGGAGCTTGGAAGGGAACCAACGCCGGAGGAGATTGCCGAAGAAATGGACATGCCCGTAGAGAGAGTGCGGGAAATTTTGAAGATTTCCCAGGAACCGGTCTCTTTAGAAACGCCGATCGGTGAAGAAGAGGACAGTCATCTCGGCGACTTCATTCAGGACGATAATGTGCCGGTTCCGGCGGATGCAGCTGCTTTTACACTTTTAAAAGAGCAGCTCGTAGAGGTGCTCGGCACTTTGACGGAGAGAGAGCAGAAAGTGCTCCGTCTGCGTTTCGGTCTGGATGACGGCCGTGCGAGGACGCTTGAGGAAGTCGGCAAAGAGTTCAGCGTTACCCGTGAGCGTATCCGGCAGATTGAAGCAAAAGCCTTGAGGAAGCTGCGCCATCCGAGCAGAAGCAGGAAGCTGAAGGATTATCTGGATTGATGCGGGAGAAGATAGTCCTTTCGGAAAGATTGGGAGCTGTTGCGGCCATGGTCACGGAAGGAAACAGAGTCTGCGACATCGGATGTGACCACGGTTTTGTGCCGATTTATCTCCTGCAGCAGGGAATCAGTCCCGGTGCGCTTGCGATGGATGTCAGAGAGGGGCCGCTTGAGCAGGCCAGAATACATATTAAGGCATACGGTCTGGAAGCGCTTATCGAGGCCAGGCTTTCGGATGGACTCGCTTCGTTCCGAAAAGGGGAGGCGGATACGCTTATTTGTGCCGGAATGGGCGGCAGGCTGATGCTGCGCATCCTTTCAGAGGAAGAAGAGAAGACGGCTTCTTTTCGGGAACTGATTTTACAGCCACAGTCGGAGATTCAGCAGTTTCGTTCTTTTTTGCGCGGACAGGGATATCTGCTTACGGATGAGAATATGATAGAGGAAGACGGCAAATTTTATCCGATGATGAAGGCTGTCAAAAGTGAGCATGGATTCAACAATCTTGATAAAACTCTGTCACAGGGGGAAAGTTCAAAAGCCTTTTGGCAGCAGATGGAAGACAGATATGGCCCTTTGCTGTTACAGCGGAAACATCCGGTGCTGTACCGGTATCTGGAGCGGGAAGCGCGTATCTGCGACGAAGTGCTTTGGCAGCTGCAGGCGCAGGGAACGGAAGGACCGGGGAAAAGCAGACGTTACGAAGAAATCAGCAGACAAAAGAGGAATTGTTTACGGGTCATGAGAGAAAGGTATGGTGATGGGTATGGTGAGGATTCACATTGACGGAAAAGAAAAGTTATACGAAGAAGGTATTAAATACGAAATCATCGCTAAAGAATATCAGCATTTGTACAAGGAGCCGATTGCACTCGTCATCATTAACGGTAAGATACGGGAATTGATGAAAAGAGTTGACAGGGATTGCGAACTTACTTTCGCTACCTATGGAGATGCCATTGGACACAAAACATATGTACGTTCTGCCATTATGCTGCTGATGAAAGCCATTAAGGATGTGGCCGGTTATGAAACGGCGGCGGAGACAAAGGTGGAATTTGCGATCGGGGCCGGTTATTACTGCCGGTTTCGGAAAGGTTTTTCGCTGGACGAAAAGCAGATCGTGCGGGTAAAGGAGCGGATGCAGGAACTGGTGGAAGCGGACCTTGCGATCACGAAGAAAGCTTATCCGGCGGAAGAGGCGATTGCTTTATTCAAAAAATATGGTATGAATGATAAGGTGAAACTGTTCCGTTACAGGAGAAGTTCTACGATTAATGTATATTGTCTGGGAGACTACTATGATTATTATTATGGCTATATGCTGCCCAGTACAGGATATATCAGCTGTTTTGACCTGTTATCCTATGAAAACGGCCTGATATTACTGCTTCCCGAAAAGGAAGAACCGGAAAAGCTTCCGGTCTTTGAACCGAGAAAGAAACTGTTTCAGACATTGATGCAGGCTGGACAATGGGTAGAAGAAATAGGAATTGATACTGTGGGCGATCTGAACGACCAGATCTGCGGGGGTAATATCGCGGATATGATCCTGGTGCAGGAGGCGCTTCAGGAGAGAAGAATTGGCGAAATCGCCAGAGATATCGCACGGAGGGAAGGCGTGAAGTTTGTTATGATAGCGGGGCCTTCTTCTTCTGGCAAGACCACTTTTTCCCACCGTTTATCGATTCAGCTCCGGACTTATGGCATGAGGCCGCATACGATCGGATTGGATAACTATTATCTGAATCATGACAGCACACCGCTCGATGAAGACGGAAATCCCGATTATGAATGTCTGGAAGCGTTGGACGTGGAACAGTTCAATCAGGATATGGCGGAACTGTTAGCAGGAAAAAGTGTGGAACTGCCCACTTTTAATTTTAAAACGGGCAAAAGAGAGTACAACGGGCGGACAGTGAAACTGGGGCCGGATGACATTCTGGTCATCGAAGGGATTCACGGGCTGAATGAAAAGATGTCCCATTCGCTTCCGGCGGAAAGTAAATATAAAATTTATATCAGTGCGCTGACCTGTTTGAATGTGGATGAGCATAACCGGATTCCGACGACGGATGGAAGGCTGCTGCGGCGTATGGTGCGGGATGCCAGAACGAGGGGAGCAAGCGCGCAGAAAACGATTGAAATGTGGGCTTCCGTCAGACGCGGGGAAGAAAAATATATTTTCCCGTTCCAGGAGCAGGCGGATGCTATGTTCAATTCGGCGCTGGTCTATGAACTGGCCGTTCTGAAGCAGTATGCGGAACCTCTTTTGTTCAGCATTAAAAAGGGGGAGCCGGAATATCATGAGGCCAAACGGCTGTTAAAATTCCTGGAATATTTTCTGGGGGTCAGCAGCGAGGAACTGCCTAAAAATTCTCTTTGCCGGGAATTTGTGGGGGGAAGCTGTTTTGAATAGGGAATAAAGTTTCTCTAAGACAGTAAAATACACTGTCTAAGAGAAACTATGTTATTCCCGAAAGAATCGCTTTGCGATTCTTCCAAGTAGTAGAGGGAAGTGTTGTTTTGCGATTCTTCCTGGGTGTGATGGAATAGCACTTTGCGATTCTTCCAAGTGAGTAGTGGGAAGTGTTGCTTTGCGATTCTTCCAGATAGCATATAAAATAAGTAGAATAAATGATCGCGCCCGCGTGCGGGTGAGGAAAGTCCGGGCTTCACAGGGCAGGATGCCGGATAACGTCCGGTGGAGG
>CAMWXB010000097.1 GCA_947178125.1 uncultured Lachnospiraceae bacterium | reverse complement strand
GGGGCATTAGCGCAGTTGGGAGCGCGCAACATTCGCATTGTTGAGGCCACGGGTTCGAATCCCGTATGCTCCATTCGGAAAGCCTTGATTCCAAGGCTTTTTTGTATGTGGATAATCTGCTTCCGACAGTTTTTTTGCCGTCGGAAGCAGATTATTTTGTATTCATAACTGCTTATTTATTCTACAACGGTCTATGAATAGAAACAAAAGAAACCACACAATGCAATGACCAAACAATATAATAAGATTGATTTCCATATTTTGTGCCGTTCCGTTCAATAAGCTCATCAAGCCGTAAAAAGTCGCACTTGACGGGAGCAGATATGAAACAGCAAACAGCGCGCTGTCTGATGGAACGACTAAATAAAACAAAATAGGGGGAGCAAGGAACAAAATCATTACAATCTTGATAGATACAATGCCTGCCATGAGCCCGCCTGAAAAGCGTCCTATGAACAATCCGGCCAATGCGGCTGTAAAAGCAGACAGGACAACGAGCAGAATCAGCGGTATGATTTGGCTGACAGCAATTTTCATACAGACACAAGCTGTTAAGAGCGTGGACAGAATACCGCCTGCAAATCCCAAAGTAATTTTTTGAGCAACATACTCTCTTTTTGTGACAGGCAAAACTTCATTGATCAGTGAAATGCCATCTTCTTTTTCTCCGATGATGTTCATGGCATTAAACGTACAGCCCATGAACATCGCTGTGACCACTGTTATCACAATGAGCAGGGATTTCAGTGCGTCGCTGTTATCCGCAGCCGGGATAATGGTCACTTTTGATGAAGCTGCCTCTTCTCTTTCGGCGTAAAGCTGAGGGAGCGTATTTCCAATCACTGTATTGATCTGTAGTTCGTCGCCTGACAGTAATGTCTTAATGCTGTTCCCATCCTGTAATACGCCAATCGTTTGTGTTGCGGGGTCATTCACCATATTTCTCAATGAAGCCATATCGGGCAGCATTGTAACGTTTCCATTTGTTTGCAGCCATTCTACTGCACTCTCGGAAAGGTCGTCTTTCACAACGCAGAATGACGGTTCACTCAAAGATGAAAAATCCACTCCTGAAAGCAGGTTGAGCGCCAGCCCGACGAGGCTCGGGAGACAAAAGGAAAGAATGCTCATTTTATCCCGGCGAATATTTTTAAGCTGATATTTTAACCCTTTCATGCTACCCCTCCTTTGCCATTTCACGGACAAGTACCTGACGCACAAGCAGAAACAGCAGAATGAACGTCAATCCGCATACCATGTAATAACCGCCGTTTGCAGATGATACGCCCCGGTACGCATTTTTCATTGCCATAAACAAATGATACATGGGGTGATACTTTATCCCTTCCCGGATAATGCCCGTCTGTCCCGCAAGGAAAACAGGTGTTGTGATGAAAACCGCCAGGACGAGATATAACAAAGAAAACTGTTTGAAATCCGGCAGCCATATCGCGCAAAAGAATCCGACCAAAGCCATCAGCAGGGACAAAATACCCGCTTGCAGACAAACGTGCGGCAATACGGATAATCCCTCTGCAACACCCAGGTTTATGACTGTCAAGAGCGCTGAAAACAGGAGGTCTGACAGCAGAAACAGGATAAGTTTTGAAAGGATAAAGGCCGTTTTGCTCACCGGCAATACTCCATGAACGCGGATAATTCCCATCTGCTTTTCTTTGAACAGCGTAGAAGCAAGTCCCAAGAAGCCCACTGCCGCCAGTTCAAAAAACAGAAATTCACAAGTGATCTCCCTGCGGCTTTTCATTTCCTTGTTATCTGCTCCTATCCGCTCTGCTGCAACAGAGCTTGCGGGTGACAATAATGAGAATGCGTAGGCCGCACGATACTGATCGACACTGCGCATATTTGAGGAAACCATAACAATTTCCGGCGTTCCACTGAAAGCATTGATACCGACAGCATAACCGCCCTCTATATTCGATTGCAGTTCCTCTGTACTGTCAACTGCAATTATCTCAGAAGATACCATTTCCTGCGTATGAAACGGGTCGTAAAGATATACCGGATAAATGTCCTGGTCCAATCCCACATAAATCAGGTTAATATAGCAGGAGTAAAGAACAAGGGAACCAAACGCAAGCAATAGAAATTTGCCTGATAACATCAATTTGAAATCCTTTTTCAGCAAAGAAAGAAAAGCCCTCCACATTATTTAAGCCCCCTCCCGGTATATTGTATAAACATATCTTCTAGCGTTGGTTCTTTCGTATGAATACTGATGATCTCGTCATACGGGAACGGAATACCCGACTTTAACTCCGGCATTTCGATAACTGTCATATTGCGTTTCCCCTGATACAGATAATGGACTTCGACCTGATGATTGCTGTTTTCCTCTTTTAATTTCTTTGGCGTGTCGATTGCCTTGATTTCACCGTCGGCAATAAAAGCCACCCTGTCGCAAAGCAGATCCGCGTCCATCATATTATGGGTCGTCAGGAAAATCGTTGTGCCTTTCTTCCGTTCCTCTCCAATGATACGCCGAAACAGTACGGCTCCTTGTGGGTCAAGTCCGCTGGTCGGTTCGTCCAGAAACAGAAGTTCTGGGTTGTTAAGCAATGCCCTTGCCATGCTTACGCGCTGCCTCATTCCTTTGGAATAGGAGGACACGGGCTTCTTCATAAAATCCTTTTTGAACTCCAGCACAGTAAGCAGCTCTATTGGGTCACGCCGCCTTTTGGCAGGATAGAACGAAGCAAAATAATGCAGATTGTCGAGTGCGCTCAGATTCGTATAAAGGTATGGGAACTCAAACAGCACACCAATCCTTTCTTGAAAACGCTTTTCCTGCTCTTTCAGGGGCTCGCCGAACAGACGGACGTTTCCGCCATATCCATGCAGGATACCCGTTAAAATTTTCTGTGTAGTGGACTTGCCGGAACCATTCGGACCCAAAAATCCAAATATTTCACCGTCAGCGACGGAAAAGGTCAGTCCATGCAAGGCCTGTTTTTGTTTTTGATAAGAAAAAATTAAATTTTCAACCGTTATCATTCCTCACCACCCCATTTGTCTTTTTGACAACCTTTCTGCTCTTTCCGGCATCTGCTCCACCATTTCATAAAATTTACCTTGAACGGGATAGAAACAGCCGCCACCACAACGATAATCAACCACCAATACCATTCCAATCCAAAAAACATATCAGCTTACCTCCCTATCAATTTGATAAGAGAAGTTTAAGAAAAAGCAGTGAAATTGAAGTGCGGCAGCTGTGAAATCGAAGTGAAAAGTGTGAAGAGAAGTTCTAAAGCTTGCAGCAATGGCTGCTTCGCTAAGAACTTCTACGGTTCGCATTGCGAACCTTCTTCACACTGCAGAATGCCCTTCGGGTCATTCTGCACGAATTGTTTGTGCCCGATAGCCCAAACTCGCAGGCTGAGGAAAGGCATGGTTATAAAAATGACAATATTAAAACGCCTTCCTCCATTTTGCAGAAGAAAGGCGTTCCTATAGGGGTTGTATTTATGCTATCGTAGGAAAATCAAAGGAAAACGCTACGCCATCTGGCAGATTTTGAACACTGTAATCCGTGTGGTACATAGAAAGGATTTGGGCAACGATAGAAAGACCAAGACCTGAGCCGCCATATTTATCGTTCTGTGGGGTTTCTCCACGATAAAACTTTTGCCAGACTTTTGAAATATCCTGCGGCGGTATCTGTTTCCCCTGATTGAAGATTGAAAATTGCAGTTTTCTTTCCCTGTTGATAACAGATAAATGAATTTCGCCATCATCACTAACGTGTTTTTTCGCGTTCGTTATCAAATTGTTAATGACCTGTTCCATGCGGTATTTATCAGCACGAATAAACACCTTATTCTCCGGCAGTTCATAAGTAAGACGATAATCCGCATCCGGCGCATCTATCAGCAAACGCCCGGCGGCTGTTTCAACCAGTTCTATAAAGTCAAACCGTTCTTCTGATAACTTTACGGCTCCTGCTTCCAACGCGGACAAGTCAAGCAGAGATACTATCATCGTATTCATACGGTCTGTTGCAGATAAAATGACATTCATGTAATGCTGCTTTTTCTGTTCGTCCGTTTCTTCTTTTAACCCCTCGACATAAGCGCGGACAATACCAAGCGGTGTTTTCATTTCATGGGACAAATTGTCAACCAATTCTTTTCTCTGTGTCAATAGCAAATGCTCACGAGCCATATCTTTCTCAAGCTGTCTGTTCGCGGCTTCCAAATTATCGAGAGCTTCCCGAAGATTGGAAAACATCGCATTCAGATTCTGCGAAAGCTCCCCAAATTCATCATCTGTAGAAATACTGCAATGCGCTGAGAAATCCAGTTCTGCCATTTGTCCCGCTGCATGGTTGATTTCACTAAGCGGTTTTGAAATGAAGCGTCCAAGCATTACATCCACACCAATAATAACTGCTGCCAATAGTGCAAGCCAGATCACAAAGGTAATACTTCGACTGGTCTGCAGTTCGGATGTAAACACATAAAACAGACAGATCATACCACCCGCCAGTTTCGAAAGTAACAACACTTTTTTTCTGACGGTATTCGGACGGAACCATTGATTCATTTTTTTCATAATCATACCTCGAATTTGTAACCGGAGCGTATCAGCGTAACAATACGGCTTCCCTCCGCACCCAGTTTTTGCCGCAGGGTTTTTATGTGTGTGTCTACCGTTCGGGTATTCCCTTCAAAATCATAGCCCCAGATTCGGTTTAATAATTGTTCGCGTGAGAACACCTGATTTTTATTCTGCATGAAGAAGCGCAGCAATTCAAATTCTTTATAGGTCAGGTCAACATTGTCACCCGATACGATAACTTTGTGTGAAGCAGGTACTAAAGCGAGATTACCGGCCGTTAAGGTCTCCTGTGTATTTTCCGGCGAGGAACGACGTAACAGGGCATTGACCTTTGCCAACAATACTTTGGGGCTGAACGGCTTTGTCATGTAATCATCTGCGCCTAACTCATATCCTTTTAACTTATCGTCCTCACCTTCCTTTGCTGTAAGGAAAATGATAGGGATACTATACATTTCCCTTGCTATCTTACAAACGGAAAAACCGTCTAAATGAGGCATCATAACATCTAAAATCGCTAAATCAACGGGATTATTTTTCAGAATTGTAACAGCGTCTACGCCGTCGTCCGCTACAATGCAGGAATGACTGCCACGCTTCATATATTCGATGATTATGTTCTGCATATTTTTTTCATCTTCTGCAATCAAAATAACTGCCATATAAAATCGTTCCTCTTTCCTGTTACAAAACTTCTATTACGAAACAAAACGTTTATGAATCGCACATGTAAATCATATTGCAATCTTAAATCATTATGCTATAATAAAAATATGGAAGCATAGCTCAGCTGGGATGAGCGCTCGCCTGACTAGCGGGAGGTCAAGGGTTCGAGCCCCTTTGCTTCCATTTTTTTATAAAAAAGGTGTAAAGTCCACTTCCATCCAGAAACTTTACACCTTTCAGTTCACTACTGTCTCTATTACTCTTTCAAAAACTTCCGAATCAGCTTATAAAGCCTGAGCGTATCCAGCGGTTTCGCCAGATGGGCGTTCATCCCGCTTTCCATTGCCATTCTCTTATCCTCTTCAAAAGCATTTGCCGAAACGGCGATGATCGGAATGCCGGCTAATACCGGATTTTTCATCTCCCGGATAGCTCTCGTTGCACGGTATCCGTCCATGATCGGCATCTGGATATCCATCAGGATCAGGTCATAATCGCCCGGTTTTGACTGTTTGATCTTTTCTACCGCAATGCTGCCGTCTTCGGCCGTATCCACAAGAAAACCTGCATCCTTCAGTACTTCGTATTCAATTTCCAGATTGATCTCATTATCATCCACAATCAGGATTCTTTTGTCAGTCGAAAAGTGCGGCACAGCATCTTCAGCAGCTCCGAAATACCCTGATGATTCCTGCAGACGCAGCGGGAGCGTTATGATGAACCGGCTGCCCTCCCCGGGCGTACTGAAAACTTCTATCCTTCCGCCGATGATATCTACCAGCTTTTTCGTAATGGTCAGCCCCAGGCCCGTACCGTGAATACCGCTCAGCGTCGTATTTTTCTCGCGTTCAAAAGGATCGAAGAGCGTGGTCATGAATTCTTCGCTGATACCGATGCCGTTATCTTCTATGGCGAACTGGTAGGTCACGAGGTCATCCTGCGCGCCCCCCTGTTCTTTCTCGATGACGACGATGGTAACACGCCCATCCACTCCCGTATATTTCACCGCATTGTCCGTAAGATAAGTGAGGATCTGACTGAGTCTCCCTTTATCGGCACGCACGCTGTCATGTTTCAGATTGGAAATATCCAACGATAATGTAATATTCTTCTCCGCCGCTTTTGGCAGTATGCTCATCTGCACCTGATGGGTAATATCCATCAGACTGCATTCTTCTTCCTCAATATTGACGGCTCCCGATTCCAGTCTGGATATCTCCAGTACATCATTCAAAAGCTGAAGCAGCTGTTCGCTGGATGTCGAGATCATGTCGAGATAATTGGAAATTTTCTCCTGGTCCTGCATATGCTTTCTGGCCAGTTCTGTGAAACCGACGATCGCATTCATCGGTGTCCGTATATCATGAGACATATTGGTCAAAAACAGATTCTTGGCATTATTTGCAAGGGTCGCTTCGTCCAGTGCCTCTTTCAGCAGCTTCTTCTGCTGCATTTCACTGATCATCTCTTCATCCATATTCCGGTATCCGAAAATAACCTGAGAAACAGACTCTTCACCACCTACATTGACGACCCGCAGCTGAACATATTTAATATCCTGATTCTCATAAATTCTGTAATTCAAATGAAAATTCCGGTTTTCGGAACGTTCAAGTTCCCTACGGATATATGCCGGGTCACTGACTTTCTTTAAGAGTTCTCTGTCCTCCGGATAGACCCATTCCGCAATATAATCGGCATCAAAGCCGGTAAATTTCCGCACCGCATAATGCTCGGGAAACTGCTTCTGGAACCGCTCGCTGACACGGTATGCTTTAATCTGGTCCTTATCCAGGTCAACATAGAAAATTGACTCATAGTCCACGCTCAATCCCTCGATCATCTCGAGACGTATGAGATGTTCCTGATGGATGACCTTCATCTCCTTATCGTACTTATCAAGCTGCGCCTGCAGTTCCTGTTCCTTTTTCAGCTTTTCACTGAACCATGTTTCGATTTTTTCTACCTGACGTTCTTTTTTCTCCGTCGCATCGCCCACAAAGACATAAAAAACATCGCCCACCGAATCGCTGCGCACGAAATGACCGTAATCATCCAGCCAGCGTACTTTGCCGTCTTTGCGGATGATCCGGTATTCGACATAATCGAGATCGTACTGGCTGTGTGCAATCTGCTCCCTGATACTTTCTTCAACGTCCTCCAGGTCATCAGGATGCACGATTCCCCGGAAGGAATTACCGGTCATCTCCCGAAATTCCTGCATCGTATCGCATTGAAAAATGCGCAGCATCGCTTCATTTGCATAAATAAGTGTCTCTTCCTCATTCGCCCGATAAATAAAAAAGCCGCCCGGCATAATATCCGCAAAATGCTTTAAATGATATGCTGCAGATATATCCTGTACGGTATCGTTCAGGGGATCGACCAACACAGATACCAACGATTCGATGAGATTGTGTTCCCCATTTGCCTGATTATCCATAATGCTCCCCCATTCTCTATAAAAAGCACAGGCTCCGCAGTCTGTACTCCCGGAATTTACTGCGTAAATTCTTACTTACCCCCCGCTGCGATCACAGCCCTTTTACCACACAAAAACTGCTGTCATACAAAAAAATAATAGAAGCCCTTTCATAAAAAGAACTTCTATTATTATACCAATTACAGCGCAAAAATCAATATAACTTTGAATAAATCTCCATCGGCTTCTATTCTGAATTTTCCGCCCTGAAGCTCTGTCAGGCTCCTTGCGATAGCAAGACCAAGACCGCTTCCTTCGGAGTTCCGGGAAGCGTCCCCCCGCACGAACCGCTCGCTCAACTCCTGCGGGTCGCCCAGAATTTCCTGCTCGGAAATGTTTTTCATTTCGATGCGAATCTGCGGAGCAGCACCGTCGTTCCCGCCGTATTTCTCCGCCGTCACGAATACCCTCGTATCGTGCAGCGCATATTTAATGATATTGACATACAGGTTTTCAAAAATCCGATAGGTCTTCTGACTGTCGAGCTGTAAAATAATTTTTTCTTCCGGCACCGAAAAACGCACCTGCAGGCCGGCCTCTTCCATTTTATCTTCATATTCCAGATAGACCTGCCGCATCAGATGGCAGATATCCACCGGCACGGGTTCCAGATTGACGCTGCCGCTGTTCGCTTTGCTCACCTCAAACAGATCCTCGATGAGCACTTTCAGCCGCAGGGATTTCCGCTCCAGCGTCTCCAGATATTCTCTGCGCTGCTCTTCCGTCGTATTTTCCTCTTTTAACAGATCGATATAGGTGATGATGGCCGTCAGCGGTGTCTTCAAATCATGCGATACATTCGTGATCAGCTCGGTCTTCATCCGCTGGCTCTTAACCTCCTCTTCAACTGCTTTCTGAAATCCGTTCTGAATTTCATAAAGTTCCTGTTTATAGGACTCAAAAATGCCAAAATCTTCGTCGAACGTATTGTTCAGCTGCCCCTCCGAGATGTAACCGGTAGATGCTAACAGGTTATCATACTGCTGCTGTATCTTATAAATATACTTTTTCAAGAGCCAGTAAAGAACAAAACTGTAGACCAGCACGATGAAAATGCCGAAAAACCAGAACAGACACGCCGCCGAAATCAGGCAGAAATTGATAAAAAGAAGCTTCCGCAGCACTTTGCTGACATCCTTTTCCAAATCCACGCCGAGTACCTGTTCCTTCAGTTTCCGGTAACTTTTTTTGCAGCAGGACAGCGCCTTCTCCATGATGATACAGCACAACACCCTTGTCTTGAAATAACTTTTGGCATTACGCAGAATATCTGACATTTCCAGACAACAGAAATACCAAAATCCGAACAATAGAGCAAAAAGGACAAAACCAATGGCCATCTTGGCGATTTCATATTCTGCTCCCGCCGACAGCCCGCCCGGCAGATTCCAATCCAACCAGTCTAAAAGTGCGCCGCTTTCTGCCGTCTGCACATAGTAAACTGCCAGTTCCAGCCCAAAGGCAAAAAACACGATTGCCGCAAAAGCTACGATCTCGAACGGCATCCTGCGCTCCCGCTTTCCCGTAAGAAGCGCCGGCCTGCATAGGGCAAGCAGTACCGTCACGAGCGCAATCCCGCCCACCAGCAGGACATACACCATTTGAATACCGGCATTATAATAACTGTAATCGACCATACTGGAATCAAAAAAAGCGAAAGAGGAACCGTAACCTGCCAGAATTTCTTCCTGCTGTGCCTTTGTCATCGCATAGATAAATGTAGCGTTTGCCGCTTTTTTCTGTGAAATGGAAAGCGTTTTATTGTATCCCTCCGTATCGTAATCGTACAGGGCATAGTTCTCTACTTCTTCTCTGTCTATCACGAGTCTTCCGTATCTTCCGCTTTCCGTCGTCTGAACCGCTTTCAGAAGTTTATCCGCATCGCTTCCGCGCACACTGATATTCTGCAGGTTGCCGGCTCCGTCATAGTCCATCACGACATAATAAACATAATCCTCCAGACCTGCCTGTTCACCGCCGCTCTCCAGTGTATCCGCCAGTTTTTCAATAGGCAGCATCGTATTCTTCAAAAAGGTACCGCTCTCTTTATCCAGAACATAGTAATCCATCATCGTTCCAATCGCTTTCACATAATCGTCCCGGATACCAATAACGTTCTCCTGTATCTGTCCCGCATACAGCGATAAGATGCTGTTCAGCTGACTTTCATCCGCATATTTTGCATTGGTATATCCTTCCATGTCATACGCCGTTTCATAACCTTCCTCTTCCGCTGCTGCCCCAAGCCTGAATGCCTCTTCCTCTATATTTTCCACTTTTTCATCCATGAACAGTTCTTCATAGGTATAAATCTTATCCCCTCTTTTATCGAGCACATTTTTATAAAGGACATAATTACTCCGTACCAGACAGGAAAGAAAGTCCTCACTCTCGAATCGTTCCTTTTTAAAGCTCTCTTCGTATACCGCCGCTTTCCTGCCAAATTCCGGAAGCATCATGACGAACAATGCCGCCGAAACCCCCGCGAGCAGGATTCCTGTCCACCATGCTCTGTTGCGTTTTCCTGTGTTACCATTTTTCAATTTTATATCCAACACCCCACACCACCTTTAAATATTTTGGCTCCTTCGGGTTGATCTCTATTTTTTCCCGAATCCTTCTGATATGCACCATGATCGTATCCGTATTGATGGCCTGTTCGTTCCAGACGCGCTCATAGATTTCTTCCGCGCTGAAAACCCTGCCGGGACTTTTTATCAATAACAGTAAAATTTTAAATTCCAGCGGCGTCAGTTTCACCGGATTTCCATCCACGCTCACCTCGACCGTCTCTTCATTCAGTTCCAGACCTCCGATACAGTAAATCTTCTCACTGCCCTGCTTTCCATCCATCGCTTCCAGATATTTCCTGTAGCGGCGCAGATGGGAATTGACTCTTGCCAAAAGTTCCATCGTCGTAAAGGGCTTCGTCACATAATCATCCGCCCCCATATTCAGCCCCATGATCTTATCCACTTCTTCCGACTTGGCGGAAAGCATGATGACCGGAAAATCATAGCCTCTTTCCCTGACTTTCATCATCATGGTGATTCCGTCCATCCGGGGCATCATCACATCCACAATGGCAAGATGGATTTCCCGTTCCTCGATTTTCTGCAGTCCTTCCACCCCGTCTGCCGCCTGCGATACCTGATAACCCTGATTCTTTAAATAAATTTCAATTCCTTCACGAATTTCTTTATCATCCTCTACTATTAAAATATGAAATGCTTCCAAGCTGATTTTCCTCTCTTTCATGATTGCTGTCCCGACTATGATTCCGGATAGCAATATTATAATAGACAACCGCCCTTTTCGCAATTTCCTGCATCCCATATTTTTCCGCCGTCTCCACGGCGCCCTGCTCAAGATAGGTTCTGTCCTGTTTCAAAAGTTCATCCAGTTTATTCTCATATTCCATTTCCGACACAGTTGTCATATATCCATTCCTGCCGTTTAACACCACATCCCGGACACCCGGCGCCTTGACCGCCAATACCGGTGTTCCCGCCGCCATTGCTTCCAACAGCACGATTCCCTGCGTCTCGGATAAAGATGAAAAAAGAAAGAGGTCCGCCGCCCTGCAATAATTCTTTACCTTTTCGTTCGGAACCGCTCCGACAAAAGCGATATCTTCCCGAATCCCCAGTTCTTCAGCAAGACTGCACAGTTTCTCCCTGTATGGTCCTTCTCCCACAACCGCCAGCCGGAAATCGGCAGCGTGTCTTTCTTTCCGCACCGCCAATGCGCGGAATAAAAAGTCGAGGTTCTTTTCCTTCGCCAGCCTTGCTACCGTACAGAAAAGGTATTTCTTATCCCCGCGCAGAACTTCCCGCAAATAACCCGCTTCCTCTTCATCCGCTGCAAAACTCTCCTTTCCGAGTCCTGTCGGGAGCACCGCAATTTTCGTTCCGCTTCCTCTTTCTTCCAAATGCGCCTGCATGGACGGTGTTGGTACGAATACGAAGTCACACCGAGCTGCATAGCGGTTTACATAATTTTGTACAAAGCTTTTTGTAACCGTAGATTTTGTACAAGTGCTTTGCAAAGAAGGCAGTTTTAAAATATAGTGCAGGTACTGTTCGTACCGCGTATGATATGTATAACAAAGCGGTACATGGTACTTTTTCGACAGATACAATGCAGTCCGCCCGATCAGCATGGGATGATGCACATGAATGACATCGAAATTCCCTTCCCGGAACCGCTTCTCGATTTTCGCATCGAAGCTGTCCGGTACTGAAAAACCGTTTACAACGCCTTTGACCAGCGCCCGGTAACGCACAATATTCTCATCTTTTTCCTGTCCTTCATAATCCGGCGCGAATACGACCACCTCATGTCCGTTCGCCCGAAGCCCCTCGCTCAGCCTTTCAATCGAAATCGGAACACCCGCGACGAAGGGTTTGTAGCTGTTTGTCATCATTGCAATTTTCATGGGATTGTCACTCCTTTTCTGTATTTTCATGAATGGTTTGAAAATTCCGTCGTGTGCAGGGCAGGGGATGAACAAGATTTCCTCTGCGCGGC
>CAMWXB010000096.1 GCA_947178125.1 uncultured Lachnospiraceae bacterium | reverse complement strand
CGTATGGATCACATCGCCCCCTGCTTTTGGACTAGCTATTTCCCGACAGCCCCTTCTTTTTATCTTTTCATAACTCTTTGGAAGAATGCCGCAGGCATTCTTCCGGGCATAATTTAGATTTTCTTAGGCGGCGTCCTTTGACGCCTTAGAAAATCTTTATGCCCTTTTTGTGGTCGGCTTTACAAGTACAAGACTCAACACCAATGCGATGATATAAAGCACGATCGTCGCATAGAGCACACATTGATATCCGGTCGGATTTACCGCGATCATCTCTACTGTCCCGTCGGAAAGCGCATGTTCGATTTCAATGGTCTCTCCAAAATGATTTACGATCCAGGTCGCCATCTGATTACCGGTCAGTCCTGCAAAAGCCCAGGCGGAAAGGGTAATTCCGTGTATCGCACTGATATTCCCCATACCGTAATGATCGGAAAGAAGCGTCGGCACATTGGAGAACCCGCCGCCGTAACCTGCATTGACAACGAAGATCAGACCGAGTACGAGGATGATCAATAACGTATTGCCCTCTCCATTCTTAATACCGCTCGTCAGCATTACAATTGCCGTAAACGCAATCGAAAGAACAAAAATCAGCTTATAAATGGTATTTCTGTCCTTCATTGTATCCGCCCATGCGGAAAATCCAAGACGCCCGCCTGCATTAAAGATTGCGGATACGGTAGAAATAATGCCTGCAAAACTTGCCAGACCAATACACTTTACAATCATTTTTTCCTGTGAGATCAACGCAAGACCACAGGTGATATTGATATAGAACATCAGCCAGATACCAACATAATTGGATATCGGTCTTGTTTTCAGCACTGACATAATGCTCTGACTCTCATCTTTATTCTGCGGCTCATGCCAGTCATCGGGTTTCTTCAAAAGAAGATGTCCAACAAACATCATGATAAAATAAACAACAGCCAGAATCAGAAACATCTTATAGATACCGCCTTCGCCAAGACCGCTCAGCATTCCCTGCATGATCGGGCTCGCAATCGCCTTCGCCGCACCAAAACCTGCTACTGCCAGTCCCGTTGCGAGACCTTTTCTGTCTTTGAACCAAAGCATCAATGTCTTGACCGGTGACAGATAACCTGTTCCAAGTCCGATTCCCATGATGAATCCATAACATATGTAGATTCCGATCAACGCCAGCATACTGCCTTTATGTGCTCCACCGTAATAGATAAAAAATCCTGTGCCCGCCATACCGGCTGCAAAACAAATCGACGCAATCAGAGACGACTTATGGATGTCCTTCTCAACAACATTCCCAAGGAATGCCGCCGACATTCCAAGGAAAAAAATGGCAAAGCTGAATGCCCATTCCGTCGCTCCCTTGGAAAAACCGATATAGTCGGCAATTTCCTGACTGAAAATCGACCAGCAATAAACGGTACCGATACTGCAATGAAGCAGTAAAGCGGGAACTGCCGCGCGAATCCATTTGTTCGTGCGCCAGCCTCCCTGATTTTTCACACTTTCTCCCATACTACTCACTCTTCCTTTACCTTTCGTATTTTTTACTAATACTACTTTACACTAAACTACCTCAGATTTCAATCCTATTTTTCCGCCCGATACCCCTGCCGTTCCCCTGATTGATTCCACACTTTTCTTCTTCCTGCATCCCTTTTTCATCCCATTTATTCATCGCGCATTTCTACATGATTCGACACATTTCGCTAATATAGTTTCATTTTATCCGAATATATTCATAGACGAAATGCGAATTAAATTATATAGTAATTATAGACTTAATCACGGAAGTTAAGTCGGTAATAGCAATTCCGGAAGAATTCCCCTTTTACACAACAGAGCCCCCGAAGTGATTCGGGGGTTTCTGTTTTATCCTTTTTTCCATTTTTTATCAAATGAATCCACAAAGACAGTTTAGGCCGCTAAATCAATATAGTGCTATCAGCTTCAATATGCTATTACGATTTATCCCATATAAAATTACTTCAATACAAGCACCGAATATCCCGGCATGGTAATCGTTTCATTCGACAGAACAATCTTTTCTTCTCCGCTCTCCAATGCGCCACGGATATTTCCCTCAGAAATCTCCACACCATTTACCATGATGCCGCTCATATCAAGTTCCTCCGTTTCGGCTCCGGTATGAAAGACCAGAAGCACTTCGGAGTCTTCCCATGTTTTTTTCAACACACAGAAACTGTCTCCCGAAACACTTTCAAGATATTCCACTTCCCCTCTTGCAATTTCCGGATTCTGATTTCTGATCTTGATAGCTTTCTTATAATATTGGTAGATAGAATCCGGGCTTTGCTCCTGTTCCTCCAGACTGTCAAATTTCATCTGAAAATCATCCATATCCGCAGGCCCGTCACACATCCCTGCTTTCCCCGCATCTTTGCTCCAATACATCGGCGCCCGCTTATTCTCATCTTTACCGGCTCCCTTCATCCCCAGTTCTTCGCCATAATAAAGGAACGCCGAACCGCTCATGAAAAGATTCATTGCACCGGCAAGCTTCGTCTGCTTCTCGGAGTTTTCACCCGCATAATAACCCGCGCTTCTGCCCATATCATGGTTCGTGTAAAAGGGTGCATCGATATAATTTTCATTGTATTGCCCGAATGTTTCCTGTAAAGAGGCACTCACAGTACCATACCTCGATGCAGGCGACCCGTTTACTACTTTGGAAATGATTCCATCTTTATCCGCAAACGCAAAATTGAAAAGGCTGTCGATACCGCTTCCGTAATACTGTGCATAATCATTGATATCAAGCCATGCTTCCCCGACCAGATAAGCATCTTCTTTCTGCGCTTTGACCATCGTCGTAAACCAGTCCAAAAATGCAATATTAGCCTGCGGATCCCCCGTATAAAACTCCTTGACCGCATCCAGCCGGAATCCGCCGATTCCCATATCCAGCCAGAAACCCGTGATTTCCTCGATTTGAGTTCGAAGCGCTTCGCTGTCCAGATTCAAATCCGGCATCTCGCTCCAGAACTGTGCCTCGTAATACCATTCCGTCCCTTCCACCGCATAACAGCCGGCGCCCTGTTCTCTGGAAAAGTGATAATAATCAAAAGATGGACAAACCGCTGTATCCGGCTCCCCATCTCCCAACTCCTTCAGATAGGCACAAGCTTCCGTAAACCACGGATTCTGGGAAGATGAATGATTCAGCACCAGGTCCATGATCACCTTAATTCCCCGCTTATCACATTCTGCCAGCAGTTCTTTAAAATCCTCCATCGTGCCATAATCGGAATCAATATTATAATAATCCATTACATCGTATTTATGATAAGTGGGTGACGGTCCTATCGGCATCAGCCAGATGCCATTACATCCCAAATCCGTATCTGTCGTATCATCACCATCATTGATATAATCCAGCTTGGAGATCAGTCCCTGCAGGTCCCCGATTCCATCTCCGTCACTGTCGCAGAAAGAATACACAAAGACCTCATAATAGGTGCGGTAATTATCCTCTATGATATTCAGCGGAATTGTATCGGTAACATCCACGGCCTCAATCTGCTCTGCCGTTCCATCAACCTCCTCGCTGTTTCCGTTCCCGCCGGTCTGCCCGTCCTGCGGCTCTGCCTGCGCTCCTGTCCCGCCCGTGCCCGTTGTGCCGCTGTCTACGCTCTCACCCGGCTGTCCCGTCTGCGCTCCATCCGCCCCGCTGTCTCCGCAGCCTGTCGTCTGAAGCATCATACAGACCGCCAAAAACACCGCAGCAGCCCGCCGATATGCTGTCGTCCTACGCCTCCCGTCATCCCGTTTCATCCTGACCATACACAATAACCTCCTTCTTCACCAAAATTTGAAAATGCAGACCTCCCTCTTTTCCCTCAGGACGGTCTGCACTTCTATTCCTTATTCATCTTTTAAAATTCTAAAGCAGAATGCCTGCGGCTATTCCAAGACAGAATGCCGTAGGCATTCTGTCGGGCGAGAAAGATTTGCTACGCAAATCGTAGAACTTCTTGGTGTCTCGTCCTATGGCGAGACACCTTTAGAAGTTCTTCTCGCCCTAGCCCTTTACCGAACCGCCCGTAACACCTTCAACATAGAACTTCTGCATCAGTACGAACAACGCCGAAATCGGTATTGATACGATAACACCGCCCGCACAGAAGATGGAGAAGTATTTATTGACAAGTGACTTATTGAGCATATTGAACAGACCGATTGCAATCGTCCAGTCTGTTGCGATACCGGAATTTAACATCAGCTTCGCCAATACGAAATCACCCCACGGTACGAGGAAGGAGTTGATGATCGTATAGACGATGATCGGCTGTGACAGCGGAATGATGATCTTGAAGAAAATCGTCGCTTCCGAAGCGCCTTCCAGCCATGCCGCCTCACGCAGCGATGTCGAAATCGTATCCATAAAGCCCTTTGTAATCAGATAACCAAGTCCTGCTCCCGCAGAATATACGATGATCATACCGAGATGGCTGTTCGTCAATCCGATGGATTTCATTACAAAGTATACCGCAATCATGGACAATACGCCCGGGAACATATTCAAAATGATACCGAAACTCATCAGCCCTTTTCTTCCCTTGAACCGCAGACAGCTCATCGTATAGCTGACCATCAATACAAAAGAAGTAGAAACGATACAGGTGAAAATTGCGATGATCAGCGTATTTTTGAACCACGCTCCATACTGCACAACGGAATCCGGCTCGAAGAACAACGCTTTATAGTTATTCAAAGACCATGTCTCCGGGAAAAAGTGCGCTGTATTGATTCCCTTATAGCCACTGAAAGAAGTAACTACCAGCCAGAGAATCGGTACTAACCAGATAACCGCAAGGAATGCTAAAACCAAATGTCTTACGATAGAACCTACTGTCTTTTTCATTATCGGAAATCCTCCTCTCTATTGCCTTTGATTGTCTGTGTAAAGGTAATAAGCGTAAACGCTGCACAGATAATAAATACGAGAATACCAATTACGGATGCTATCTTATAGTTATAATATTCATTTGTCAACCGGAACAGCCATGTTACGAGCAGATCCACTTCTTTTGCATTGGAGTTCGCGAGCAGCTGGTCGGATGTAACATATACGTCCTGTGTCAACAGGTAAATAACATTGAAGTTATTAATATTCTTTACAAAATCTGTGATCAAACTCGGGCCCGTAATAAAGAGCACATAGGGCATCGTAATCTTCCAGAAGATCTGGAAACTGTTCGCACCGTCGATTCTCGCGCTTTCCAGCTGGTCTACCGGAATATTCATCAAAACACCCGTTGCGATCAGCATCTGATAAGGAACACCTACCCAGATATTAATCAGAACGATCATGACCTTTGCCCATGTAGGATTCGTCAAAAACGGTATATAGGTCAGGTTTGAATTGACCAGGCCGATACTCTTTAAGAAATCTGTCAGGCCGATATTGGAGCAGATCGTATTGACGATACCGCTGTCTGCGAAGAAGTTTCTAACGAGCAGCAGGGTAACGAACTGCGGAACCGCGATTGCGACCATAAACAAGGTTCTCCATAATTTCGGAAGTTTTGTCTTTTTATTATTGATGAACTGCGCCATTAAGATACCGCCGATAAAAGTTGTCAGCGTAGCCAAAAGCGCCCATTCCAACGTCCAGATCAGAATTTTTCCAAAGGAATAACCAAAGGTTACTGTTGTCGAATTTGTAAAAAGCTGTTTAAAGTTTTTCCAACCGACCCATGTAAACAGCGCACTGGGCGGCATATGTTGCTGGTCATAGTTGGTAAACGCTACCGCTACCAATACCAGAATCGGTATGATGTTCATCAGGATAATACCGAGACAGGGCAGCGTCAGCAATGTAATATGAAATTTTTCATTGAATAAGGCACGAATATCTTCCCGGAAAGTATTGATATGCTTTCCTGCTTCCTTCCGCACCTGCAGACGGTAAACAGCTTTGATATTTCCAATGTATACTAAAATAAAAACCGCGATTATGAATAACGCAATAATGGAATTCAATAAAATCAGAAAAGAGTTATCATAATCATTCACTTTACTTGTCATTGTTAATGGGTCAAAAACCTGTTCGAACTGAACAGTACCCAATGTACCGAACTTTGCCAGATTCGGCGCCGCATAAAAAACGCACGTCATGATAAAAACGATTTCCAGCGCAATCATGATCAATCCGTTAATGATCTGTTTTCTTGCAAAATAGCCTGCCCCCATGACAAGCAGGGATAATTTTACCCCCATATCGCCTTTTGCTACTGCCGTACCAAAGTCTTTAAAATAATTTCCGCTTAATTTCTTTTTATTCTTCATAGGAAGCCCCTCTCAGAATGATTTTGTATGATTTTTCCAGATAAAAACTGTTTAAGAATACCCCGCATCCCGACTAAGGCTGCGGGGTATGATATAAGACCCGAAACTATTTATTTATTCAATCGGAGCCATGATACCTTCTACTGCGGTATCCAGTACGCCCTGAAGGTCTGAACCTGCACTGCCGTCTGCCAGAATCTGTCCTAATGTCTCTGCCGGTGCCCAGAAGTTACCGCCTACACGCTGAGGTGTTGCGTAAGCTGCCTGTGCTGCCAGAGCGGAGATTGCCGGGTCAGCCTGAACTGCATCGGAAGCTGCTGCTGCCGTATTTGCAGGGCCAAGGCCTCTTGCTTCAAATCTTGCTGTCTGAGCTGCTTCGTTGGTCAGGAACTCTGCGAGTAACATAGACCAGCCAACATTAGCAGAATAAGGATTTACACCGATCAGTTTGTATCCTGAATAAGAAGACATCTGACAATCCTTGCCTGCTACATTAAAGGTAGGAAGTTTGGTAGCCGCGTAATTCTCGCCCCATGCATCGGATGCTGTCTCCGCTCTCCATGTTCCGTTTACTGCTGCTACTACCGTACCCTCTGCGATAGCTGTTGCCATTTCCTCATCACCCATATCAACAAGTACATTGGATCCAAACAAATCCATGATCGCCTGTGCTACATCCGTTGCACCTGCCGCATTCCATGTACAGTTATTGGAACCGTCATCATTCAATGTCAGTTCATAGCCTGCACCCTGGAAGAATGCGTAAATATACCAGCCGTTAGAAACGTCCATTGCAATCTTCTTGCCTGCTGCCTCTGCTACTTCTACCATCTTCTCGAGAGATTTTACATCATCCTCTGAGAATACAGAAGCATCATAGAACATGAAATAGCCGTTATCAGCTGTCATCGGGTAAGCATATAATGTACCGTTTACAGTTGCCGCTTCTACTGCACCTGCTGCGTTCGCCCCTGCTACATCATAAGTATAGGTAGCTGCTACCGGCTGAAGTGCGCCTGCCTGAACAAGTTCATTGATCTGGTCATCAGCAAATGCGAATACGTCTGCTGCCGCTTCTACGTCTGTCAGAATCGTATCTTTTGCTGTAGACTCAGATTCGGAACCCAGTGTAATATCAAATGTAACATCGGGATATGCTGCCTTGAAATCCTCAAGAAGCTGTGTCGTCAGAGTCTGATCTTCTTCGGATGCCCATACGGTAAGTTTTACCGTATCCGTTGTTGCTGCGATCAGATTCGCAACCGGATCATCGGAAGATGCGGAATTGTCTGCTGCTGCGGAGTTGTCCGCCGCTGCGCTGTTGTCTGTTGCTGCCGCAGAATTGTCTGTTGTCGCTGCGGAATTGTCTGTTGCTGCTGTGGAGTTATCGGCTGAAGTATCCCCCCCCGCCTCGTTTCCACATCCAACAAGACTTGCAGCAACCATTGATGTTGCAAGTACTGCTGCTAATACTTTTTTCTTCATAACTTTTTCCTCTCTCTCTTTAATACTTTTTACTGCTTTATATAAAATGTGTTGCCACATCTTATAACATTTATACGATAAATATCTACAGGCTCAAAATATTTCAGCAAATTATGAATAATCTGCGAAACAAAGCAAAAAATATTTTCGTAAACTTTCGAACTAAAGTCAATATAACACCTATTATGGCAATTTGTCAACCGTCCATTCTTTTTTAGCATACTTTTTTGCATTTTTTGACGGTTTTTCAAGGCTATTTTTGGTTATTATGCCAATCATTCCTCTTCTTTCTTGAAAATTCGATTCATTTTTTATATAATGATAGGACTCTGACAGAAACATCATCTGTCCTGAGAAATCAGTTATCACACAAAAATGAGGAAAACATCTATGGCTACGATAAAAGATATCGCAAACCGACTTGGTGTTTCCGTCAGCACCGTTTCCAAAGGTCTGAACGGCGCCAGCGACATCAGTGAACAACTTCGTCAGAGCGTACTGGATACCGCCGTTGAAATGGGATACACACCCAAACAAATGCGCGCGCGCGAAGCAAAAAAGCTCTGTATTTTCATCGAAAATATGGAATACGAAACCTCCGAGCAGTTCGGTTATGACATTATTCTCGGCTTTAAACAGGCTGCCTATCCGGCGCATTACGGTGTTACCGTCATACCCGTTACTCCCGCTTTTCAGGCTGGTGAAAAATATGACACCTATATGCTGAAAAACGGATATGCAGGCGCATTTTTTGTTGGCTTCGCTTTACAGGACGCCTGGCTTGCGCAGCTTCATACCACATCCATTCCGACCACTCTTTTTGATAACTATATCCGCAAAAATCCTAATGTCAGCTATATCGGCACAGACAGTTTTGAGGGCATTGACGATGCCATTGAGCATCTCATTTCGCTTGGGCACCGGAAAATCGCCCTGTTGAACGGCTCCGCTCATTCCATGATCACGGAACAGCGGCGTCAGGCCTATATCGAAAGCATGAATGCCCATGGTCTGGAAATCAATGAAAAATGTATGCCCTATGGCTATTATGTTGCCGCCGCTGCAAAAGACCACGTCGCCAATCTGCTTTCCCTCGGCGCTACCGCCATTGTATGCGGCAACGACCTGCTCGCTTCCGGCGCGCTGGAAGAATGCAGAGCGAACGGCTTCCGGGTCCCCGAAGATATCAGTATCATCGGATTCGACGATATTCCGATTTCCGCCAAGCTGACTCCTCCGCTGACGACTATCCGGCAGGATCGGATCGAACTTGGCAAATGCGGCTTCTATACGCTCCATTCCGTCATCAATCACGTTTCCATCTGCAAAAACCTGCTGCGCCCGCAGCTTATCATCCGGGATTCAACTGCCCCTGTCAGAAACAATGGATGTCCCGCTCCGTGAGCCATCCTATGTGAAAGTAAAATCTCTGACCGCTTCCAATGCGGGCAATGCGTTTCCGTCATAATCGAACAATGCCTGATTGGCCCATTCGTTGCCGCCCGGCCCTTTTTCGTCCATATAGGCGATGGCTTCTTCTGATGCCCAGCCGGAGCCGGCTATCGGAATCCATGCGGCTTCCCAGTAAAAATATCCTCTGACTTTCTTATCCGGCACCTGTTTCATGATTTCGAATAAATCCAGCAAAAACTGTTTCTGTCCTTCTTTTGTCATCGGATAAGGCACCTTCGCGGCAAGTTCCGGTTTTGTCGCCATCCCTTTTCTCTCATGCGGCGCTAACTTCTCATAAGCCGCATAATCTTCCATCGTATAGCCCATCGATACTTCCGCGATCATCAGTTCCTTGCCGTACCGCTTTGCAAGGTCGTTCATGTTATTTGCCAGATCTTCCATCGTTCCATGCCAGAAAGGATAATAAGACAATCCTATGATCTGGAAATCTTCACCCTTTTCCATAAAGTGGTCGAACCACTCCCGATAGAGCGCATTGTTTCCGCCGTTATCCAAATGAATCATCAGCGGAACCTCTTTATCAACAGCCCTTGCTCCCCGGATTCCGGCATTTAAAAGACGCGCCAGATTATCGTATTCAGGCACCTTTCCATAAGGCCAGAGAATGCCGTTCGTCACTTCGTTTCCAATCTGTATCAACGTTGGAAAAGCATCCGCTTCCCGCATGGTCTCCAGCGTTTCCTTCGTATACTGATAAACTGCAGCTTCGAGTTCTTCCAGATTCATCCCCTGCCATGCTCTGGGAATGCGCTGCTTTCCGGGGTCCGCCCAGAAATCGCTGTAATGAAAATCGAGAAGCACTTCCATCCCTTTTGCAAGCGCCCTTTTTGTCAGTTCTATCGTTGTCGGCAGGTCGTTCGTGCCCGCTCCATACGGCTCACCGCTCTCCGTATAGGGATTATTCCACAGCCGGAGCCTGACCGCATTGACATCATAACTCTGTAAGATATCGAGCGCGTCCTTCTCCTGCCCTTTGTCAAAGAACCTTCCGCCCAGGCCTTCCACCTCTTTCAACGTAGAAATATCCATGCCCTTCAAAAATTTCATCCGTTATTTATCTCCATCCTGATACTTTTATTCTGCATCTAAAATCAATACGCCTTCTCCGGTTCCCGGAAGAATAATTCCACCATTCTTTCGGGCAAAAAGATTTGCAAAACAAATCATAGATTCTCAAAATCCTGGAAGAATGGCCTCCGGCCATTCTTTCGGGCGAACAAGATTTGCAAAGCAAATCTTAGATTTTCTTAGGCGGCGTATTCTGCCGCCTTAGAAAATCTGTTCGCCCTAGTCGAAATCAAACTTCGTAAACCGCTTCATCGCATCCTTATACCGGAATCTTACCAGTTCATTCTTCTCCAGAACATCTTCCTCTGTTCCCACATATTGGCAGCGGATACAGTGATATTCCTTTTTGTCCTTATCATAGAACATATCGATATCCAAATCTCTCATAAAGCAGGAGGGACATCTGTAATTTAATTTGCCTTTGCCAGATTGAGCCATGTCGCAAATACCTCCTTATCTTTCAATTTGGTCGTATATCCCAATGTGAACATCGGGGAGAAAGCATAACCTTCTTTGATATAACCGACCGCATCTTTTTTCTCACAGCTTAAAGAAACTCTTGTCTCGATCTCAGGAATGACGGAAACAACTTCTTTTGCACCTGCCAGCTGCCCTTCACGGCATTTATAAGCATATTTGATTTCTTTGCTTTCCGTATCGCCTACGCAGGTCAATGTAATATTGCTCATATCCTCGGAGTATTCCGTCGTACCGTAACATGCGACCATATATTCGTTGATCTCCACTTCCGCATTCGGATCGCTCATTTCCAGAATATTTCTTTCAATCTTCACATTGGAGCTTCCTTCTTCGAAGTAAATCTTCGTCTGCAGCTTCACAGTCAGGTCGTAGAACTCGATGTCTACCGGATCAAGCGTCAGGATTCTCGTATTTCCTTCCTGTGAGAAATGCGCTTTCGTTCTGCACAGGCACAAATCTACCTCTTCGCCCTTATAAGTCAGTTTTGCACTTCTGACGGTTCCTTCACCCGCATAATGGGTAAAATATCCGGCTCTGTATTTTTCCTGAATCAGGAACGGATAAGAAGCATCCGTAATATGCTTCGTGCCGATGCCGACAGGCCATTCCAGTTTGGCCGCGTAAGGTCTTAAATCGACGATAGCGCCGCCCTGGTCCATGTTGACACAGACTCTCATGAACGGGTCACAATACCAGAATAACTGTTTGTCCGAACCGTATAAAATATCTCTCCAAAGTGCGCATTCCGGCTCTGTCAGCGTCTTTTTCTGACGATAATAGTCGGCGAACTCAGCCATTGTCATATCATCCAGTTTTCCCTCTTTTTTCAACTGACCATAATATGCCATGCCGTCTTCATAAGATTTTAAGAGCAGTTCATAAGGCGCTTCCCAACGTCCCATCTTATTCATCCAGCCGGGACCTACGAACATCATGTTGTAAGCATAACCATTGTTATATTTTGCCAGATCACGGTACTGGTCAATCAGATTATACAGGTAAGGAAACTCCCATGTCTTGGAATCGTAGCTCATACTGCGCAGTACATTCTGCGGATGGGTTCCGAAATTGGAACCATTGCCGTCATAGCAGGCAATCAAATCCCTGGAAAGATGCGGGATTGCCACGATACCGCTGTCCTCTGCTTCGTTTGCCGCCGGCGCGTGCACGTTCTGCTTACTCGGAATCCAGGGAGCCCACGGACCGCCGTCCATAAAGGTATACCAGGAATTGTTACAGGTATGGTATGCTTTCGGTCCTTCTTCCCAGCAGGTAGCCACCGCACATTTCACCATCGGGTATTTCTCTTTGATATAATTTACCAGTTCGGCATCCATATAATAGGAACCTGTTGATTCCGGATAGAAACCGAAACGGTCGTAAAATTTGCCGAATACATCATCGACGATAGACTTTTTGTCTTCCATCGAGAACATCCAGATACAGAAATCCTTCGTTTTATATTTCTCACGGAACTCCGTACAAGGCAGCCCCAACAGCGACAGGGCGATCTCATCTCCGTATTTCTCATGGTCGGCTTTGGCAAGTTCCACAGCCTCATCGTTGAATAAAGACGCGTAGGTCATCTGAATGGTCGTTTTCAGACCGTTCTTATGCGCGATTTCCTGCTGTGTCTTAAAAATATCCAATGATTCCGTAAGCAGCGCTTTCCGGCCGATGTCCTCTTCTTTTCCATGTCCAGTCACTTTTTCCGCATACTCGGGAACCATTTCCGGGCGATGGATAATGTTCACAATAAACTTGTTCTCCATGTTGTCCTCCATTCTTATTTTTATTTATATTTACTCAGCCTGTGGCCTATAAATTTCCCTGTTTTCTCTATTGCGCAAACGGTTGCTCATATGCTTAGGATAACAAACGGCTTATCTGTTGTCAATGTATATATTCTACTATTTCCGAAACGTTGATTTATTCATTTTGCACAAAAGCCCCCGGTTCCATAACGTTCCGTTCACGAGCGGGGCAGGGCCTATACGGTTCCTTTGGAGGCACGCT
>CAMWXB010000095.1 GCA_947178125.1 uncultured Lachnospiraceae bacterium | reverse complement strand
GGGGTAATTACGAGCAATATACTTATATTTCCAGACAGGCAATGCGTTATAACATCATGCAGCAGGCATGCTGGGATAATACGCCGGTGGACGGAAAGAGCGGTGTTGTGCAGTTTGCTCCGTCGGCAACGATTCAGGACTATCCGGAAATTGACCTGTTCGGCTATATGAAGACAAGTTCTAAGGAAGAAGGAAAGAGTGACAAGGGCGGTGCATCGACTAGAAGCGCGGTGGTAAGGCTCAGCAATGCGATTGCATTGGAACCTTATCAGAGCGATTTGGAATTTCTGACCAATATGGGATTGGCAAAAAGGCAAAATCTTGAAAATGGTATTGCACAGAGTGAAATACATCGTGCTTTTTATACTTATACCGTTACAGTTGACCTTGACAGAGTTGGTATTGATGGTGAACTTTCTATCCCAAAAGCAGACAGAGCGCAGCGGATGAAAGTCTTTCTGGATACGATTCAATTTTTATATCGTGATATTAAAGGAAGGCGGGAAAATCTGTCACCGATTTTTGTGATAGGCGGCCGTTATGAAAGGAAAAATCCTTTTTTTGAGAATCGGCTTGTTTTGGACAAGGGAGCAATCCGTGTAAATACTTTGACGGAGATTCTGGAGAGCACCAGTGACATCAGAGAAAATACGAGTGTCGGTGTTATGAGCGGGATTTTTGCGAATGATTCCGAATTAAAGCAGATACTCAAGGCAGGTTCCGTTGCAGATACATTTAATCAGTTGAAGAAGGAAATGGATAATTATTATGGAGAAAGCAATTAGAATCGAATGTTTTCAAAATCTGGTCAATTATCGCAAGCCAAGCAGCTTTATTATTAAAGAATCTTATCCCCTGCCGCCTTATTCGACTGTGCTCGGCATGATACATACGGCCTGCGGCTATCCGCGGGGGGAATTCCACCCAATGAAAGTGAGCGTCCAGGGAAAGAATGCGGGTTCTGTGTCAGAATTGTATACACGATATTCCTTTTCATTTGACACAAAATACGAAAATGGAAGGCATCAAATTCGTATTCAGGAAGCGGGAAAGTCTTATGGGGCGTTCAAAGGTGTAGCGCATGTAGAACTGATTTGCTGTAATGAAATGATATTACATATTGTACCATCGGAAGAGGATTTTGAGACAGTATACCGTTCGCTGCAAAATCCGCCTGTTTACCTTGCACTTGGCAGACATGAAGATATTCTCGATATCAGAAACGTAAAAATTGTGGAACTTCAGGAAAAGGAAGAAGCCATAACGAACAATGATATCTATATTCCGGTGGATTCCGATGTTTATCTGGGAAATAGCAGTACGACGATTTATACGCTGACCAAAGAGTATGAAATTACGAAGCAGGGGCTGCGTCGTTGGAAAGCGGATGGCGGAAAGGTGCGGGCTTATTATTTTCCACAGAACACTGCTCTTGAAGATGTGCTCGTAGATGAATATGGTGATATTGTAGCATTGGCATAGATTTGTCTTTGCAAAAAGATACGAGTTTGATGAGTGAATGCAGATGAAAAATGGGAGAAAAAAATGGAGTACTATGCAAAATCACCAGTATTCGTTCCGACTGTGAATCAAGGAGAATGTGCAATAGAACATAAGACGTTGAAGGCACATTTGGAAGATACGGTCAGGTGTGCAGAAAAATTTTTTCAGCAATATGGCAGTTATTTCAATGAAAAGGAAAAAAAGTTGGTACTTGATGCCTGTCGGCTGCACGATATCGGAAAAGCCAATTATATATTTCAGACGAAAGTAAATCCTGCGCTGGAAAAAGCGAATAGGGATCAGATTCCGCATGGATTTTTAAGTGCCGTTATTTTATCAAGGAAGGCTTTTCTGAAAGAAAATCCGCAATGTATGCCGGAGGATTTCAGTGTGCTGCTTACGGCGATTTATTATCACCATGCGCGACAGGACGTTTATAATGATGCAGAACTGAAAGCATATTGTGATCAGTTTTATCTGGAATATGTCAGGGAATATCTTCATAATGAAGAGGCTGTAATACATATCAGTAATCGAAATGCTTTATTGTTTTCGGAACAGAAAAAGAACAACTATGTGCGTCCGGATGAAGACATATGGTGCGAATATATGCTCATAAAAGGACTGTTGAATAAATTCGACTGGACAGTCAGCGCCGGGGACGAAGATGCAGAGATGGCAGCGGATATCGTAGAAAAAAAACTATGTCGGAATATTGAAGAAAAATGGGCTGGAAAGTTTCGGCCGGCACAAAAATTTATGATGGAAAACCGGGATAATAATGTAGTCATGATTGCGCCGACAGGTTCCGGCAAGACAGAAGCGGCGCTGTTGTGGCTTCATGGTGAAAAGGGATTTTATACGCTTCCGTTGAAAGTCTCTTCTAACGCGATTTATAAAAGAATCCGTGAAAATTATCAATATGAGGATGTGGCACTTTTACATTCTGACAGTATGAACCGCTATCTGGAAGCCGCAGAGGGTGACATAGAAAGTGGTTACAGGCATTATGAACAGGCAAAACGATTTTCTTATCCGCTGACTGTCTGCACGGTAGACCAGTTGTTTCGTTTTGTCTATAAGGCATTAGGCACGGAAATCTTTGCCGCTACGTTGAAATATTCCAAAATCATAATCGATGAAATTCAGTCATATTCACCGAGAGTTGTTGCGGCTTTGATATTTGGTCTTTCGGAAATCAAACGTATGGGCGGAAAGTTTGCGATAATTACGGCGACTTTTCCGCCGGTACTGCAGTATTTTATGAAAAAGAGCGGCTTGCTGCAGGACAAAGATTATATCTGGCATGATTTTTCGGAGGGTGCAGCAGTTAGCCGGCATAGATTGAAAATTGTAGACGGTGATTTCAGTATAGAAGAAATAGCGGAAGGGGCAAGGATTAAAAAAGTTCTTGTTATTTGTAATACCGTTTCTAAAGCACAAAGTATTTATAAAGAACTACGGGATGAAGGATTGGAGCCTGGACTTCTGCATTCTCGGTTTATCAGAGCGCATAGAAATATTCTTGAGAAAAAAATGATGGAGTTCTCCGCTGATGAAGCAGACACAGGGGTCTGGGTGACGACCCAGATTGTCGAAGCAAGCCTGGATATCGATTTTGATATTCTGCACACTGAAATGTGTACTGCAGACAGCCTGCTTCAAAGAATGGGTAGATGCAACAGAGCAGGAAAGAAAGATACGACTGTTCCGAATATTGTTGTGTACAATAATGGTTCCGGGCGTGGAACCGTATATGATAAAGACATCTACGACCGTTCGATGGATTTACTGCAAAAGAAGCAGGGAAAATTGCTTTCGGAATCCGATAAGATAACGTATATCAATGCAGTATATGATGTGGAACAGTTAAAGCGTACAAAGTATTTTCAGCAAATAGAGAAAAATATAGATTGTTTTCATGAATTGTGGCCTGCAGAGTATGATGCCGCAGAGGCACAGGAAGAGTTCAGAGCAATTCAAAGTATTACCGTAATTCCAGATGCGGTTTATAACGAAAATCTTGAGGAGATTGAAAAGATAAAGGAATTGCTTTCCACACCCTATATTGATAAAGGAATTCGGAAATTACAGAAAACCAGACTTGCGGATATGACATTGAGTCTGAATACCTGTTATGGATTTCCGGATAATATCGACAGAGATACGATTGGAATGTTCGATATTCATCGCACAGGGCTGCAATATGATTTTGATGGATATACAGGGCTGGGATTGCTACTTGATAAAGTAGAGGATGAAGTTATTTTTCTATAAGGAAAAATAGCTGCATATGAGAGGTTTTGTGATGGAAAAGAGAATTACAGGAGTAATGATCTACTACTATTTTATCTGTAAAAGAAAATTGTGGTATTTTGTTCATGAAATCAATATGGAGAACGAGAATGAAAATGTTATGCTAGGAAAATTACTGGATGAGAACAGTTATAAAAGGAATGATAAGCATATCAATATCGACAACGTGATTAATATTGATTTTATCAGAGAGCAAAAAGAGCTTCATGAGATTAAGAAAAGCCGTGCGATAGAGGAGGCAGGCGTGTGGCAGGTAAAATATTATCTGTATTATTTGAAGCAGCGTGGTGTAGACGGATTAAAAGCCAAAATTGATTATCCGTTATTAAAGAAAAATTTGGTTGTGGAACTGACGGAAGAGGATGAGAAGCGGCTGAACGAAGTAATTCAGGAGATTGAAAGAACGAAAGAACAGGCGCAGCCACCCCGACTCAGTTCTCAAAAAATATGTGCTAAATGTGCATACCATGATTTATGTTTTATCTGACAAAAGAAACACATAGCCTGAACATTCGATATTATTTGCGGATTTGTTGTGGAGGAAATATGGGACAGAGCTTCTATGTATATAATAATGGAGATTTAAGAAGAAAAGATAACACGCTGCAGTTTATAACCTCTGACGGGATGAAAAGGGATATTCCAATAGAGCGCATTGACGATATTTATGTTATGTCGGAAATGACATTTAATACGGCTTTTATTAATTATATCTCACAGTATGGAATACCCATTCATTTTTTCAATTATTATCATTTCTATACAGGCAGCTTTTATCCAAAAGAAAAACTGCTTGCCGGTCAGCTTTTGGTAAAACAGGTAGAACATTATTCGGATTATGGTAAGCGGATGATGATTGCCCGGAAGTTCATTGAAGCGGCAGCAGATAATATTTATCGAAATCTCCGGTATTATAATGGCCGTGGCAAGGATGTTTCCGGCTATATGTCAGAAATAGATGATTTGAGAAAGAAAATCCCGGATATGAAAACTGTTGAGGAATTAATGGGGATAGAAGGCAATATCAGAAAAAATTATTATGCGGCGTGGAATATCATAGTGGATCAGGAAATTCATTTTGAAAAGCGCGTAATGCACCCGCCGGATAATATGATAAATTCACTTATTTCTTTTGTTAATTCATTGATATATGCAAAAGTATTGAGTGAGATTTACCATACACAGATGAATCCGACAATCAGTTATCTACATGAGCCGGGGGTGCGTAGATATTCTCTTTGCCTTGATATTGCGGAAGTTTTTAAACCACTTATTGGAGACAGATTAATTTTTGCTTTGTTGAACCGGAAACAGATTACGGAAGAAAGCTTTACAAAGGAATTGAATTTTCTTCATCTGACAAAAGAGGGTTCGGGCATAATTGTTCGGGAACTGGAAGACCGTTTGAAGAAAACGATTCATCATAAAGAACTTGGAAAACAGGTGAGTTATCAGTATTTGATACGACTCGAAGTATATAAACTGATTAAGCATTTGATTGGAGAAAAGAATTACGAAGGGTTTAAGATATGGTGGTAATGTTATGTATGTTGTGTTAGTATATGATGTCAGTCAAAATAATAACGGACAGAAACGTTGGTCGCATATTTTTAAAATTTGCAAAAAATATTTAACCCATATTCAGAATTCCGTTTTTGAGGGGGAAATTTCAAAAGTTCAATTGACAAAACTGCAGCAGGAACTAAAGCCATATATTGATAAACAGGAAGATTCTGTGATTATCTTTGAGAGTCGCCAGGAAAAATGGTTGAATAAGGTGTTCTGGGGAAAAGAAGACGATAAGACAAGCTTCTTTTTATAGTATTGTGATAATATCATTGTCGATTGGTGATAGTGCCAAAATTGGGGTGGGTTGACAAAGACTGATTTTTGGCATGTTTTGCAGGTTTTGAAAAGATTATTGTAAGTGTGGTGTTGCAAAAGTAAGTGATAAGGAGGCGGGTTGACAAAAGAGAGGGTGTTATGAGTGGAATGATAGGAATGGTTTGGGGATGGGTTTAAATAGAGACATAGTGGAATGTAAACTTCATATTTCGGGCATAAAGTAGGAAGCGGAAAGACCGGTTTAAATAGAGACATAGTGGAATGTAAACATTTTGGCGTTAATGTCGTCAATTTGGTTTTGCAACGTTTAAATAGAGACATAGTGGAATGTAAACACCGTTTCCGATTGCTTTTTTTCTGTCCTGCTCTGGTTTAAATAGAGACATAGTGGAATGTAAACAATACTGAAAACGGTATGTAATGGTCACGTTCATGTGTTTAAATAGAGACATAGTGGAATGTAAACTTTATCGGACATACGGCGCACGAAGCGACGACAAGGTTTAAATAGAGACATAGTGGAATGTAAACTAGGCAACGCGTGAAATTCCGCGTCAACGACGGTTTGTTTAAATAGAGACATAGTGGAATGTAAACCTATATGCGTGTTCGGTGTGCATGGGGTGTCAGATGGTTTAAATAGAGACATAGTGGAATGTAAACCTTTTTCCACGTCTGCAAATTCAAGCCACGCGACCGTTTAAATAGAGACATAGTGGAATGTAAACATGTTTCGGGCTATAAGAAATTGATAACGGCGGGCGGTTTAAATAGAGACATAGTGGAATGTAAACTTCTGTGACGTATATGTAACGCAAATTCGGTTTTCCGTTTAAATAGAGACATAGTGGAATGTAAACAAGAATTGAAAGCGGACGGCATGGAGTACGCCGAATTAGTTTAAATAGAGACATAGTGGAATGTAAACTTGGCAAAGTGGATAAAATCATGGAGCAGTACAACGTTTAAATAGAGACATAGTGGAATGTAAACATATTACCGGAACGTTTAAATGAATGCGTAAGTGTAGTTTAAATAGAGACATAGTGGAATGTAAACATATAATTCTGTGTCTTTTTCACTACTGTAAACTTGTTTAAATAGAGACATAGTGGAATGTAAACTACAGAGGTGCTTGAAGGGTTTGACAATCTTGTTGGTTTAAATAGAGACATAGTGGAATGTAAACGTAAGTAAAAATCGACGGCCTTAGCAAATTCGTCTAGTTTAAATAGAGACATAGTGGAATGTAAACATGAACGGCAGAAATATTGTCGCTTTTGTATAAGGGTTTAAATAGAGACATAGTGGAATGTAAACTAAAAACGACGCAATTTGTTTAATCTGTGTGACTGTGTTTAAATAGAGACATAGTGGAATGTAAACGTAGTAATTTTGCGTGCAATAAATGACGCGCGCGTGAGTTTAAATAGAGACATAGTGGAATGTAAACGTAAGTCATATTCCGCTGAAAGGGAAACTTTCACGGTTTAAATAGAGACATAGTGGAATGTAAACAACATATATCAAGAAACAGTAATTGGCCCAAATGTGTTTAAATAGAGACATAGTGGAATGTAAACTTTATATATGTCCGAATCTTTAGCTAATAAACCTGGTTTAAATAGAGACATAGTGGAATGTAAACATTTTTATCACGGGTCTTGTTTTTGTTATGGAACTTGTTTAAATAGAGACATAGTGGAATGTAAACTTATCATTTTTTCATCCGGCTTTTGATGCTTACGGGTTTAAATAGAGACATAGTGGAATGTAAACTTATCATTTTTTCATCCGGCTTTTGATGCTTACGGGTTTAAATAGAGACATAGTGGAATGTAAACTAATACATTACTAAAACATCATTTACGCTATACTTGTTTAAATAGAGACATAGTGGAATGTAAACAATTCAAAAGGATGCTTAACAATACCTTTGTACTTGTTTAAATAGAGACATAGTGGAATGTAAACCAGATAATAATAAAGATTTAAGGGAATTTATAGACGTTTAAATAGAGACATAGTGGAATGTAAACGATGTTAATAGACTTAATATTTCTTCTCTTTCATTTTCGTTTAAATAGAGACATAGTGGAATGTAAACACTCTACAAGCGGGATTTTTTTACATTTCTCACTTGTTTAAATAGAGACATAGTGGAATGTAAACGTACTATCTAAAATAACAGTGACTGATAAAAACTGGGTTTAAATAGAGACATAGTGGAATGTAAACAAATTTGCAACAGGAGCGATTGTTTATAAATCAACGTTTAAATAGAGACATAGTGGAATGTAAACAATGTACAGGGATTTTCCTATTTTCCTTTTGCATCGGTTTAAATAGAGACATAGTGGAATGTAAACATTTAACGCCTTGCCTGCATGAATTTGAAGCGGATCGTTTAAATAGAGACATAGTGGAATGTAAACTGACTTCAATAATAAAAGTCCATTTTTCAAAAAGTGTTTAAATAGAGACATAGTGGAATGTAAACTTAACCTTTATTGGATATATTCGAACAAAGCTTATGTTTAAATAGAGACATAGTGGAATGTAAACGAAATAATTTCTTCTGTAATTTTTATATTTCCAGGTTTAAATAGAGACATAGTGGAATTAATTTTACGTTTTTTTCCGTATCCTGTTGTGTACCTGTTGATTATAAAAGAAAGCCAAAATAAGGCAATGTAGCCTCTTCATTCGGATTTGTGTTACCGTGTAGTGACAAAATGTTAGTAAAAGAGTAAGTGAAACGTGGCATCAGGCTAAAGACCTGGTAGGGGCAGTTTTCAAATAACATTGAAAGCCAATGACGTATTGTGGTAAAATACTTTTGTTTATGAAATGAAGAATTTCGCGCGCCGAGAGGGAGCATGGTTATAAATATGATCGCTTCAAAACTACAACAAATTTTCGCAGATTATTCTGAAGTCCTATACGGCTATACGGATATTTCTTACAGTCCCTTTGCAAAAGAATATCAATCCGCGCTGGTATTTGCCGTTCCCTATGAACCTCAGCTTGCGTTCGATGACTATACGGAACAGGGTTTCGAGGACAGCATTCGCAATGCCAGAAGGGAACTGGAAGAAATCCTGCGAAAACTGGAAGGTGCATTGACAGAAGAAGCCATAAAATATGATATTCCGCCGGTCGCACAGCGAAATGAAGAAGAACTGGAAGCGGTCTTTTCTTTTAAATATGTGGCGGTAAATGCCGGTCTGGGCTGGATTGGAAGAAATGATGTTCTCGTTACGGAAAGATACGGGCCGCGGGTGCGGCTTTCGGCAGTACTTATCGATGCGCCCTTTGTATACGGAAGCAAAATGACGGAAAGCAGATGCCCGGAGGGCTGTACAAAGTGCGTTGATATCTGTCCGCACAAGGCGCTGACGGGCAGAGCATGGGATATTCACAGTCTGCGGAGTGAGCTGATTGACTATCATCTGTGCAACCGGAAGAGAAGCGATTATATTGAAAGGCATGGGAGAAAAAATGCCTGCGGATTGTGCATGGTGGTCTGCCCATACGGCATGGAAGGATTGTCTGCGCCGCAGAAGGCAGCAGAAGAGGAGGCAGAATGAACGAAATACTGAAAGGATTACATAGTCGGAAATCGGTCCGCGTATTCACCGAAAAGGAGATATCGGGAGAGGACAGGAACAGCATTTTAGCTGCGGCCCTGCAGGCTCCGTCTGCGGGCTGCCAGCTGCTGTATACGATTCTCGATATCACGGATGGGCAGAAAAAGGAAAGGCTCGCCGTGCTCTGCGATAACCAGCCCTTTATTGCAAAAGCAAAGCTGGTGCTCGTGTTCTGTGCGGACTGCCGGAAGTGGCTTTCTTTTTATAAGGAAGCGGGTCTGGAACCACGGAAACCCGGCGTGGGAGATTTGCTGCTGGCGGTAGAAGATGCGCTGATTGCCGCACAGAATGCGGTGACTGCGGCGGAAAGTCTGGGAATCGGTTCCTGCTATATCGGTGACGTGATGGAGAATGCGGAGGAAATGAAAGCGCTTTTGCAGCTTCCTGCGTATGTATATCCTGCATGTATGCTCGTTTTCGGGTATCCGACAGCACAGCAGCAGGAGCGGGAAAAGCCGGAACGGTTCGGGATATCGGATATCGTCTGCGAAAATGGTTATCGGGATAAGAACAGTCAGGAAATACGCGAAATGTTCGCGGGAAGAACGGGCGCAAAAAGCTATGAGGAGTGGATGGAAACTTTCTGGAAAAGAAAGTATGAGTCGGACTTTTCGAGGGAGATGACGCGCTCTATGGAAGTGTATTTGGAGGATTTCCTGAAGAATGACGGCATTTGCAAAGAATAGATATCTATTTGAAAAAAAGAAGGAAAAGGACGGATAAAAGAATATGGAGCAGCAGGAGACAAAAGCGGCGCAGAGCAGCATTGTCGCACAGAACGGCATTGCAGTGCAGGAGATCATCGCACTGGTAAAGCGTACGAAAACTTTCGTAGAAAACAGGGAAAGGGCCAGCCATATCAAAGTGAAGGGGCCGGCGGATTACGTTACACAGGTGGACACGGATATTCAGCGTTTTCTGGCTGAGGAACTGAGCCGGCTGGCGCCGGAGATTCAATTTCTGGGAGAAGAAGAGGGACTGCATCAGATGACTGGGGACACTTACTGGATTCTGGACCCTATCGACGGTACAACGAACCTCATCCACGACTATCAGCACAGTGTCGTATCGCTTGGATTATATGAGAAAGGGGAAATTGTGCTGGGCATCATCTACGACCCTTTTAGAGAGGATGTTTATCATGCGCAGAAGGGGAAGGGGAGTTTTCTGAACGGAAAGCCCATTCATGTGTCGGAGGCAGAAACACTTGGAGAAACCATTATTTCTATCGGAACGTCGCCCTATGACAGAGAATTGACGGAAGAGAATTTCCGGCGTTTTCAGCGGATTTTTGAACAGAGCCAGGATATCCGCAGGACCGGTTCGGCAGCGCTTGATCTGGCGTATGTGGCCTGCGGACGTACGGGCGGATTTTTTGAAACGCTTCTCAGTCCGTGGGATTTTGCGGCAGGAATGCTGTTGGTCACGGAAGCCGGCGGCCGGGTAACGGATTATGCGGGCGGGCCGCTGAATCTCTTAAAAAGAGGAAGTGTTATTGCGACGAACGGAAAGATTCACGAGTCACTGCGGGAACTGCTGTGATAAGAAATTGCGTTTTTTACGGTGTTGTCTCCAGTTCTTTCGCGTATAACACACAATCCTCATAAATCGGTAATTTGTCGAAATATCTTTCCTCATTAAAAGTAAAATACCAGCCAAGGTACTTTTCTTCATCCGGGAGAGGGGGGACGTTTGGCATCGTTTCACCATCCGGCACCATGCGGGTCTCGACGCAGGTATCGCCTACCATGAAAGAGACGCTGTGCATTTCTCCGTTCCCGGCAGTCGTAAATTTCTGATAGGGAATCTGCCATGCTTCGCACAGGTAGTTCAATCGTTTGGCCAGATAATATTTTAAATATCTGACATTACTGTCAAATTCTACATAGTGCCCCTGGTTTGTGCTGGTGGCATAGGCGTATTGCCAGCGTTTCCCGTCCATCAGGGCGGAAGCCCTGATATATTCCGCATATTCATCGATCGTGGATTCCAATAAGGTTTCCATATATGGGAGAAGGTCTGCAAATTTGGCAGTCATGCGCTCATAAAATGTTTCGTTGTTATATAACAGCTGGTACCAGTTCAGCGTATTGATGCCTTCCCGCACATTATCAAATGTAAACCGTTCATAATCACACCATTCGTGCATGTTTTCCTTGCCGAATCCCATGGAACTGTCATAATCCCATACGGGGCCGGCATATAGCAGATTACTGTCGATATTTTTATAAAAAAACGTACTCGTTACATTGACATCGTAGTTCAAGGTGATCTCATCCACCAGAAATCTTGCAGCAAAGGAATCCAAATCGATATAGTTCTGATAATCGGGGGTATTTTCCGTGATCATATTCTCAATCGTCTGAAAATAATCCATAATATACTCGACCTGTTCCTGAGACGCATGTTCGGGAGATTTCAGGACAAAGCAGGCGCCTGATGTTGTCAGAAAGCCGGATTTTTCCAGTTCATAATTGCCCGGACCGTCCTTTTCAATCAGATATCCGCCATTGACATTTCCGCCGTCGGCCAGTACGCAGCCTTTATAGGTGTCGTACATAAAAACGGGAGCTTCGTCGATATCCGGATTATTTGCCATGTTTTCCGTTTCGAGGTCGTGAATCGCAATCCGGCCGTCGCCGACGGTAACGGATTCACATAACAGATAATTGCCGCGGTATTCGCCGTTTAGATATAAGTCGATCCAGGTACATTGGGATGTGAAGGCGAGGCCGAGTCTGGTGGCGATATCCAATGCCACTTTGCTGTTCATCCGGTTCTTTTCTATAAAAATCGGCAGTAAATACCATTTTTTCCCCTGGTCCATGCCAAGAAGCGCTTTCTCGTTCCTGAGTTTGATGCTATATGGCTTTTTATCATACCCCCATGTGGAATTTCCTCTTCCTGAAATGGATTCCAGCCTGCCGCTGTATTCGAGGCTGCCATCTGACTCGATGATACAGATCTGACCGGATTCTTTATTTTCTTTATCGGCGTGGACATATTCCATGCTGCCGCTCTGGGTATCGATGAAGATAGAAGGGATATTGGCCGATTTCATAAATACGACCTGATATTCAGCGGGCGGGCAATTTGGATTCCCGGTGACTGCTATCTGATAGATTTCATCGTTTTTCCACTCCAGTTTATGGTTGTCTTTGACCGGTTCTCCATTGACCAGAAGCGTCTCTCCAAACGATTTTTTCATATAAATGACATGGTCTTCCATATAGGAGGGCAGAAAAAAATAGGTCAGGCCGTCTATCGGATTTTCATAGGGATAAAATTCTGTTTCTCTGCCGTTTGCATCGATTGTTAAAAGGATACCGTTCTGACCGCTAATATATAATTCTGTTTTCGCTTTTCCGTGCAGAAGCGTCAGGATGCCCAAAAATGAAAGAATCATGAGCGCGCATAGACGCAGTATTTTTTTGTTCATATTAATCCGTATCTCCGTTTTTTGCGTGTCGTGCAAACTCTAGTAACAGTTCAGCTTCCTGACTGGGCAGCGTATG
>CAMWXB010000094.1 GCA_947178125.1 uncultured Lachnospiraceae bacterium | reverse complement strand
CTTACAAAATGTGAAACTCGTTTACAAAACGGGAACCTCGGATTGCAATCGACCAAGAAAGCAGCATGTTAATAGCATATTAATAGCGATGGTGCAAATAATAATGCTGATTCATTACAAATGTATTGACTTAGCATTTCTTGCTTGCTATTCTTATAAGTAGAAATAGAATAGATGTAGGAGGTGGCGTAAATGGCAAGTACGATTCAGGTAAGAGTAGACGATGATTTAAAAACAAAATCAGATGCTTTGTTTAAAGATTTAGGAACAGATACTACAACTGCAATCCGAATGTTTTTAACACAGGCGTTGGCAGTAAATGGTTTTCCGTTTGAAATAAAAAGAGCAAATGCAAATCCATATGAAGCATTAACAGAACATGAAATATTAGATAAGCTGGAAGAATCGCGTGAGCACGCAGCACAGGGAATGTATAAAGATGCGGCAGAGGTTTCTCGTGATATGAGGGCAAAGTATGGATTATAAAGTAGTAGTTACAAGAGATGCAGAAGAGGACTTAGAGCATTTTATTAAATATCTTATTATGGAGAAAGAGAGTACGCAGGCGGCAGAAAATGTACTGAATGATTACGATGCAACAATCGAAAGTCTAAAGCATGTGGCGGGAAGTTTGAAGCTGTGTGATAACCCGGGACTGCGTCAGTTAGAATATCGTCGCATTAACTTCTTAAATCATAGATATTTTATGTTATATCGCATCGTGGATAATGTAGTATTTGTGGATAATATTTTTCATGAACTGCAGGATTATGAAAATAAGATGTATTAGTTGTAATACAGAGAGACAAATTTCAGCTTGTCGGTGAAAACAGCATTAGGATAGAAAAATAGTTGTGACAAATCTACTGCTTGACAAATCCATGATAAATTGTAAAATAATACATGGATAGGTCAACCGATAGGTCAATCGTGGATTGTGCATTTCGGAAACTACGCTAAATTGGGCTATCGCCAAACGGTAAGGCAACGGACTCTGACTCCGTCATTTCAAGGTTCGAATCCTTGTAGCCCAGCTAAATGACCCGGTGAAGATAATTCACCGGGTTTTCTGCATCATACAAATCGTGCAATAGATGGACAGAAAGAAGGCATTCAAATGTACACATTTCAAAGCAGAATACGTTATAGTGAAGTCGGTTCGGACGGCAGGCTGACGCTGGAGTCTTTACTGGACTATTTTCAGGACGCATCGACTTTTCATTCGGAAGACATCGGGCTGGGCGTCGCCTATCTGAAAGAAAAGAACATGGCCTGGGTATTGTCTTCCTGGCAGATCGTCGTAGAACGGTATCCCGGGTTGTGCGAAAATGTGGTGATCGGTACAGCGCCTTATGATTTTAAAGGATTCATTGGTTACAGGAATTTCTGGATGGAAACGGAAGAAGGAGAACGGCTCGCCTATGCGAATTCAATTTGGAGCCTGATGGATGTCGTGAAAATGACACCGGCAAAACCGCCTGTTGAGATGATAGAAGGCTATATACTGTCGGAAAAACTTTCGATGGATTATGCGCCGCGGAAGATTGCCATACCGGACAACGGCCAGGTGCAGGAAGAAATTCTGGTACGGCCGCATCATCTCGATACGAACGGCCATGTCAACAACGGCCAGTATGTGCGGATGGCGATGGACTATATTCCGGGAGATTTTAGGATCCGGCAGATGCGTGCGGAATATAAGAAGCAGGCGGTACTGCATGACCGTATTATTCCGACAGCAGCGGTGAATGCGGAAAAAACGCTTTATACGATTTCTTTGAACGGAGAGGATGGAAAGCCGTACAGTATTGTTGAATTTGCGGCGGATTATGGAAAGGACAAGGCATAAATATGATAAGACTGGGTGAAATACAGACGTTAAAAATCATAAAAAAAGTGGAGTTTGGTGTGTATCTGGCAGAAAGCGGGCAGAAAGCTGAGAACGGCGGAAGACAGGAGCATCAGACTGAGAAAATTCTGCTTCCGGCGAGGCAGGTACCTCGTGGAGCGGGGCTTGGCGATGAAGTAGAGGTATTCGTTTACCGGGATTCCAAAGACCGGTTGATCGCGACGACGAACAGACCGCTTATCACGCTCGGCGGCGTTGCCAGGTTGCGGGTCGTACAGACAGGGCAGATCGGCGCTTTTTTGGACTGGGGGCTGGAAAAGGATTTGCTGCTGCCTTTTAAGGAGCAGAAAAAAAAGGTAAGAGAGGGAGAGACCTGTCTTGTTGCCCTTTATATCGATAAAAGCGGCCGGCTGTGCGCTACGATGAATGTTTACCGGTATCTGCGGCAGGACAGCCCTTATAAGAAAGATGACAGGGTGACTGGGACCGTTTATGAGATCAGCGATAATTTCGGCGCTTTCGTAGCCGTAGACGATATTTATTCCGGCCTGATCGCCAGGAAAGAGTTGTATGGAGATGTTCAGGTGGGCGGCACCGTTGCAGCGAGGGTCACGGAAGTAAAAGAGGACGGCAGACTGAATCTGAGCATCCGGGAAAAGGCCTATCTGCAGATTGAGAAAGACGCAGAGAAAATATTGCAGATCATAGACAGTTATGACGGCGCACTGCCTTTTACGGATAAAGCGTCTCCGGAAACGATCAAAAGAGAAATGCAGATGAGCAAGAATGAATTTAAGCGGGCAGTAGGTCATCTTTTGAAGGAAAAGAAAATTTCTATCGGAGAAAGGGCGATTCGGCGGTTATAGAAACTTGCATCTTTTCGATAATAGAGTATAATCTATATTAGATGACAAAATGATACAAAAAGAAAGGAAATACCGCAGGGACGGCTGCGGTGAAGTCTGCTGAAGCAGACAGAAGGGAGTAAGAATGAAAATTCAGAATATTGACAATGTGGAGAAATTTTTTAAGGTAATTGACAGCTGCAAGGGCAAAGTCGAACTGGTAACGGGGGAAGGTGACAGATTGAATCTGAAGTCAAAACTTTCCCAGTATGTATCGTTGGCCAATATTTTTTCGGACGGTACGATCGAAGAGTTGGAAGTGATTGCCTATGAGCCGGAAGATACGGCTAAGTTAGTCGAATTTATGATGGAAGGTTAAACTTTAGATGAATAGTAAAAAAGTAAACTGGGCCTTTTTGAGCATGATATTGCTGAATATGGCCATGATTGTCCTGATGCTCGTTTCTTATATACAGGGCAGTACGCTCTTTGATATTGATGTTGTGTTAAATCTTCTGCTCAGCCAGATGATTTTGATGCTGCCAGTGATTCTTTTTGTACTGTTTTCCCGGGGGAAAACAGAGACTGGTCGTTTCAATGAGATGCTGGGATTTCATAAAATAAAGATTTCCTCTTTTTTTATGATCATCCTTTTTACTTATTTGATGATGCCGCTGACGACAGTGTTGAATGCAATTTCCATGCTTTTTGTGGATAATGCGGTAAATTCCATCAGTGGAGATGTGTTGATGATGCCGTTCCCTCTCATGTTGTTCATGATAGGGATGTTCGGGCCTTTTTGTGAGGAATTTGCTTTCAGAGGCGTGATCTTTAGAGGATATAAGAATTCCGGTTCGGTATTCTGGTCTATCTTCTGGTCGGCATTGCTGTTTGGTCTGATGCACCTGAATTTTAATCAGGCGGCGTATGCGGTTGCGATTGGGATTTTGTTCGGATTGCTGGTCGAGGCTACAGGCAGTCTGTGGTCTTCTGTCATCGCGCATATGGTATTTAACTCCCATCAGGTATGTATGATGTATTTAAGCGAGTTTTTTCCGTCGGACCTGGTAGCTGACGAGGCGGAACTGACACAGGAACTGCTGATTTCGGCGATTGGACCGTACCTGATCATTGCGGCTGTTGCGACACCGTTAGCTATTTGTGTGCTGGTGTGGCTTTCGAAGAATGAGAAGAGAGAAATTGAACTTTGTTCCATATGGGCACGCCGTAAAGCCAAAAGGGAGGCGATGGTCAGCATTCCGCTTATCATTGCAATTGTCGTATGTCTTGCCTATATGAGCCTGGAGTGGATTATGGCACTTCTTTAAAGAAATAAGAAACCGAAAAAACGCCACTGTACGAACAGTGACGTTTTTATATGTGCATTATTTAAATGTACATATCGAAGTTTGCGCCAACGGTTGGGTTGACGGAACGTTCCATAGCCGCAGCATCTATCATACTGGTAATCTGGTCTCCGGCAGTGGAAGCAGCATCAAGAGATTTACTGAGCATTGCTACACCGAAGGCGGAATTTACCTGCGATGCTGACATTGCCATAGATAAACCTGCAATATCCATAGAAAATCCCCTCCTTTTTGATTCATTTGCGCTTTTGTAGATAAATCGGTTTCAGCGTATCATCATTCGCCGTTCGTCGAATATGCAAGCACACTCTCCTCACTAACGCTCATTATATCATATCGTGAATCAAATGACTATATGCAGGCGAAGATATTTTCCGGGATTTTTTTGTATAGTTTGTATAAATGAATTTTATGGGAGAAATTGCCATTTTGTTTGAAAAATACACAAAAATTTTAGAATTTAAGGTAGATTTTTTTGTTAAAATAGATTAAAATGGATAGCAAATGCAGAATTTTTATGAAAAATTTCTAATTGTATACTGTACAAATTGCTAAATGTCATATGAGAAATCAGACAGAATTTTATTAGAGGACAGTTGGGGCAAGAATGGGGGGTTACTATGATTTCTAATCAGATCTTACAAAATACGATAGAGGGATTAAAGACGATTACAAGGGTGGAACTCTGTATCATGGATGTTGATGGGAAAGTTGTTGCGATGACTGCGGACGAAATGGAGAAGTGCGGAAAGCCGGTAGCGGAATTTGCCAAGTCACCTGCGGATTCCCAGGAGATACAGGGATATCAGTTCTTTAAAATATTCGATGAGCAGCAGTTGGAATATATTCTGATCGCCGGAGGCATTGGTGAAGATGTATACATGGTCGGCAAGCTGGCGGCTTTTCAGATTCAGAATCTGTTAGTGGCATACAAGGAGAGGTTCGATAAGGATAATTTTATCAAGAACCTTTTGCTGGATAATCTGCTTCTTGTCGATATTTACAGTCGTGCCAAGAAATTACATATTCAGACAGATAATAAACGCGTGGCGCTCATTATCGAAACGGACAATACGAAGGACAGCAACGTGCTGGAAGTCATGAGGACTTATTTCAGCAGTAACAGCAAGGATTTTATCACGGCGGTGGATGAGAATAATGTCATTGTCGTCAAGGACCTGATGGAGGGAGACGGCGGCAGGGAGATTGAGAAGACCGCGGCGGGCATTGCGGCATTTCTGGAAAAAGAGCATATGAAAAATGCGAGAATTGCCTATGGAACCATCGTGAATGAGATTAAAGAGGTCAGCCGTTCCTATAAAGAAGCCAAAATGGCTCTGGATGTCGGAAAAATCTTTTTCGGGGAAAGGAATGTCATTGCTTACAGCGAATTGGGTATCGGCCGTTTGATCTATCAGCTTCCGATTCCGCTCTGTAAGATGTTCATTAAGGAGATTTTTGATGGGAAGAGCCCGGATGATTTTGATGAAGAAACTTTGACGACGATCAACAAATTTTTTGAGAACAGCCTGAATGTCTCGGAAACTTCCAGACAGCTTTTTATTCATAGAAATACGCTTGTATACAGGCTGGATAAACTACAGAAAAGTACAGGGCTTGATCTGAGGGTGTTTGAAGATGCGATTACATTCAAGATAGCGCTTATGGTCGTTAAGTATATGAAGTACATGGAGAACTTTGAATATTAAGAGGTAAACAGGTTAATTGTTAGTCTTGCGAATATTGTGTCTTGCGCATGGCGGACTGTATTCGCATTCAAATGTCGCAGGCTGAGAGAAAGGGTTATTACAGTGGGAGAAAAAAAGGGTAATCAGAGGAGCGAAAGGACAGCTGTGTCTGCCAGGGGAAAAAGAAGAAGAGCGGTGTCGGAAAATACCGAGATCATTTCGCTGAACAAAGTCTGTAAGGCTTATTCGACGGGAGCGCCGGCGTTGAAGGATGTTGACCTCCATATCAATAAAGGAGAATTTGTTTTTATCGTAGGCGACAGCGGTTCCGGTAAATCCACGCTGATCAAGCTTTTGCTGCGGGAACTTACGATTACGAGTGGAAGCATCAATGTCATGGGGTATGACCTGGCGAGGATAAAGCATCGGAAAATACCAAAATTCAGGCGTAATATTGGAATCGTATTTCAGGATTTCCGTCTGTTGAAGGACAGGAATGTCTATGAGAACGTAGCTTTTGCGCAGAGGATTATTCAGAAGTCCAATAAGGAAATTAAGAAAAATGTTCCGAGTATCCTTGCGATCGTAGGACTGGCAGGAAAATACAAGGCGAAGCCGAAGCAGCTTTCCGGCGGTGAACAGCAAAGGGTCGCTCTTGCAAGAGCGCTGGTGAATAAACCGACTGTACTGCTTGCCGATGAGCCGACCGGTAATCTGGATCCGAAGAATTCCTGGGAAATCATGAAGCTTTTGGAGCAGATCAATGAAAACGGCACGACGGTCCTTGTTGTCACGCATAACAGGGAAATCGTCAATGCGATGCAGAAAAGAGTTATTACGCTGAAAAAGGGCGTTATTGTAAGCGACGAAGAAAAGGGAGGATATATCGATGAGGATTAATACATTTTTCTACACGCTTCGTCAGGGCTTTCGGAATATTTTCAGAAATAAGTGGTTTACACTTGCTTCGATTGCTACGATCAGTGCCTGTCTTTTTCTGTTCGGCCTGTTTTATGCGGTCGTCAGCAATTTTCAGCATATTGTGAAGAATGCAGAGCAGGGCGTATCCGTTACCGTGTTCTTCCAGGAAGGACTTGAGGACAGCCGGATACAGGAAATTGGAGAAATGATTGCAAGAAGGACGGAAGTGTCGAACGTTCATTTTGTATCGGCCGAGGAGGCGTGGGAAAGTTTTAAGGCAGATTATCTTGGAGAATATGCGGACGGATTTACGGAGAATCCGCTTGCGGATTCCGCTAACTACCAGATTTATCTGAGCGATGTCTCCATGCAGCCTGCATTGGTGACGTATCTGGAATCCATCGAAGGGGTCAGAAAGGTAAACCGCTCTGAAGTGACAGCAAGGACGCTGACAGGAGTTAATGCGCTGGTAGCTTACGTTTCGGTGGGAATCATCGCGATTCTGCTCGCGGTATCCATTTTCCTGATCAGCAATACGGTCACGATCGGTATTTCTGTCAGAAAAGAAGAAATCAACATTATGAAATATATCGGTGCAACAGACTTTTTCGTTCGTTCGCCGTTCGTGATCGAGGGTATGTTGATCGGACTGATCGGCGCGGCAATTCCGCTCGGAATTATTTATCTTTTATATAACATCGTTATGGAGTACATTGTGGAGAGGTTTTCAGCGCTTTCCCATCTGCTGAGCTTTTTGACGGTAGAACAGATTTTCAATGTGCTGATTCCGGTATCCATTGGAATTGGCGTAGGAATTGGATTTTTCGGAAGTATCACGACAGTTAGAAAGCATTTAAGAGTGTGATCTGGACAGCGGTGTGCGCGAAGGAGGAAAGGCGCAAATTATATGAAGATTTTGAAAAAAATGCTAAGTATTATAGTTTGTATCAGTATAATATTTGTCTTTCCGGCAGAGACTGCAGAGGCAGTCACGAACGATGCGATTCAGGAAAAAGAAGAGGAAATCGCAGCGGCGAAGAAAGAAGTAGAGGGTTTGAAGTCCAATCTGACCGATATCGAAGCGGTCAAAAAGGAACTGGAACAGTCTAAGAACGATCTGAATGCCTATGTCGAACAGCTTGATACGGAACTCAGCAATATTCAGGATAAGATTAGCGAATATAATAATCTGATCGCGCAGAAGGAATATGAAATTGAACTGACTACGCAGGAACTGAATGATGCGGTTACAAAGCAGGAAGAACAGTATGAGGCGATGAAAAAGCGTATCAAATTTATGTACGAAAAAGGTGATTCGCTTTATATGGAACTCCTTTTTTCGGCGACCAGTCTTTCGGATACGATCAATAAAGCAGATTACATAGAAGCGCTGTCCGCTTATGACAGAGATCAATTGGCTGAATATGTAAAGACGAGGGAGTTGATAGAACTTTGTAAAGCGGAACTGGAAGCCCAGAGAGAAGTGCTGGATGAAGCAAAGATTGCCGTAGAGGCGGAAGAAGTGTCAGTCAATTCCCTGATCGCAGAGAAGGAAGCGCAGATTGTTTCCGTGTCCGAGGATATTTCCACGAAGGAAGCCGCTATTAAAGAGTATGAAGATATGATAGCGGCAGAAAATGCGGAAATCATGGCACTGGAGAAGGCCGTAGCGGAAGAAAAAGCCAGACTGGCAGCAGAAAATGCCAAAGCCAGATCTTATGACGGCGGTATATTCGCTCATCCATGTCCCGGGTATCGGAGATTGTCAGATGATTATGGGAACCGGATACATCCGACGCTCGGTGTTGAGAAGTTCCATAACGGTATTGATTTGGCAGCGCCCAGCGGTACGCCTATATATGCCGCTTATGATGGGGATGTGGTAGCGGCTGATTACAGTTCGTCCATGGGAAATTATATTATGATCAATCATGGAAATGGCCTGTATACGATATATATGCACTGCTCTACATTATATGTATCGAAGGGCGCATCCGTTTTTAAGGGTCAGAACATTGCAGCAGTGGGAAGCACTGGCCGTTCGACGGGACCGCATCTGCATTTCAGCGTGCGTCTGAACGGTAATTATGTGAGTCCGTGGAGTTATTTGTAAGCGGCGGTACGGCTGGGAGAAGTATGGATATAAATATGGGTAGATGGGGATGAATGATTTTGGATAATTATGGATATAGTAATAGTAATGAAATAAATCAGGGAGCAGGGAATAATTTGGGGATGAACGGGCCGAAACAGGAACCCCGGCAGACGAAAGAAATGTTTCTCGTCGGTCTGCTGACCGGAGTCATCATCAGTGCACTGACAGCAAGCTGTATTTTCATTGGAGTTAAATTTGCCGATCTTATGCAGCATAGAAGAGCGAAGCCGGTAAGTATGGAAGAAACGGCGGCGGAGAATGTTGTCAATGACGATTCCATGGCCAAGTTGGAAGCGATTGAAGAAGTAATCGGGGAATATTATTATCAGGAAGAGGATATTAATACGGATGCCATGATAGAGGGAATGTACGCCGGAATCGTAGATTCTCTGGGCGACCCTTATTCCGTTTACTATACGGCGGAAGAGTGGAAGCAGATGATGCAGGATACGGAAGGCATTTACTATGGCATCGGCGCATATATCAGTCTCGATAAGACGACCGGTTTTGGTAAGATTAATGGCGTTATTGAGAACACGCCTGCACAGGATGCCGGGCTGCGGGAAAATGATATTATTTACAAGATAGACGGAGAATCCGCACAGGGCCTCGATTTGACGGAAATTGTCTCCAGAATTAAAGGGGAAGAAGGAACGACGGTACATTTGACGATTTACAGAGAAGGAGAAAGCGACTATCTGGAAATGGATGTCGTCAGAAGACAGATTGAATCTCCTACCGTTAATTATGAGATGCTGGATGACCATATCGGTTATATTCAGATAACGGAGTTTGATGACGTGACGGTGAACCAGTTCGATGAGGCGATGAAGGAAATACAGAAAGCGGATGCGGCGGGCCTGATTCTCGACCTGCGGAGCAACCCGGGCGGAAGCCTTTCAGCCGTTGTGGACATTTCAAGGCAGCTTTTGCCGGAGGGTTTGATTGTCTATACGGAAGACCGCTCCGGAAAACGTGTGGAATATAGCTGCGATGGAGACCATGAAATACGGATCCCGTTAGTCGTGCTGGTAAATGGCAACTCTGCCAGTGCATCGGAAATTCTGGCAGGCGCGATCAAAGATTATGAAAAAGGTCTTCTGGTCGGTACGACTACTTTTGGAAAGGGAATCGTGCAGCGGATATTGCCCCTTACCGACGGCACTGCCATAAAGCTGACAGTCAGCGCGTATTATACGCCCAAAGGCAACAATATTCATAATATCGGCATTGAACCGGATATCATATGTGAATTTGACGGAGATGCTTATTATGATGATGGGTTTGATAATCAGCTGGAACGGGGAATAGAGGAAATCAACAAAATGTTATCCAGATAAAAAGAGTGCGCAGGCAGTTATGTCTGCGCATTTTACGGTATAATGGAAACTGCTGTAACTGCAGTTGACATAATGCATCACATAATGGTACAGTTAATGTGTTGACATAATGTGGAAAGGATTTTATACCAATGAGAAAGCTCGGGCATAAAAGAAGATACATTAAATTTTTATCTTATATGATGGTGGCATTGATGGCTCTTTTGCAGCCATGCAGCGCTCTGGCTGCGGAGATGTCACAACCGGAAGATGTGATTCAATCGGAAGATACGGTCCAGCCGGAAGCGGGGTCTATAGATTCCGTAAAGTATATTGTGGGATTTGAGGCGCTTGCGGAAGAAGATGCCTATTTTCCCTGTATGTATAAGCCGATGTTGGAAGAACTGCTGGGTGTTTTTCCGGAAACGCTCCTGGTATGGCTGGATGGAGAAGAGGAGCCTGTGGAACTGACAGTGGCATGGGAATGCGAAGAGGATTTTGATGCGACCAGACAGCCATATTATGTTTTTTATCCGAAATGGGATGAAACGCAGTATGCGGTCAAGGAGACTTCAGAAGACAGTATCGAAATTCCTGTCATTACGGTGGAAGTGCCTCAGACTGGCGGCATTCTTCAAAACCCGGAAGAGGCAAAGAACAGTCTCTATCTCATTATACAAAAGAAAGCAGTGCTCGCGTCTATTTATCTGTGTGATGAATATGAGGTAAAGGCGGAGCCTTCTCTGGATAGTGAAACGGTTCATACCGTTGTCAGCGGACAGTCTGTGCAGATTACGGATGTGGAAACAGATGAGTACGGCGGTATCTGGTATCAGGTGCTTTTGTATCAGAATGGTGTGGAGTATACGGGGTATGTGGAAAAAGGATATCTGGCAACTTCGGATGAAGATTTTGCCGGGTGGGAAGAAACTTATCTGGATTTATCCGCAATACCGATGGTGATGGATCTTTCGGAAGGTGGTACCGATATTGACGAATTTCCGGCTTCTTATCAGAATGCGCTCTATGCCTTGAAAGAGAAGCATCCTGAATGGATATTTGTCCGAATGGATACAGGGCTCGATTGGAATACGGCCATTGCAAATGAACTGGGAGATAAAAGCTGGATTTCCAGCAGCAAGTCCGGTTCGTGGCAGAATGGGAGTGCGCCGCAGCGCGGCTGGAGTTATGCTTCTGAAGGTATTTTGAAGTATTATATGGATCCGAGGAACTTTCTCGATGATGCTCATATTTTTCAGTTCGAACAGCTCATTTATAATAGCTCTTATCATACGACGGATGCGGTAGAGGGGATTCTGGCCGGTTCCTTTATGGCCTCTGCGATTCCGGATGACGGCAGGACCTATGCCCAGGCATTTACGACAATTGGGCAGGAACTCGGCGTCAGCCCTTTCCATCTGGCTTCCAGAGTACTGCAGGAACAGGGGGTAAGAGGAAGTTCGGCGTTGATATCGGGTACATACCCTGGCTATGAAGGATATTATAATTATTTTAATGTCAGCGCGTCGGGGACCGGAGATGCGGAAACGATCAGAAGAGGGCTGGCAAAGGCCAAGATGGAAGGCTGGAATACGCGCTATTCTTCTTTGTACGGCGGGGCTAAAATCATTGGCAATCAGTATATCCTGTGGGGGCAGGATACGCTGTATCTGGAAAAATTTAATGTAGCGAACGGAAAATATGCCAATTACACACATCAATATATGCAGAATATAGAGGCACCCTATTGTGAGGCCTCCAGTATTTATAAAGCTTATCAAAAAGCGGGCGTGTTGGAACGACGTTTTGTCTTTAAGATTCCGGTGTATGAAAATATGCCTGCGTCGGCCTGTGCGCAGCCGGAAAAGACGGATGCGATCACGCTGGATAAAACGAGTGTCAGCAGTCTGGAAGTGGATAAGAGCATAACGCTGGTTCCTTATGTGAACGGTTCTAAAGTGGATCATGTGAATGATATGACTTTTACCAGCAGCAATCCGGCAGTTGCTGTGGTCGATGCGCAGGGAAAAGTCACGGCCCTTTCGCCGGGAGATACGACCGTTACCTGTGCCAGGGGCGGTGCCAGCAGTGCGAATTGTACCGTTACGGTAGTGAAAGCGGATCCGGTCGTAGCAACGCCGGTCCTGTCTCCGGTCACTTACCGGGAAGGCATCCGATTGGCGGATGTCGCGCTTCCCTCCGGCTGGGTATGGGTAAACGGGGATATTTCGTTATCGGTGGGGACGCCGGCATATGAGGCAGTCTATACACCGGCGGACACAACGAAATATAATACGGTCACAAAGAATATCAGCGTTACTGTGACCAAGACAGTTCCGGTGTGTCAGGTTCCGACGGGGCTGGAAGTAGAGGTCGGAGCAGTTTTGGGAAGTATTGTGCTTCCGGATGGATTTCTCTGGGAAAGCAATGCGGAAACTGTGCTGACAGACGCCGGCGAATATACTTTTTATGTATCTTATAACCCGGATGAGAATAATTATTATACGGTAAATCATATTCCCATTATTGTCCAGGTGAAAGAGGCGGCATCGGAGCCAACCACTGGTGGAAATAGCGGCGGTTCGACGGGGAACGGCGGAACGACGAGCGGAAGCGGAACCAGCGGGGGTTCTGGCACTGGAACAGGTACAGGTACAGGGAACGGAAGCGCTGGCAGTGGAACGGGAAGCGGAACAGGCACGGAGAACGAAAGCGGCGGAAGTACAGGAAGCGGAGCGGGCACGGAGAACGGAAGCGGCGGAAG
>CAMWXB010000093.1 GCA_947178125.1 uncultured Lachnospiraceae bacterium | reverse complement strand
CTTGCCTGAACGCCACTACGATTACAGCATCTGCCTCTTTCTGTAAAAGGCGCAGACTCAGCAGTCTGCGCCACAAGAATTTACTCCGTAAATTCTTGCCTGAACGCCACTACGATTACAGCATCTGCCTCTTTCTGTAAAAGGCGCAGCCTCCGCAGCACAGACGCTACTCGGGGAACACGACAGAGACTTCCGTGCCCTCTCCCGGTTCGCTCTCAATCCGAAGGTCTGCGCCGTGCAGTTTGGCAATCCTGCTGCATAGCGCCAGCCCCAGTCCGTTTCCGCCCGCCTTCCTGCTACGCGCCTTATCCACCATGTAAAAAGCTTCCGTTACTCTGGGAATCTCCTCTTTCGGAATCCCGCATCCATTGTCGCGTACTGCAATGGTGTTTTCCCGCGCCGTCATATAAATACACGCACCTTCCTCACTTGCCCTGGCCGCATTATCGACCAGATTCACCAGCAGACTGATCATCAAATCTTTATCCATAAACCGTTTATTCATCCGACATGTATGCTTTAATGCCATCTTTCTCGATTTCATATTCTTTTCTTCCAATTCAGCGACCGCCTCAAATACTTCCTCTATGGAGGTCTCTTCCATGGAAATGCTGTCGTTATCATACATTCCGATCAGGCTCATCAGCTTACTGTTCACACGCCCCAGTCTGCCGCACTCGTCATAAATATGCCGCAGGGCGCTTTCTTTCTGTTCCTGTGACAGATTCACATGGAGCAGAGAATCCGCATAACCCATGATGGAAGTCATAGGCGTTTTCATCTCATGTGTCAGAGCTCCGAGCATCTGCCGGCGCCGCTCCGACTCTGACGACAATTCTTCCACCTGTCTTTCAATCCGCTCCGCCATACTGTTGAAAGCTTCCGCCACCTCGCCCGTTTCATCGCGGGCGGATACATCTGCCCGCCTGCAAAACATCCCGCCGCTGATATCCTGCGCCGCCCGCTGCAATTCCCGCAAAGGGGCGAGCGCCTTTTTCGTCATAACAAAAACCAGAAACACAGCAGCCAGCGCCATGCCGAGATAAATGGCGAAATAAAAAAAAGCCTGCCTGCGGATATCCTCATAAAGAGAGGAAATATCCCGCACCAGAATCAGTTTATAACCCTGATCTCCCATCTCCGGCACATCCCTGCCCGCAAGCAGGATATACTGTCTTCCGTTCTTCTGGATAACGCTCCCGCGCACTAACATCTCCCACCGCTCATCCGACAGCTCCGTCAGCAGAAAAGGCGTCATATTACAGACAACCTCATTTTTCTTTAGCAGGATATAGGAAGAGGCATCGAACTTTTTGATGATATAATCATAATAAGCATTGGCCGTCGTATCGTTAAACCCTTTGAGCGGTTCATAATCCAGTTCTTTTCCCACAGCATAGGAAACAGCATTCAGCTGCTGCTCATAATTCTCGATGGTCTTTCCCTCATTAAAAAGGAGCGAATGATAGATAACGGCCGCCCCTGCTGCCGCAGTACCCGCAAGAAGCGTCGTCATCGTTATCACAGATAGCTTTTTCCAGAGTTTCATTCTAACCACTATGCCTTTCTCTCAACCTGCATGATCAATCTCAAAATCTCAAGACAAGCCAAAGCTTATGACAAACAAGTTTGTCAGGAAGAACGCCGTATTTCAGGCGTTCTTTCGTGTGAGAAAGATTTGCCTCTGGCAAATCGTAGAACTTCTTCACGAAGCGGCCTCTGTCGCGAGTGTTAGAAGTTCTTCTCACACTATTCCAGTCTGTATCCAGTCTTGGAAATCGTACGGATCACTTCATAAAAATCCAGTTTCTTACGCAGCTGGCCGATATGGACATCGACGGTCCTTGTCTCTCCCACATAATCCGTTCCCCACAGCCTGTTCAGCAGTTCTTCCCTGCTGAAAGCCACATTCCTGCCCTTTGCCAGCGTCACGAGCAGTTCATATTCCATTGGTTTCAGAGGTATCCTTTCCCCGTTTTTCGTCACGCTGTGTTCCTTTAAGTCAATGACAACATCCCGTATCTGTATTTTTTCCCTGCCGCGGCCTGTCCTCTGCAGCACTTTTTCTATCCGCACCAGAAGTTCCAGCACTTCAAAAGGCTTCACGATATAGTCTTCCGCCCCTGCCTTTAAGCCATGCACTTTGGAAATCACATCATCCTTTGCCGTCAGATAGATAACAGGAATCTGCGCCTTTCGCAAATCCTCCATCAAAGCAAAACCGTCCTTTCCGGGCAGCATCACATCCACCAATGCGAGCGCGATATCACCGCAGTCCTCTTTTTCCAGCATTTCCTCCGCCTGCAGTCCGTCAAGAACAGGAATTGCGTCATATCCAGCCACATTCAGATTCATGCAAAGCAGTTCCGAAATAGAGGCGTCATCTTCGATCACTAAAATTTTCATTCTGTTTCATTCCCCCTTCTGCCATCTTATCATACTTCCGGTGGAAAAAAAGCAACAAAATGTAAACAGGGAAATGCGAATCTAAATCTCCTGCCCTGACGATCCGCATTATATTCCCTCCGCATCGCAGGCTAATTCACGGCATCCGTCTGCCCGCGCATAAATGTCTTCATTTCTACTACACTGCCTCTTATTCTGGACTCTTCCGCCGCGAATGCTATCATGTGACTCTCACAGGAAATGCCGATTTCCGTCACCCGGTCTCCCGTCTCCTCTCCCCGCAGCACCCGTACAAAATCTCTGACCAGCCCTTCGTCTCCGCCGCCATGTCCGATATGCCCAAACTGCCCGTTCCTCGTGTCGATTTCCTCTGTGCGTTTGGTCAAAAAGTCTGTCACCCAGATTTTTTCCTGCTCCAGACTGCCGCGCAGATACCCTTTGGTACCCATAATGGTCATTTCTCTCTCAATGGCCGGCGTAAATGCTGCCATGGTAAAGGCCACCGTGACCTCACCCTCAAACTCCAGATTTACAACCATATGATCCACAACATTGTTGTCGCACCGGAATACACATCTTCCGTAGGGGCCCGTCCTGACTGCCTCCATCAGCTTCTCCTGTGTGGGATTCGGATCGCCCGTGACCGCAGACTGAAACCAATAGGACGTGTCAGGACTACAATATACCTTAACGGCATCATAGGGACATTCCGCAGAATGGGGGCAACCGTCTGTACACCGTAGGGGAGCCCCCTGCGGCATATGCGCCCCGTTGAAATATTTCAGAGAGCCAAAAGAGGACAGCCTTGTACATTTTTTTCCTATAATCCACCGCAGCAGGTCCATATCATGACAGGATTTTGCCAGAATCATGGGAGAACTGGTTTCACTGTTGTTCCAGTTGCCCCGGACATAGCTGTGAGCCTGATGATAGTCTCCCACTGCCTCAATATGATTGATATGTACGATTTCCCCGATCAAGCCACTGTCCACAAGCTCCTTTATTTTCCTGTAATGATTGGCATAGCGCAGCACATGGCAGACTAAAATTCTGACTCCTGCCTTCCGGGCTGCCTGTTCGATTAAAAAACACTCCCGGGCCGTAGGCGCTATAGGCTTCTCCAAAAGAATATCATATCCGGCCTCGATGGCTTTCATGGCCGGTTCAAAATGCATCTGATCCTGTGTACAGATGAACACGGCGTCTGCAAATTTCTGTCTCTGAAGACATGCCTGCCAGCTTACATAACAGTTTTCCTCAGGAATATTGTGCTGCCTGCGCATGTGTTCCCGCCGTATATCACTGGGATCAGCCACACCCACAATCTGCAGCTTGTCAGGATTTTTCAGCGCATATGGCGCATAGGCATCCGTACCTCTTCGTCCTGCACCCAGAACGATCGCTCTGATTGGTTCCATAGTCATACCTCCTGTCCACTTCACGGATTTCTGATTTCTAACAACTTACAATGTAAGTGTAGATTAAATTTATGAAGATTTCATTCATAATATTGTTTTTTTATTTGAATTTTCTTAGAAATTATGACATATTAGAAATTGAAAACACTAAAAATGGAGAAGATCTGATATGCCGGACAAGCTGCCCGAAAAAGAAAGGATTACCATAAAACACAATGTACGCCCTGCCGATTATCGGATGCACCCTATGCAGATGGCTACCGATCATTACAATATCGGCTACGTCATCTCAGGCGACAGGCGCACCATTACACCGACTCAGAGTTTTGATTACCACGCCGGGGATGTGGCTATGGCACCGCCTTTTTTATATCATTATACGATTCCCCAGAGCAGCCTGCCCTATGAAAGTTACATCATTAAATTTTCTCCTGATTTTATTGAACCCTTCTGCCGTCAGATTGGAAAATATATGATTGACGAGCTCTATGAACAAAAAGTCTGTCATTTTACCCGTCCGTCTCAGGAAAAAATCTGCCAGATGTTCCATGAGATGCTATATGAGTATGAAAAAGGCACTGTGTATAAAGAATTCATTCTGCAGGGTATGCTGTTTCGCCTCTTTACAACAATCTGGGAGGAGCGTCTGGCAGACAGTACCGTGTATTTTCGCACTCCCCTGTCAGAAAAGATCATACAATCCCTGTATATCATCGAACAAAACTATGGCAGCAGACTGACGCTGGAATATCTGGCAAAAAAATCCGGCCTTTCCGCCGCCTATTTCTCCAGACTGTTTTCCGAACAGTTGGGAATGTCTTTTACGGATTACCTGAGCGATGTCCGGATTCGGCATGTGCAGTCGCTGCTCGCACAGACCGACAAGACGATTATGGAGATTGCCCTGGAAACAGGATTCTGTCACGGAGACTATCTGGCCACGCAGTTCAAAGACAAAACCGGTATGACACCGTCTCAATTCCGTCGAAACTCCAGGTCTGATGAGAGTCCGCAGTAAATTAAGAAACAAAGGTGTAAAGTCCTCTCGAATCCCTCACAGGATTCTGAGCACTCTACACCTTTTTCATCCGTTCCTTTTCTGATTTCTTTCTTCCTTAATCCGCCCTCTTTTCCCGAATCGTCGTAACCAGCCCGTCACAGACGCCTTCCATCCGGTAATCGCCGCTTCCGGCCGGTAAAAAGAGGCTGTCACCCTTTTGAAATTCCAGCGTTTCTTCCTGACTGGAAATCGTGCCGTGACCGTCCAGTATCAGGATGCTCATGAAAGACGCCTCTGACACGCAGCCCCGCATTTCTTTCATCTTTTCCCCGTCCAGTTCCAGCTTATCCACCGTAAAATAATCACAGTCCGCCACATGCGGGTAAAAATCTTTACCCTTGTCGGCGGGTTTACGGTTCGTCACATCGAGCGCTTTTTCGATATGAAGCTCTCTTTTCTTTCCGTCGGCTCCGACTCTTCCGTAATCGTACACGCGGTAGGTCACGTTGGAATTCTGCTGGATTTCCGCGAGCAGGATATCTTTGCCGATCGCATGAATCGTTCCGGCCTCAATGAAGAACATGTCGCCCCGTTTGACCGGTACCGCTTCCAGCACTTCCGTAAGGGTATCCTCTTCAATCCTTCTTGCAAACTCTTCCCTGCTGATTTCCTTTTGGAAGCCGAAATACAGGAACGCGTCTTTTCCGGCATCCATGACATACCACATCTCTGTCTTTCCGTACTGTCCTTCGTTCTTCAGCGCATATTCGTTATCCGGGTGCACCTGAATGGACAGATCCGCTTTGGCGTCAATAAATTTGATGAGAATCGGGAAATCTTCAAATCGGCCGCAATTCGTTCCGAGCACGCCTTTTCCCTGTTCCTCTATATACTGCCGGAGCGTCTTTCCGGCATGAACACCGTTTGCGATCGTGGATGGTGTATCGGGATAACAGGACAATTCCCAGGATTCAGCAAGGATTTCTCCGTCGAATTCCTTCCCGTACTCCTCCACCAGCCGGTGTCCGCCCCAGATATAATCTTTAAAGCCCGGCTTCAGTTTTAAAATGCTCATTCTATTCCTCCATACCGCCTCTGGGCGGTTCTCTGCACATCAGGAAGAATGCCCGTATTTTGGGCATTCTTTGAGGCGAACCTGTTCGCCTTGTGATAAAGACTTGCCTTCGGCAAATCGTAGAACTTCTTGGCGTTTCACCTTCAGGTGAAACTTAAGCACACCACTGGTGCCACACCGTCAGGTGTGTTGGCCTTTTAGAAGTTGTTCTCACGCTATGATCAGAGCCATCAGATAAAACGCCGTATCCTCTTCTGACTCCGTTTCGGGAATGACGATTTCCACCTTATGCCTTGTCTTTTCGCCATGATGTAATACCGGCTCCAGATAAAGACAATCTCCCCAGTCTTCTTCAAAATTACCGTCCAGCAATATTTTCTGCTCCGTGTTTTCATCGAGAATCAGTTCCGCACGGACTGCCGGCCGCGCAATCGTCTTTCTGTACTGGACAGCGATGCAGGAAGCCTCCACCTCAAAGGTAATGGCATCCCCGGCCCTTTTTCCGATCCAGCCGTTCTTGAAATGGTCCAGATGGCCGGTCTTTTCCCTTGTATCCGCACGAAAACCCGCGAGCGCCGGAGAAATTTCCCGTATCGTCAGCCGCCTTGCATTCTCATATGCGTTGTCCGTCATGGGAGCTGGAAGCATTGATTCTTCCAGCAGCCCCTTTCCCGGACTCTCAGACTCTTCCAGCCCATCCTTCACCTGTTCCAGAAAAGCCGTAATCTCCCCCGCCACAAGAGCGTGTCCTTTATCGTTCGGATGCAGACCATCCGGTGTCAACTCTTCCCTCGTATATTCTCCGGCTTTCATCCTCATATACACCGTGTCTTTGATGCTCACACGGGGCACATGATACCATTCGCCGACCGCGTTATGATACCCCTGCGCATTCAGTCCCGTGTCATAGTAAACATTGTTCAACAGCAGCACCGCCGGCGCGGAAGGCCAGCCCAGCAGTTTTCTCACTACCCCCTCATAGGTCTCCCGGAAAAAAGCAGTTTCCGATACTTTCCCGCCGAAAAGCGCCTCCGCGCCACAGCTTTCACCCTGCTCATCTTCTTCCACGGCATCGTTCACGCTGAAATCGACGACAACAAAATCCGGCTGATACATCAGCACATCCGTTACCGCACGGGATACCCCATAGTGGGAAGTCGTACCGCCGATACCGCCGTTCACATAATGGAACCGCGCTTTCGGAAAAGCATTTTCCCACCACTCAAACACCCTGTAAGCATAAGTATTCTGTTCTGTAGATGCAAGGCTTCCCTGGGTGATGGAACCGCCCAGAAAGCCAATCGTTATTTCGCCCCCGCGCACAGCCCGGCGCATACAATTCTCTAATCTCGTTAAATCCGGTCGATACATCCTGCAATTCCTCTTTTATTTCCTTAAAATCCCTTCATTTTATGGCATGATTTCCATGCCGCTTCCCCTTAATATCCCATTCACTCTTCCAGTCATGCCGACACAGTCGGCACAAACAATCTATGCAGAATGACCGTCAGGGCATTCTGCGAGGCGAACTTGTTCGCCTTGTGAAGAAGGTTCGCAACGCGAACCGTAGAAGTTCTTAACGAAGCAGCCTTTGCTGCCACACCGTCAGGTGTGTTGGCTTTTTAGAACTTCTCTTCACACTTTTCCAACAGTTCCAGGTTCTTCCGAATCAGTTCACATCTCTGCTTTACGCAGTCGGGTGAGCGATGCGGATCCTGCGGCGTGTTGAAAAGATAGTCTTCGATTTTGTCGATTGTCGTCGTCGCCACATGCATCCGCGTATCACAGGACGCATAATAAAGATAGATATCGCCGTTTTCCCGCGCGACTGCGCCGTTGGTAAATACCACATTGGAAACGTCCCCTACACGTTCCTTGCCAAAAGGAACCAGGAATACGCCGGAAGGCTCTGCAATCACTTTCGAAGGGTCCTTTAAATCCGTTCCGAACATATAGAGCACATACCGAAGACCTGCCGCCGTGTTTCGAACACCATGCGCAAAATGAATCCAACATTTCTTTCCTTTGATCGGCACGGCGCCCGCTCCGTTCTTGGACTCCGTAATTGTATGATAAATCCTTCTGCTGATGATCTTTTCTTCGTCAATCACGGCATGCTCGATGTCTTCGCACAGTCCGAAGCCGATTCCACCGCCGCTTCCCGTTTCGATAAATCCATCCATCGGTCTTGTATAGAAAGCGTATTTGCCATCAACGAACTCCGGATGCAGTGCGACATTACGCTGCTGCGGGGACTGCAGGGTCTTTAAATTGTCCAGCCGTTCCCACTTTTTCAAATCCTTCGTTCTGACGATTCCCGCTTCGGCTACCGCCGCCGACAGGTCGGGATTTTCCTTATCCTTGCTCTCTGAACAGAAAACACCGTAAATCCAGCCGTCCTCATGCAGTGTCAGACGCATATCGTATACGTTCGTCTCCTCCGGGCAGGTATCCGGCAGTTCCACCGGATAATCCCAGAAATGAAAGCCATCGACGCCGCTTTCGCTCTCCGCCACCGCAAAGAAAGATTTCCTGTCGTTCCCTTCCACCCGGACTACCAGATGGTATTTTCCGTTCAGATAGATGGCGCCGGAATTCATCACCGCATTGATGCCAAGCCGCTCCATAAAATACGGATTGGTCTCCTCGTTCAGGTCATACCGCCAGTGTACGGGCGCAAAGTCGCGGGTCAGCACCGGATATTCGTATCTGTCATAAATACCGTTGTAATAATCGCTCTTGCGGTTCTTCGCCGCCACCAGCCTGTCAACCTTCGCCTTCTCCACATAATATTGTTTATGAATCATAATTCTGTTCCCTCTCTAATCTCTAATAGGAAGAATGCCTTTTTAAGGCATTCTTTCGGGCAAAATATTTGCCCTTGCCCTTTTATCGCTTTCCAATTTCCGTATCCGAACTGCTGACAACGCTGTGCTCTTTGATGTAATCGACGATTTCATCCACCTGCGTGAACGCAAGCCCTACATAAGTATCCGCAGCGCCGTAGTAAATCGCGATTCTTCCGGTCTCTGCATCCTGCATCGTTGCGCATGGGAAAGTTACATTGGGAACAAATCCTCTCTCCTCATACCACTCTTCCGGCGTCAGCAGGAAGTTCTCACAACGGTATTTTACGACGGACGGATTGTCGATATCCAGAATCGCTCCGCCGACGCTGTAAACATAACCGTTGCACGTTCCGGTCACACCGTGGTAGAACAAAAGCCAGCCTTCGTTCGTCTCAATTGGTGCCGCGCCGCCGCCAATCTTCAGGTTCTCCCACCATTCGTCGCATTTGCCCATTACATGGCGGTGTTTTCCCCAATAGACCATATCCGGGCTTTCGGAAAGGAAAATATCACCAAAAGGCGTATGGCCGCTGTCACTCGGACGGGACAGCATCATGAAATTCCCGTTCACTTTTCGCGGGAAAAGAACCGCGTTTCTGTTAAAGGGCAGGAATGGATTTTCAATTCTGGTAAACGTCTTGAAATCGGTCGTTCTTGCCATACCAATCGCTGCGCCGTAAAAATCCTGACACCAGATGATATAATAGGTATCTTCTATTTTCACAAGTCTCGGGTCATAAGCATACTTGGGCATGAAATCATTGCCGTCCTCATCCTTAAAAGGAATCTTATTCTCATCAAATTCCCAGTGAATCGCGTCCTTGCTCCTTCCGAGATAAATATACGGAATGCCGTTTGTCTGTTCTCCACGGAAAACGCCGATGAACGCACCTTCATATGGCATGACCGCGCTGTTGAAAATACGCGCAATTCCTTTTGACGGATTGCGCCCGATAATCGGGTTCTCACTGTATCTCCATACTGGCGCACCGCCTAAGTCCGCCGGTTTTTCCTGCCACGGAATGTTCGATGCGGAAATTCCATAAATTTCTACTTTGCTCATATCAGTTACCCCTTCTTTCTTTTAACCTTTTAACTTTATCTTCCTTACTGCATTTCAATCACCAACCAGGCAAAACACCCCAACGGAAGAATACTCCGCTGGAAGAATGCCCCAACGGGATGAATACCCCACTGGAAGAATACCCGTTGGGCATTCTTTCGGTTGAAGAAGACTTGCCATGCAAGTCTTCTTCAACCTTTTACCGCCCCCGAAGCAAGACCACCGTATACCTGTTTCTGGAACACGATAAAGATGATCAGAATCGGGATGATCGTAATCAACACACCGGCACAGATATAATTATACTGGCTTCCGTAAGGTCCTGTAAAGGTATACAGCGCTGTCGATATCGTTTTCAGTTCTTTGGACTGCAGATACAGGTTCGCAGCATAGTATTCGTTATATACGCCCACACCCTTTAATACGAGCGTCGTCATGATTGCCGGTTTTAAGAGCGGCAGAAGAATCTTAAAGAAAACGCCGAAGTAGGTGCAGCCATCGATGATAGCCGATTCATCCAGCGAAGTCGGCAGGTTTTCGAAGAACTGTAAAAAGATATAAATGGAGATGATATCCGTACCCATCAGACAGATCATATAACCATACAGGTGATTGATCAGATGCAGAGAGTTCATGATTTCATAAATCGTTACCTGCATTGCAATACCGGGAAGCAGCGCCGCGAACATGAACAGATTCCGAATGAATCCATTCCCGACAAACTTAAAACGGTTCAAGACATACGCGATCATAGAACTTACCAATACGGAAGCCGCGAGAACGACTACCAGAACAAGCGCCGTATTGAAGAAACCGCGGAGCATATTTGCCTGTATGAATGCCACTTTGAAATTTTCAAAATACAAAAAGCTCTTCGGGAGCGCCAGCGCCGATGTCGTCTGGTATTCTTCCTCTGTCTTAAAGGCCGTGAACACACATACGACGACCGGGATTACCGCAATGACTGCAGCCAATACCAGCATGACATACTTAAAGATTGAAAACAATATCGATTTCGTACGATTCTTATTCATTACAGCTACCCCCTTCTATCGTGAACCCTTGTTCATTTTCGTCTGCTTTTTCTTACGCCTTACCGCTGCCTTGGATTCATCGTCGGTCCCGTCATCGAATACATACGCGAAGAACAGTTTCTGCGCTACCGTACAAAGAATGATGATAATGAGCAATACGATTGCCATCGCACTCGCAAGGCCTACTTTCTGGTTCTCATGCGCCAGTCTGTTCATGATAACGAAATAAGTACCCGTGCCCATCGTACCGTTCGTGATAACGTAAGGCGGCTCGAATGCGCTCAGGGAACCGCTGATCGACAGAATCAGATTCAGAACAACGATTGATTTGATGCTCGGCAGAATAATGTATTTGAACTGATGCCATTTGTTTGCCCCATCCAGGGAAGCCGCCTCATACAGGTTCGCATCCACGGACATCATGGCGCCTAAGAATAAGATCATATTCTGTCCTGTGTATCTCCATACTGACGTAGCCGCCAGCGATATATTATTAATTTTTGTGTCCTGCAGCCAGTACGGAATATTTTCCTCCGCAACGCCGAACAGCGCGACGATGGAATCGAGAACATATCCTCTGGCATAGAAAAATTTGAAGATAAAGCCGATCGCGATACCGGAAATCAGATAAGGGAAGAACATGGCCGCTTTGAATACGGATTCTCCTTTTACCTTAAAGACCATCAGCGTCGCGAAGAACAAAGCGAGCGCGAGCTGGATGACAGCACCGCCCATATAGTAAAGGCTGACGAGCAATGCTTTAAAAATTTCCGGCCTGTTAAATACTTCCACATAATTTTTCAGGCCCACAAAAGTACGTTTTCCGATGTATTTCATATTGTAGAAACTGAACTGTACCATTTTACCAAATGGTATATAAGTAAACATGAGCAGTAAAAGCAACGGTACGAACATAAATGTAAAAATGACTAAAAATCTCTGGACTTTTCTGCTTCTGAACCATTCCCCAAAAGTTTTATCAGACTTTGCGCCTGCCATTTTTTCTTTACCCATAGTCTTCTCCTTTTTCAACAGATAAGGCGGCGCGCAGTGCGCCGCCTTTTAGTCATACTGCTTTACTGATTAACTTCTACGCCAAGTGACTCCTGCGCTGCTGTCCATTTCTGATTCCATTCATCCATGATCTCATCCAGTGTTCTTGTGCCATAGAGAGCTGCTTCAAGGATTTCGCAATCCGGATAATCATTGTTGTTGATACCAACTTCACTTTCGTTGTTGACACTATCGAATAAGTCTTCTTCTCCTGCCGGAGCCGGGCTGTTGGAAAGAAGTGTCACACCGTCAAATGCTTCCAATACGGAAGGATACTCACCGTCCTTGCGCGCCGGGATACTTCCTTCATCCAGATAAATCGTAGACTCTTCAATCAGCCATTTTAAATAAAGCATGGAAGCGATCTTATTATCGTCAGAAGCATCTACGTTGATACCGAAAGCGTAGTTTCCGCCGGAACCGGCATACTGCTGACCGTTCACGCTGATCGGGAAAGGCATATATCCGATATCATCCGGGTTATCTCCTGCTTCTTTGAACTGCTCTACACACCAGGAACCGAGTACCATCGTAGCATATTCGCCTCTGTTGATCGCACCTTTGGAGGACTCCCAGTCCGTACTTGCCGGGTCATCTTCAACAAGTCCGCGCGCTACTGATTCATAAAGGATGTAGTATACTGCGTAAGGGCCTGTCATGTCATCTCTCTTTGCAAAAGGATTGCTCATATGTACCATATTGTTCTTGAAGTCCGGGTCACCTGTTGCCGCACAGTCTGTATAAGCATCCCATGCGCCCATTGTCCAGCCTGCTGCAAAATTCGTATACAGCGGAACCGCATCCGTATTGTCTTTGATGAGCTGCAAGTCAGCCAGGAACTCTTCCGGTGTCTTTGGCATTTCTGTGATGCCTGCATCCGCCCATACCTTCTTATTGTAAGCGATACCGCTTGCCGTACCGCCGTTCGCAATACCGTAAACGACATTCTCAAACGTTTTTTCTTCAACGAAATTGTAGACCGCGTCCAGGGTATTGTAATCACCAAGAGGCATAAAGTAAGTTGATAATTCATTCTTTGATACCGATGTCGGGATGAACATGATATCGCCCCAGTCGCCGGCTGTCAGACGAAGGGTAACACCTTCTTCATAATCAGTCATTCCTTCATATTCAACGGTGATGTTCGGATACAGCTTCATGAACTCTTCCGCATATCCCTTATATACCGTATCAACGATATCCGTTCTGTTCGTCAGGATTTTAATGGATGCCGTCAGATCCTGATAATCCTCGCCGACATTGATCTGGTCAATTGTCGGAATGCCAGATGCTGCATCTGAACCTGCGCTGCTGTCCGCTGTACTGGTATCCGCTGCATTATCGCTGCCGGATGCCGCATTGTCTGTTGTGGAACTGCTGCTGTCCGTGTTTGAAGATGCCGCGCCGTCATTTCCGCCGCAGGCTGTCAGAGAAAACGCCATGACAGTTGCCATTCCAAGTGCTGCCAATTTTTTGAGCTTCATAATAAAAGACCTCCCTTTTTATAAATTGTTTAAATTAACTCTCTTGATTAACTTAATTGTTAATTTATATTTAG